>NZ_JBHLWY010000001.1:0-95161 GCF_042432615.1 Bhargavaea ullalensis
ACCCTGATCCGAATGAATGAGGGCCTCCGGGTGGATGTTCCCATCCAGCGCCTCTTCCAGTTTGGCCAAGGTGCGATAGACAATGGGCATCGTCAGACTGGTGGTCAGCTCAAAGGCAATCAACTCCTTGGTTGCGGCGTCCAGGACACCGGAGAAGTAGGCCGGCTGCCCCTTGCCGTGATAGAGATAGGTAATATCCGCCAGGAGGACCTTGCCCGGTTCATCCTGGTCAAACTCACGGTTGAGTAGGTTCGGCACCGTCCGGTGCTCCTGGTTGGCCTTTGCCATCTTCCTGTAAGGATTGGCTCTTCTGATGCTTGCGTGAAGACTGTAGAGACCGGTCAGGCGAAGAATCTTCTTATGATTCATGACCACGCCTTAATCATTTTTAAGGATCATATACAGGGCTCGGTAGCCGGCCTTGCCTCTCTTCTTATCCTGAATCTCCTTTAGGAGGAGGTAGTCCTCGTAGTCAGCTTCCGCACGGAGATCGCGTGACTCGCGGCCGGCCAGCCATTCATAGTAACCCTGACGTCGGACCCCTGCCACCCGGCAAAGATAGGCAACGGCCCGCTTGAGTCCGTGGGTTCTGATGACTTCCTCGATCAGCGAATACTTTTCGCCAGGCGACAGGGTTACTTCCTCATCCTCCTTTCGGCCGCTTCTAGCTTTTTTACCAGATCCAGTTCAGCCTCCAGGTATTTGATGCGGGCTTCCGCCTTCTTTAACCGGTCCTCCGCCGACTGGCTGCCTGAAGTGGGCCTTCCTGTACTTCCACGGCCTCTGCGTTCCGTAAGCAACGCATCCTCCCCAAGCGCATCCACTGTCTTCCTCCACCGTTTAAGTGAACCTGCCGGAAGGTCTGTCCCGATGATCTTAGGGTCCAGGCCGGCTTCCAGGAAGATTTCATAGGGAGTTTTGCCCTCTCTATGGGCCTTGACCGCCTTCAACTTAAATTCTGGTGTGTATTGGATGGTTTTCTCGCTTACATGGCGGACGTTCGGATTTCCCTCCAGTATCCTGCGAACCTGTTCATTGTAAGATTGGCGACCCATTTGATCTCCTCCGTTCAACTTTGTGTCCAGTATAACGAAGTTTTCAAGCACGCAAAAACCCCGAAACAGGACTTTTTTAAAGTGTCCGTATTTCGGGGTTCAGTTCAGCCGGATGTTTTCATTGTTTTTCCCTTATTCAACCAACGGGAATATTGGAGTAGTACATCAAAAAACGTTTTTCGACGTTATTGAGGTGGACCATCATTTTTTCTTTAGCCTGTGCGGCTTCTTTCTGCTCCAGAGCCTGGAGGATTTCGACATGCTCCGCGTAAGCGCTCCGGGCGCTTTGGGGAACCGTGTTGGACAATATGAGGAAGGCTCTGTTCACGCCCGTGTTCATCCGCTCAATCAAGTCTTTCATTTCTTCATTGGAGTTTTTTGAAGCGAGCAGAATGTGAAACTCGCTGTCCAGCTCGATGAACTTCTGAAAGTCATTTTCATCGATGGCTCCCCGCTGTTCCAACAGGTTTTCCTTGAGTTGATCAATGAACAGCGAATCTACCCGGTCCATGATCTGGGTGATGCTGTGAATTTCCAGTACGCTGCGGATTTCCATGTATTCCAGTGACTTTTCTCTCGTGAATCCGGCGACGATGGCGGGACGGCCTTTTTTCTGGATCACCAGGCCTTCCAGCGCGAGCCGATTGAGTGCATCTCTCAGCGGGGTTCGGCTGATTCCCAGTTCCTTTGACATTGATTCTTCAGGAAGCGGCTGCTTTTCCTGCAGTTCCCCGTTGATGATGGCTTTTTTCAGCAAGGTGTAGGCTTGCTCAGCCAATGTTTCGCTTTGCTTGATCACTTTCAAGTCAGAACGCCTCTTTTCCCGATTGCTTAAAACACAACGGCCAACAGTTCGATAGGTTCGTCGTAAGGGTTTTCGATGCCATGCCCTTCACCTTGTCGGATCATGCAAAAATCCCCGGCTTCAACGGGACTTCTCTTTTCCCCATTATCTATGAAAATTCCTTTTCCTTCAAGCAGATAATAAATTTCGGAGTCTTCCTCATGAAGATGATAGGCGATGGTTGAATGCGGATGCACAGTGACCCTCGCAAACAGCCGGAGGGCGCCCGCCCGGTCCTCGTCCGTGAGAATCCGGGCGATTTCCATGCTGCCTTTGCCGCCATGTACATTGTGGATAACACTGAATTCCGGTGTTTTCCTGATCATACGCCCGCCGCCTTACCGAACAGATCTGGGAGCACAGTTGAAATTTGTGGTACGAAAATAATGATCAGAACGACAATCGCGACGATCCCGATCACGTGCAACACATACGGGAACGTGTTCTCAATTCCCATGTTCTTGTCCGTGACATTACTGCCGGCGATCAGGGAAAGACCGACCGGCGGCGTGATGTTGGCGAGTGCGAAGTTCATGATGAGCACCATGCCGAAGTGGACCGGGTCGATTCCATATTTCATCGCGATCGGCATGAAGATCGGGCTCAGCAAGATGATCAGCGATGTGACCTCAGTCAGGGTCCCCAGAATGAGCAGGATCACCGAGACGATGAGCAGGAACTGCAGCGGCGTCGAGGCAAACTGCAGGAAGAAGTCAGTGATGGCCGCCGGGATCCGGTTGGCCGTCAGCACATAAGTGAAGACGTTCGCGAAAGAGATGATGATCAGGATGATGGCGGACGTCACGGCGGTGCCGGCCATGATGTCCTTCACCTTCGACATCGACAACTCCCGGTAGAACAGCGACAAGATGAAGCCGTAGACGACCGCGATGATGGCCGCTTCTGTTGCCGTTACCAGTCCGCTGAAGATCCCGCCGAGGATGAAGACAGGCGAAAGGAGCGGGAACAGGGCCGATTTAAAGATCGACCAGAACTCCTTGCCGCTCACATGCGCTTTTTCAACGACGCCGAATCCTTTTTTCTTTGACATAAACGCGACGTACGCACACAGGGCGACGGTCAGGAGGATGCCCGGCAGGAAGCCGGCGATAAACAGGTCCCCGATGGAAATGTTCGCCGTGATGCCGAGTATGACCATCGTGATGCTCGGCGGGATGATGAGACCCAGCACGCCCGCCGGGCCGATGATGCTGGCGATGAACGAGTTGCTGTACCGCTGTTCTTTCATTCTTGGCACAATCACCGATCCGACCGCATAAGTCGTGGCGACCGTGGAGCCGGAAACCGTTCCGAAGAAGGCGCTCGTCACGACTGCCGTCATGCCGAGGCCGCCGGAAAAGCGGCCGACGATGGCATCCGCCAGAGCCATGAGCCGTTTCGTCAGGCCGCCCTCTCCCATGATATTCCCGGCCAGTATAAACAGCGGAATGGCCAGATAGGAAAAGCTGTTGACGCCGGCAAACATTCGCTGGACGACGACTTCCAGTGACACACCGCTGATCAGCAGCGCCCCGATTGAGACCAGCCCGATTGTGAACGCAATCGGCATCCCGAGGAACAAGAGAACAAAGAAAGCGACGAGAATCCCGATAATCATAAGCTCGCCTCCCCTTGTTTCATCGGATCAGGCTTCAAAATGTTCATTAGCACAAAGTAAATCGAAAACACCGAGCTGAGCGGGATGGCCAGATAGAAAATCCCCATCGGCATTTTCATCGTCGGAGACAGGGTGGACATGGCCGATGACGTCAGCCTGAATCCGTACACCGCCAGGATGACGAGCAGCACCACTGTCAGTATGTAGATGAATGTATCGATGATCTTCTGGTTTTTCACGCTTGCGAGACTGACAAAATACCGGACGCCGAGATGCATTTTTTCATGGATGGCCAGGCTCGCCCCCAGGAACGTCAGCCAGACGATCAGCAGTCTGGATAGTTCCTCGGTGGCCGGGATGGACACCCCGATGAACCGGGACACCACCTGGACCAGAACGATGGCAGCCAATCCGGTGATGGCGATGATGCAAAGGTAGGTCAATATTTTCGCGATGATATTCGTGAGTTTGTCCAACGTGCTCCCCCATCTCTGAAACGATTTAAACGAACGAGTCTTCCATTCAGAAAAAAGTTTTCTCTCCCTGCATCAACACTCAGGAAGAGAAAACAAGTTCTTACCAGCCGGAAGCTTCTCTATAAATATCCATCAGTTCTTTTCCGAAGTGCTTTTCTTCCCACTTGTCATAAACCGGGAGCATCGCATCGCGGAATGCTTCTGTGTCCACGTTGTCATTGATTTCCATGCCCCGTTCTTCGAGGGTCTTCAAATACTCATCCTGCATGGCATCGTTTTGTACACGGACTTCTTCGGAAATCCGCTTTGCTTCCTTCAGTACGATTTCCTGGTCTTCTTTGGAGATCTTGTCCCAGGTACTGTTGTTGACGACGAGCATGACCGTGTTGTAGAAGTGGCCGGTCAGCGACAGGTAATCCTGCACTTCGTCAAACTTCGGTGCGACGATATTTGCCAGCGGGTTTTCCTGTGCGTCCAGAACGCCTTGTTGCAGGGCGCCGTACACTTCACTGAATGCCATCGATGTCGGCAGGGCGCCGAGCTGTTCAAATGCATCAATCCGAAGGCTCGACTCGGCGACGCGGATTTTGAGACCTTTCATATCTTCAGGTTCTACAATCGGTTTTTTGTTGTTCGTAATATGGCGGAATCCCCACTCCATATAGCCGATCTGTTTCAGGTCCTGCTCTGCCATCACCCCGGCAAGATATTCGCCGAATTCCCCGTCGTAGGCCGCCCGTGCATGGTCAATGTCTTTCCACATGTAAGGAAGGTCTTCAATGGCCATTTTCATGTCCAGGGACTGCATCGTGCCGACCATGATCGCAGCAGATTCCATCGTTCCCATCTGCACTTGCTCGAGCATTTCCGTTTCCGAACCGAGCTGGCTGTTCGGGAACACGTCAAATACGACTCGGCCATCCGTTTCTTCCTTCACGTTTTTCGCCATTTCCTCAATCAGATCTGCAGCCGGTGTTCCTTCAGACATGGCATGGCCAAGCTGCAACTTCACCTGTTCTCCGTCCGCTTCGACCTTCTCCGTGTCGCCGCAGCCGGCCAGAATCATGGAAGCCGACAGACAAACAGCTGCAAATCCCCCTGTGAGTTTATTCATCTTCATGTTTTTTCCTCCCCTTTTCACATAAATGAAACCGCTTACCTTTCGCTCCTCTGTATACCGTATACATGGTGTGATTCAAGATTACTTGAATCCAAAATGATTGTCAATTCGTTTTTAAACTTTTCTGCCCACTCAAAAGATTCATTTTACAGGATCTTCTTTTTCATTTATGATGTATACAGTATACAGAAGACAATTAGAGGACGTGATGACTGTGAAAAACGGATTGAATGAAAAAGCGGTCAATATCAGCGTGCCGGGAACGCGTGTATTCGCCAATAAGGCGGCCGCCCTGCCCGACGGAATTAACCTCACTTTGGGAGAGCCCGATTTTCCGACTCCGGCGCCGATCAAAGAAGCGGCGATTGCCGCCATCCGAAACGATCAGACCGGCTATTCCCACAATGCCGGCCTTCTTCGGCTGCGCGAAAGTGTATCCGCTTTCTTCCGGGAAGAATACGGGTTCCTTTACAATCCGGATGGAGAAGTGTTGATCACCACCGGGGCGAGTGAAGGGATCGACTCCACCCTGCGCGCCATCTTGAATGAAGGCGATGAGGTGATTCTTCCGGCACCGATTTATTCGGGCTATGAGCCGGTGATTCATCTGGCAGGTGCAGTGCCGGTTTACCTGGACACTTCCAAAACCGGCTTCCGGCCGGATCCCGCCGAACTGGAATCGCTCATCACGGACCGGACCAAGGCTGTGCTGCTGAACCTGCCGTCCAACCCGACCGGCGTGACCTTGGACAAGGAAGAGATGGATGCGCTGGTCGCTGTGTTGGAGCGCCATGACGTGTTCATCATTTCTGATGAAATCTACAGCCAGAACACGTACGGGGAACCGCATGTCTCGTTTGGTTCCTATCCGCAGATCCGGGAAAAGCTGATTCTGGTGCACGGAGTGTCCAAGTCCCATTCGATGACCGGCTGGAGAATCGGATTTGTGCTCGGCCCTGAGTATCTGATCGAGACCATATTGAAAGTCCACTTGTCCAACTCCATCTGCGCTTCCCTGCCGAGTCAGTATGCGGCCATCGAAGCACTTGATCATTGCCGCAGCCTTCCCGCAGAGATGAACAAAGAGTATCGGAAAAGAAGAGATGCTGTAGTCGAACGACTCCGGCAAATGGGCCTGGACGTCATCCTGCCGACAGGCGCTTTTTATCTGTTTCCTTCCATTAAGAACACGGGGCTCACTTCATATGAGTTTGCCGAGAAATTGCTTGGGCAACAACATGTCGCCGTCGTTCCCGGAAGTTCATTCACCAAGTACGGCGAAGGATTTATCCGGATTTCCTATGCAACCTCGATGAACAACCTAATGGAAGCGATGGACCGAATGGCTGTTTTTGTAAAGGAACACATTCAATCAGCAACAATCCCGCAGGAACAAGCATCCAAATCGTAAAAAACTGTCCCCTCCCGATTTTCTCGGAGGGGACAGTTTTTAGGTTAAACAGTCTCTAACATTTTTTCTTCAGATTCCTGCTTCAGCAAACTCACCGTCGCCTTCCGGATTAGGCCCGGGAGCACGCCGAACGAGTATGGTTTATATACGCGTTCGGTCCATTTGTGGCCGTCTTTGCCGTAGACGCCCATGTTGACGCTCGGGATATTGAGTTTCTTGATCGTGCCGAACGGGATGCCGTAGATGTTGTTCCATTCGGGCAGGTTTCGGGTGAGCGGAGCGAGCTCGTCTTCCGTTTCGTGGAGCGACAGGAAGCTGCCGTCGGCGAGGTATGGGAAGAATTTTTTCAGCTGGAAGCTTTCACCGGTTTCGGCGCCGACTTCCTCGAGCACGCGTGCGACAGTCGCCTGGATGTGGGCGTCGCGGCCGTCTTCTGCTTTCAGGTAGTTGTGCGGGAGGAACGGCGGTGCGAAGAACAGGATGATGCGGGCTTTTTTCTCCGGATCGGCTGCCTGGAGGGCCGCAACAATTTCAAAGCTGAGGTCGCGCAGGTCGCCTGTTCGTTCACCCGCGAGCACGCCGTCGATGACGCTGCGGACGTCGACGCCGCGCGCTGCCAGGTAGTTCACGTAGTCTTCGTACGTCGTGACCTCGATCGCCCAGCTCAGGTTTCGGCTCGGAAGGCCGGTGACGCGGATGAACTGGTCGAACTGTTCCTTCATATAAGCTTCCGTTTCGCGGGCCGCTTCGCGGGCTTCGTGCATGAACTTCGCCAGGATCTGTTCGGGCGTTTCTTCGTAGACGAAGCAGTTGAAGTATAGGTGGCTCGAGATGGCGGTCTGGACGGTGTACAGTTCTTTCGTGTCGCGCTGCTTGAGCACGGTCGGCGGCAGGACCATTTCGCCTTCGATCTGTTCGGCGAGCTCGTAGCGGTTGTGGAGCCGCTCGGTGAGTTTCGCCGCGATGAAGTTCGGGTCGATGCCGGACAGCGTGTCGCCGACGTGGACTTCCCGGCCGTAGATGTGGAAGCTCGGGAGGATCTTGCCTGCGGCGCCTGTGTAGATGTAGCGGTTCGGGTCGTTGTCATAAAGCGGCGTGATGAAGTCGGTGTTGATCGCCGTGACAAAGTGAAGACCGAACTCGTGCTGCAGCCGGTTCAGCTCGCCGAGCGCGCCGACCATGCCGCGGTGCTCGCTTTCTTCGTCGCCGTTGCACAGCAGGAGCACGTTGCCGCTCAGTTCTTCCGGATGTTCGGAGAAGTAAAGGATGTTCGCGATGTGGACGGCGGCGCCGCTTTTCATGTCGACGGAGCCGCGGCCGAACATCCAGTCGCCGGAAAGGGCTTCCGCCCGGAGCTCAGGGTCTGCTTCGTAGCCGCGGAAGAATTCTTCCATCGCGTCCGGGTTGAACGCGTGTTCTTTCAGCGGGCCGAAGTCGTCGACCGCCACCGTGTCGATGTGCGAATGGTACAGCACCGTCTGCGGCGATTTATGGGCGCCTTCGACAAGCGCGAAGACGTTTTGCCGGCCGATCGGGTCGCCTTCGATCTTCTGGAGCCACAGGTTTTCCGGATGTTCCCGGAAGTACGGGAAAGACGACAGGATCTGATGGATCTCCTGGACGATCCGGACTTCTCCGAGTGTTCCGTTGATCGAGTTCAATCCGACAAGGTGGCGCGTGATGGCTTCAATCTGCGCCTGCATTTCCATCGCTTTCAGCTGTTCGTACATGTGGGTTTCCTCCCTTTGCTTTCTTTTTATGTTCAACCGGGTACAGGTTCGTAAAGTAGTCTTTCGTGATTTCTCTCACTTTGCCGCTCAGGAACAGGACGGCGATGACGTTCGGGATGACGACCGCTGCAAGCAGGAGGTCCAGGAACTGCCAGATGAACCGGAGCCCGCCGAGCGCACCGACGAAAATCGCGGCGATGTAGACGACGCGCATCACTTTCGACGCGCCGGTGCCGAACAGGAATTCCGCCTGCTTTTCGCCGTAATAAATGATGACGACGACCGTCGTGATGACGAACAGGAACAGCGTCGCGGTGACGATCGTGCCGGCGATCGACGAGCCGAACAGCGGCACGAACGCCTGTGTCACCATGTTCGACGCGTCATCGGGCGATGTGGTCTGCCAGACGCCGGACGTCAGGACGACGAGTGCGGTGATCGTGCAGACGACGAGCGTGTCGACGATGACTTCGAAGACACCCCAGAACCCTTGCTTCGCCGGGTGATCATTGATCGCGGCGGAGTGCGCGATCGGCGCGGTCCCCATGCCCGCTTCGTTGGAATAAAGGCCGCGTGCCAGTCCCCAGCGGATGGCCGCTGCGACGCCGGCACCCGCGAATCCGCCTGCTGCGGACATCGGGCGGAATGCGTATTCGAAGATGAGCAGGAACGCCTGAGGCACTTCTTTGAAATTGTAGATGAGGACCGCGAGTGCGGCCGCGAGGTAGATGACGACCATGAACGGGATGAGTTTTTCGGTCACTTTCCCGATCGTTTTGATGCCGCCGTACGTGACGGCGATGACGAGCAGTGCGACTCCGATGCCGGTGACGAGCGGCGGCAGGCCGAACGAACCGCTCATCGACGAAGCGATCGAGTTCGCCTGGACCATCGTGCTCGCGATGATTTCGATCATGAGCGCGAATGCGACGAACCCGGCGACTTTCTTCCAGCCGAGGCCTTTTTTGATGTAGTACATCGGGCCGCCGACGAATTCGCCTTCTTTGTTTTTCTCCCGGTAATGAATGCCGAGCACGACTTCCGAGTACTTCGTGCCCATCCCGATCAGCGCGACGAGCCACATCCAGAAGATGGCCCCCGGTCCGCCGAGTGCAATGGCGACCGGAACGCCGACGATGTTGGCCGCGCCCATCGTGGACGCAAGCGCGCTTGTCGTGGCCTGGAACGGCGTGAGCGTGCCGTCCCCTTCAGATTTGGAAAAGATCTTGCCGAATGTTTGTTTGATGATGTGCGGAAAGTATCGGAACTGGAAAAATCCGAGTCTCGCCGTGAGGAAAATCCCCCCGCCGATCAGCAGCACCATCAGCGGAATCCCCCAGATGAAGTCGGTGAGTGCCGCAATTGCTTTCGTGAACCCGTCCATATCCCCTTCAAACCCTTCTTTAACGATTTGCCAGCTTACGGAAAGCGTTTTCATGATTGATGAATAAATTATTCCGCATCGTGGAATTAATTCTGTAATGCGAAATCTTTCTTTTATTCTATGCCGTCTGCAGGAGGTTGTCAATCGGTTTTATTCTTTTGGAAAGGGTCTGAACATTTAGGTCAATCCAGGCCCGGATTTTGGTACAATGAAGGGAATGAGAGGAGGCGGAGCGGATGATTCAATCGATTGACCGGGCGATGGCGATTATCGATGCCATGTCGGATCCCGAGCGGACAAAATGGCTCCCCGCCGAACTCGCCGATTCGACCGGCCTGCCGATCAGCACCGTGTACCGCCTGCTGCAGTCGCTCGAATCCCATGACCTCGTCTCCCAGGAAGAGCGGACGAAACAGTATGAGCTCGGCTACCGGTGGGTCGAACTCGGGCTAAGAAAATATGAAAAGCTCGACGTCCGGATCGTGGCCCGTCCGGTGATGGAAGAACTCGCGGCGGATGTGCGGGAAACCGTTTATCTGAACGCGCCGAATGACGATGTGTCGGTCATCATCGACCGCATCGACTCCCCGCAGAGCGTGCGCATCATCGACGCCATCGGAGAGCGGATCCCGATGCACATCGGCGCGGCGAACAAAGTGATGCTCGCCAACATGGAGCGGCGGGAAGCGGGCGCACTGCTGAACCGGCTGTTGAACGATGAGGAGGGGCGGGCGGAACTCGAGGGACAGCTGCGGGGGATCCGAAGAAAAGGATTCGCCATCAGCCGCGGCGAAAAAACCCCGGGAACCCTCGCCGTTGCCGCGCCTGTGTTCGACTACGAGGGCCGCGTGCTGGCGGCACTGAGCGTGGAAGCGATCGAAAGCCAGGTGACCGGCGAGCAGGTGGATGAGTTTATTGAGAAAGTGGTGGAGGGAGCTGAAAAGATTTCCGGGGAGATGGGACGTCGGGGGTAGAGCGTGCGGGCGTGAGGATTTCCGAGGGTGAGGACAGTGCCTGGAGCGTGAGGGCGTCGCAATTTGTGGCGAGTGTGTCGCCAATGAGCGCGAGTGAGACGCAATGGAGCGTGAGTGTGTCGCTATTGGCTTCGAGTGAGACGCAATCGGGGCCGAGTGAGTCGCTTTTGGACTCGAGTGAGACGCAATCTGTAGCAGGTGTGTCGCTTCCGTGAGAACCTCACTTCCTTCACCTTGTGTCCAGTTCTCTGTGGGAATTTCACTCAGAAGTCGAAGAAATCCGCGGTAAGCGAGCGGATTTCTTCACCTGATGGAGTTTCGGGACACCATCCGGGGTGAGTGGAATCATTGGGGCCTTGAGTGAGCGCGTTGCTGTGATGAGTGGAATCATAGGGGCTTTGAGTGAGCGCGCAGGCTTGATGAGTGGAATCATAGAAATTGTGGGTGACCGCGTCGCCGGGATGTGGGTCAGTTCTCTGTGTAATTTCCATAGTACTATGAACACACTCTTGCCTGACCCTTTTTCACACGCTCCCTCTCCACCACTCACTCCTCACTACCCCTCACCGATCTAACCCCAATCGGAAACTTCCGGCTCGCCGGAAGTTCTTCCCTTTTCAAAGGCCTTCCGGGCAAAGCCGGAAGGCCTTTCGTCGAGCTTCAGACCGAGTGTGTCGCTCTGATGCTAGTGTTTCCCTCTCCCTCTCTCCCCCCCCGACTTCCTTCTATATAGAGACAAAAAGCCTCCGGCGCCCGCCGGAGGTTTCGCTTTCCTCTTTTATTCCCGTTCTTTCCTCTTCAGCGCTTCCTCGAATTCCTTCCTCACCCGGTGCAGCAGCGGGGCGTCGGTCAAGAGGCGGTGCCCGGTCGCGGCGAGGGCTTTGGCGCCGCGGATGAGGGCTTCGTCGCCGGCCGGGGATTTGGCGGCTTCGCGGAATTCGGCGGTGTGGCCGATCAGGTTGTCCGGTCCGATCTTGATGTGCGGGTGGGCGGTCGGGACGGCGTAGCTGATGTTGCCGGCGTCGGTCGAGCCCTTCCCTTTCCGCTTTTCTCGGACAATCGTTTCGCCGGTCGATTCGAGTTCTTCGCAAATCACTTCGTCGAGGACCGCGTTGAGCACGAAATCGCGGACTTCATTCTGGAAGCGTTCGACTTTGACGGTCGCGCCGGTGGCGAGGGCCGCGCCGTCCGCGATCGCACGGACTTTCTTCGCCGTCTCTTCCGTGCGCGACCACGTTTCGGCGCGGATGAAAAAGCGGGCGGAGGCGTATTCGGGAATGATGTTCGGGGCGTCGCCGCCGTGTGTGATGATGCCGTGGATGCGGACGTCGGACGGCAGCTGCTGGCGGAGGGCGTTGATGCCGTTGAACAGCCCGATCACCGCGTCCAGCGCGTTGATCCCCTGTTCCGGTGCGCCCGATGCATGCGCCGGCCGGCCGTAAAAGTGGAAGTCGAGCGGGTCGACGGCGAGCGTTTCGCCGGTCGGGCCGGTTTTCGCACCCGGATGGATCATGAGCGCGACGTCGACCCCCTCGAGGAACCCGTGGCGCACGAAGCTGCCTTTCGCACTGCCGTTCGGACCGCCTTCTTCGGCCGGGGTGCCGAGCACGGAGACGCGGCCGCCCGTTTCATCGAGTTGCTCGGCAAGCGCGATCGCCGCGGCAACGCTCGTCGTGCCGATGATGTTGTGTCCGCACGCGTGGCCGATGCCCGGCAGCGCGTCGTACTCCGCGAGGAACGCGACAGTCGGCCCCTCTTCCCCGCTGTCCTTCACCGCATGGAACGACGTCTCGTGTCCGGCGACGCCCGTCTCGACTTCAAAGCCCGCTTCTTGAAGAAGTGCCGCGAGCCGGGCGCTCGCGATGCGCTCCTCGTTCCCGATTTCGGGATGGGCGTGGATATAGTGGCTCACGTTGATGTACCGGTGGCGGTTCGCTTCAATCGATTCCAAAATCCTCGTCTTTGCGTCCTGGGCTACGGTCATTGGGGATCCCTCCATTGGTCTCGGTTTATTTTTTCAGGTCGTTGAAAATCCGGTCGAGTTCATCCGGGCTCAGTTTGACGAGCACGGAGCCGCCGTTCGTGTCTTCCTGGATCGCTTTTTGCACGTCGTCTTCCTGGTACAGCTCGACGATGCGCTTGTATGTTTCATTGTCTTTGTCCTTGGCCTGGGCGGCGATGATGTTCACATACGGGTGGGTGCTTTCGTCGGTTTCGTCTTCCTTGAAGATCGGGTCATCGGCCGGGGAGAAGCCCGCCTGGCCGGCGATGCCGTTGTTGATGACGGAGGCGGCCACGTCCGGCAGCACGCGCGGCGTCTGCTGGGCGGTCATCGGGAGGATGTCGAGGCCGAGCGGGTTTTCCGCGATTTTCGTCGGGTCGTCGAACAGTCCGAAGTCATCTGCGAGTTTGATCAGTCCGGCGCTTTGCAGCAGCACGAGCGCACGCGCCTGGTTGGCCGGGTCGTCCGGGATGGCGATCTTGTCGCCTTTTTTCAGTTCGGACACGTTCTTGATCTTCTCGGAATAAATGCCCATCGGCGCGAACACGGTGGAGCCGACCGGGACGAGGTCATTGCCGCTTTCCTTCACGTACTGGCCGAAGAACGCGATCGTCTGGAATGCGTTCAGCTGGATGTCCCCCTGGGCGAGTGCGTTGTTCGGGAGCGTGTAGTCGGCGAATTCCACGAGCTCGATGTCGATGCCTTCCTTCTTCGCCTTTTCCTTCAGGATCGGCCACTGGGCGCCGTCCGCCCCGTTCACTCCGATTTTCACCTTGACCGGTTTTTCTTTCGAGTCCGCGTTGGCGTTCCCGCAGGCTGTGAGGGCGAGTGCGGTGACCAGAGCGAGTGCGAGCAGCCACAGTTTCTTCATCAGGGTTCTCTCCTTTTATTCCTTCAGTTCGTTGAACGTTCCGTCGAGTTCTTCTTTGGTCAGTTTGACGAGGACAGAGCCGTTGCTCGTGTCTTCTTTGATCGCCTGTGCGATTTCGTCGGTCTGGTAAAGCTCCGCAATGCGCTTGTATGTTTCATTGTCTGCATCTTCTCCGCGGGCGGCGATGCAGTTCACGTACGGCCGGACGCTCGCATCGAATTCATCTTCCTTGAAAATCGGGTCGTCGGACGGGGAAAGCCCGGCCTGGCCGGCGATTCCGTTGTTGATGACCGACGCGGCGACGTCCGGAAGCGCACGCGGGGTCTGCTGCGGCGTCATCGGGATGATGTCCAGGTTCAGCTTGTTTTCCGTGATTTTCGTCGGATCATCGAACAGTCCGAAGTCGTCCGAAAGCGTCAGGAGCCCCGCGCTTTCCAGCAGGCGGAGTGCGCGCGCCTGGCTGACCGCGTCGTCCGGAATGGCGATCTTGTCGCCTTTTTTCAGTTCGGAAACGTCCCCGATCTTCTCGGAATAAAGGCCCATCGGCGCGAACTGGGTGGACCCGATCGGCACGAGGTCATTGCCGCTTTCATTGCCGTACTGGGCGAGGAACGCAATCGTCTGGAACGCGTTCAGGTCGATGTCCTTTTGGGCAAGCGCGTTGTTCGGAAGCGTGTAATCGGCGAATTCCACGAGCTCGACGTCGATGCCCTCTTTCTTCGCCATTTCTTTGAGGATCGGCCACTGGGCGCCGTCCGCTCCGTTGACGCCGATCTTCACTTTCACCGTTTTTGAATCCGCCGTGGCATTCCCGCAGGCCGCGAGGGCGAGTGCGGTGATGAGCAGCAGAGCGAGCAACCAGATTTTCTTCATAAGTGCATTCTCCTTTGTTTGTATGGTTCGATGAGCTGCGCTTCAGGCGGGCGTTTACCCCGGGCGGTAAGCGAGCGAATTTCTTCGACAGAATGGACAGCACCTTCATTCACCGCCGCATAATCTTCCGCGACAGCGTGTTGCCGATCCATTGCGCCAGCTGCACGAGGACGATGAGGATCACGACGGTGACGACCATGACGCTGCCGTCGAACCGCTGATAGCCGTACGTCATCGCGACGTGGCCGAGACCGCCGCCGCCGACCGTCCCGGCGACCGCCGAGAAGTCGATCAGTGTGACCGAGACGAACGTGAGTCCGAGGACGAGCGGGCCGAGCGCTTCGGGGATCAGCACCGTGAAGATGATGCGCATCGGGCTCGCCCCCATCGCCTGCGCCGCTTCGATGACGCCGGGATCGATCGAGACGAGGTTGTTCTCGACGACCCGCGCGATCGTGAAGCTTGCGACGATCGTCATCGGGAAAATCGCGGCCGCCGTGCCGATCGTCGTGCCGACGACGAGCCGGGTGAGCTGCGAAATCGCGACGAGGAAGATGATGAACGGCACCGGCCGGACGATGTTGATGATCAGGTTCAGCAAGTTAAAGACGAGTTTATTTTCCAGAATGTTGTTTTGCCGGGTGACGAACAGCAGCAGTCCCATGACGACGCCGAGGATTGAGCCGAAGATGAGCGTCGCGATGACCATGATGAGCGTTTCGCCCGTCGCTTCGACGATCCGCGGCCAAAATGTAGTCCAGTCAACGTTCAAGTTCGATCACCTCCTCGATGTCCGTAAGCGTCGCAATTTCGGCGATGGCGGCGCTGACCGCATCCGGATCGCCCGAAAACGACACGATCAGGTTGCCGAACAGCCGCTCCTGCAGCTCGCGCACCGAGCCGTACACGATGTTGAACGTGACGCCGTGCTTGGCGGTCACCCGCGACAGCACCGGCTCATTCGCAATCGCTCCTTTGAATAAAAGCCGGTACAGCCTGCCCCCGCCTCCGTCGCGCCACTCTTTGAGGATTCCGGGCGACGGAAGATCCTGCTGGACGGAGCGGATAAAGCGTTCGGTCGTTCCGTGCTGCGGGTCGGTGAAGACGTCGAACACGCCGCCCGACTCGATCACTTCGCCGTTTTCCATGACGGCGACTTTCGAGCAGATTGACTGGATCACTTCCATTTCGTGTGTGATCAGCAGGATCGTGATGCCGAACTCCCGGTTCACTTTCTTGAGCAGCCGGAGGATGTCGGCGGTCGTGTCGGGGTCGAGCGCAGATGTTGCTTCGTCGCAGATGAGGATGTCCGGGTTGCTCGCGAGCGCCCGGGCGATGCCGACGCGCTGCTTCTGGCCGCCGGAAAGCTGATCCGGATAGTTGCCGGCCTTGTCGGCGAGCCCGACGAACTGCAGCAGTTCATTGACCCGGCGGCCGATTTCGGCTTTCGGCGTGCCGGCGAGCTTCAGCGGATAGGCGATGTTGCCGGCGACCGTGCGGGAGTTGAACAAGTTGAAGTTCTGGAAGATCATCCCGATGTTCTGGCGCTGTTTGCGGAGTTCTTTCGGCTTGAGTGAAGTGACATCCGTCCCTCCGATCTCGATGCGGCCGGACGTCGGGCGCTCGAGCAGGTTGACGAGCCGCAGCAGCGTGCTTTTGCCGGCGCCGCTGAAGCCGATGATGCCGAATATGTCTCCCTGATCGACCGTCAGGGTCACATCTTTCACCGCGTGGACTTCGCGCGGACCGAGCGTGAATGTCTTGGACACTTGCTTGAATTCAATCACTGGGCGGACCTCCTTGTGTTCGAGGCAACGAAAAAACCTTCTTTTTCTTGAAGACGACAAGAAAAAGAAGGCCGGTTTGGCCATCTTTTCTCATCTATCAGACGCGGTGCGCGTCTGCAGGAATTGGCACGGTGCTCGCTGTGGAGTCCGCTGCCGAGATGTCATAGGGCCTGTCCCTCGATCTCTCTCGATAAGAAAATGATGTGTATGTAATTGGTTGGTTTCGTTGATTGAGACCTACTTTACCCGGTGCCTGATTGAAAGTCAACTCTTTTTCGAAAAATTATTTTTCGGTCGGGAAAGTCGGTTTTGGGCGGAGAGGCAAAAAATACACGGCCGTCGGGCTGATTCTCGGGCGGCGTGGAAGGGTATGGAAGGATAAGAGAATCCAAACAGAGAGGGGTCATTTACATGAAAAAATGGTTTGGCGGCTGGGTGGTGGCAGTGCTGGTGCTGGCTTTCTTGGTGCCGACTGCATCAGCGGCACCCGTGTATACGGATGTACCGGAGTCCGGCGAGCATTCGGCAAATATACTATTGGCTCGGGAGCTTGGAGTGATGACCGGCTATCCGGACGGCACATTCAAGCCAGGCAAAGCCGTTTACCGCGCGGATGCGATCAAGGCGCTCGGGAAGCTCGTCCTGAGCCAATCCGGAGAAACGCTTGATTCGTATAATGTTGAAGGGGTGAAGGCATTTGCCGACGTACCCGCGGACGGACCAGACGAGGAGTTATACCGACTGTCATTGGTCGTGCGGAACGCCGGCATCTTCGACGGCAACCCGAACAATAACGTAAGCCCGCGCCAGCTCATCTCGCGCGAACAGATGGCGAAGGTGCTTGTGAACGCATTCGGCCTGAAGGATGTGCCGGATGAAATCGTATCCATGCGGGACCTGCATGCAGCCGCCCCTTATTTCCGCGAGCCGATTCTTGTATTGGCAAAGAATAACGTAACGCATGTGCTGGAATTCCGTCCGAAAGAAGCGGTCAGCCGCGGCCAATTCGCCAGCTTCCTCGTGAGGGCGCACGATACCCGTGCCGTGAAATATGCCGTCGAGGAAGTCGAACAACCCGCAGCCGTCAGGACCGCAGCCGGAGTGATGCCGAATCTCCCGGTGAAACTGGAGATCCGGTTGGTCAACGGCATCACCGCCGACGCCCCGGTGTTCTGGAACCTGAAAACCGCCGACCTGTTGGCGCCCGGCGACTACACGGTCGAAGGAACAGTCGGCGACACCGGCCGGACTGCGGAAATTGTCGTGACGGTTGAGTGAAGGTGTGAGGTGAGAGGCAAAAAAGCTTCCGTGGGGGCGGAAGCTTTTTTGTGTGGGCGGAGTGTGGAAGCGGGTGACGAGCCAACTTGCGCCACTCGAGGGCCAACTTGCGCCACTCGGAGGCCAACTTGCGCCACTCGAGGCCAAACTCGCGCCACTCGAGGCCAAACTTGCGCCACTCACCACCCGATTCAGTTACCGGCATGGATTTCCCATGCCCGACGGCTCCAACTATAAAATAGAGATTCGTCCAACCATAAGTGCATAGCGCGTGCCACTCAAAAGCAAACTCGCGCCGCTCGAGAGCCAACTTGCGCCACTCAAGCCTCAACTTGCGCCACTCGCGCACAAACTCGCGCCACTCGAGGCCAAACTCGCGCCACTCATAAAGAATCTAACCCTCTCCCCGCCTCTTCAATCTCTGCCCCGAGTGATCCAGGTGGAGTGTTGGCACGAATCTGTATCTTTGTCGATTGGTTTTCCCAATCACTTCAAGTGGGTATCGTTCCAAGGTACGTCTCCCGGTTGTCGAAGATGAAATCTCCGCAAACTCGCAAAATTCTCGGTTGGTGAATGATGTTTTGAACACCAGGACAAAATCAAGCAGGGCCCGGCCGTATGGGTCTCCGTTGACGGGTTTATTGCAGCCGTGGCACACGTGGGTCCGCTGGGAGATCCGGGTTAATTTTCCCGAGCACCATTCACAGAGCAGGCCCGTTTTCAACCAGCCGGGCCGCAGGTTGAACAGGTCGACGGCAGGAGTCGGATCCGGTTCGACTTGATGGGTCCGGATGAGATCTGCGATGATTTCAAAAGAAAAGTGGTCGCCGGCGGATTTTGCTGCATTGATTTCCCGCTTCAAGTAGGACGGGATCTGCTTCACCGAGATGAACGGCGCATCTTCCGGCAAGCTGCCCCACACATTCTGCCGGGTAAAGACAACTGCGCCGGAGACCGTCGTCCAAATGCCCCGATCACCGAGCCAACCGGCGAGCGCGTTTTTTTGATTGTCCAGCTGGGTGATCGGGCAGTTCATCGACAAGATCGTGCCGTCGTCGTCGATGCGCTCGAGACGGCGCGGGTTCTCGTGCCAATGCAGGCGGCCGCGGACTTGCTTGGACTCCAAAATCCAAATTCCGAGGTCCGTCACAATGAGTGTGTCAAACTGAACAATGTAATCTTTGTGCATCTGCAGGCGGATGTCTCGGAGAATGGTCCAATTCACCGGCAGGCGCAGCCCGCGCAAATGCTGGTCGACCATGACTTCCCCCTTGAACCCCGCTTCCACCCGGTACCTTTTTTCCTCAATGTCCTCTCGCTCCCGGTCGCCCGGCCACATTCTGCCAAGCGCCGCCTCCAGCTTCCTTAACTCCAGCGGGTATTTCCTCTCCCCCACTCCCCCACCTCCTCAACGACACCATAGCATAAAAAAGAGAAGAAAAAACATAACTTTTCAAGTTTGCAAAAGGAGGCAATTTCCGATGCCAAAATTGAAATTTGACAAGAAAAACGGAGAGTTATCCACAGGTGATTCGGAGCGTTTCGGACCAAATCAGAGGAATTCAGGAAACTCTCCTCACTCGGAGGCCAACTTGCGCCACTCAGGGGCTAACTTGCGCCACTCGAGCCTCAACTTGCGCCACTCAAGCCCAAACTTGCGCCACTCGTGATCCAACACGGCCCCAACATAATAAACACCCCTCCCCCCTAAACTTTTTCCGCTTTCCATGTATATCTCTCATCCTTAGTGCGTATACTATCTCCATCACAGGGCCGCGGCACCGCCTTGTCCCGCGCGAATGGGCACCTCCGACGGGAAGTGGAAAAGGGAATGACGCGCATCTCCGGCCGGGGTCAGAGTGCCCGGTAGTGCCGCATTTACATCGTCTCTTCAAAAGGAACTTCCTTCGTTGGAAGTTCCTTTTCTTTTACTCATTCTGGCAATAATCATATGGACGGTTCTCCAATTCCGTGAGAAAATGATTCTTGGTTATTTTCACGAGAAGGAGACTCATGGATGTCCATATTATTTGCCTTATTATTTTTACTGGCGACCGCCGGTTTGGCAGCCGGTGTGGTCATTTTGGTTATCAGACTGGCCCTGAAGATGGAGCATGACGCACGCAAAGTGGTGCTCGGAACCAGGTTGGCCATCGGGGTTTGGGTGGCGCTGTTCGCTGCCATGCTTCTGTTTTCGGCAGGGGTGCTGATCGACCGGCTCTACTTTATTTTCTTCGCCGCCGCACTGGCCGGTCTGATTGGCAGCGGGGCAGATTTCCTCCTCCAGCTGGCTTTCCGGATGAAGCCGTCAATCAAGCGGCATTCCAAAGTGGCGGGGGCATTCCTGGCCGCCATGGTCATCGTGATCTTTGCGGGCCCGGCTCCCGATCAGGTGGCCTCCGATGAAGAAGTGAAGTCCGAGTCGGCGGTTGCAGCGCCAACGAAAATCGCCGACATAAAAGAGGCTCCAAATGAAGAGACCGCCAAAAGAGAAGCGGAAGAGGTCTCCCAAGCCGACGAGAAATCCGCTGAGCTGAAGTCAGTTGAAGTTGCGGCAGTTCCGGCTACGGCCAAGACCAGGTCGGCTGCGCAAGAATCCGTCCAAAAGGAAGCAGCCCAGCCGGCAGCAGCGTCCAACCGTGTGCCGGTCACTCTTGCAAACCCGATTGACGGAGACACGATCAAAGTGAACATCGATGGCCGGACAGAATCCGTCCGCTTCCTGCTCGTCGACACGCCCGAGACGAACCACCCGCGCCTCGGTGTGCAGCCGTTCGGTCGGGAGGCGAAGGAATTCACGACGAAGCTGGTCCAGAGCGGGTCGATCGAGCTGGAGTTCGACGTGTCAGACCGGGATAAGTACAACCGTCTGCTGGCCTACGTGTATGTTGACGGCGTGTCGGTGCAGGAGGAGCTCCTGAAAAAGGGGCTTGCGCGCGTAGCGTATGTTTACGCGCCGAACACCAAATACGTGGACCGCTATGACACGCTGCAGAAAGAAGCCCAGCAGCAGGCAGTCGGGATTTGGTCGGTCGAGAACTATGCGACGGACCGAGGGTTTGATGCGGCAGTCGTGAATGGCGGAGAACAGGCTTCCCCCGCCCAGAACATGCCAAAGCCGAAGCCTGCTCCAAAACCTGCCCCGGCTCCTCAGCCAAAACCGGCTCCCCAACCGCAGCAGCCGGCAGGCGCCTGCAATATCAAAGGCAACGCCAGCAGCCATATTTATCACAAGCCGGGCGGCCAGTACTACGACCGCACGAACGCCGAAGTCATGTTCTGCTCAGAAGCCGAAGCCCAGGCGGCCGGCTACCGGGCATCAAAGAGATAAACAACAGAAAACCCATGAAATAAAATAGGAAAAACGGCTTCCGGCAGTAAAATCTCCGGAAGCCGTTTTTATTTTTGAGGGGCGAAAAAGGGAAAGCGACTCACTCGGGCACGATTGTGTCTCACTCACCGGAGAAAGCGTCTCACTCGCAGAGGAAAGCGACTCACTCGTTATTTCGCCACAGATGTCTTCCCCTTTTTCCTCCGGATGATCCGGTTACTCCAAATGTTCTAAGCCCTTAAATGAACCTTCCGGCGCGCCGGAAGGTTTTCCTTATGGGTTTGGCAGATTCTCCACCTGCGGAGAATCTTTGATTTGAGAAGTAAAAAATTAGTCACAGACAGTGGATAGCGTCTCACTCGGAGGTGATTGCGTCCCACTCGGGAGTGTTTGCGACTTACTCGCCCAGGATTGCGTCTCACTCGCCCCGCTCCCGCCTCACCTGACCGCCTTCTCCCTCACTTCCAGCCCCGCGCCCGCCACACCCGGCACGCCGACCAAAGCCAGCACGGTGAGCAGTACTTTCTGCACGCCGACGAATGCGCCGTTCGGGTCGAACCATTCGCCCAGTGTGTGGCAGCCGCCGAATTCTCCGCCGCCGCCGAGTGTCACAGCCGGAATGCCGAGGTGGATCGGGACGTTGGAGTCGGTGCTGGAGGCGCCTTCCAGGACCGGATCATACCCCAGCAGTCTGGAGGCATTAGCAGCAATCCGCACGATGGTGCTTTCCGGATCCTGGCTTCCCGCAGGGCGGTCGCCGACTTGTTCCAGCTCCGCCGACACCGCACCGGGCCGGCCGCGGAACCGGTTTTCTTCATCCGCCGCCTGATGGATGATCCGCAGGGCTTCGCGTTCAAGCCGGGCGAGTTCGTCAGCGGATGTCGACCGGAGATCCAGAATCATTTCCGCTTCCTCGGCGATCGTGTTGACGGACGTGCCGCCGCCGATCACGCCCACATTATAAGTCGTCTTCGGCAGTTCCGGTGTCCGGACCGACGAAATTTCGGCGATGGCGCGGCCGAGTGCGTGGACCGGGCTCGGGGTGCCGTAGTCGCCGAACGAGTGGCCGCCGGGTCCGCGGTACTTGACCGAGTAGCGTTTGGACCCGGTCGCGAGGTACGTGATCCGGTCGGGCGCGCCCGGTTCGATCGAGATGAAGCCGTCGATTTCATCCCCCCGCTCCGCGAATAAATGCTTCACGCCGTTCAGGTCGCCGAGGCCCTCTTCGCCGACGGTCGCCCCGATCAGCAGGTCGCCTTCCGTCTCGATGCCCGCAGACTGGAGCGCCCGGAGGACCGCCAAAACAGCGGCGAGTCCGCGGCCGTCGTCTGCAATGCCCGGCGCGAACACTTTGCCGTCCCGACGCTTCGCCTTGACGTCGGTGCCGGCCGGAAACACGGTATCCAGGTGGGCGCACAAAACGAGCGTCGGCCCGCTTCCCTTCCCGCGCCTCCTGCCGAACACGTTGCCCGCTGCGTCCGTCGCCACTTCCTCCAGGCCGAGCGTTTCCAGCTTCGCCCGGTAGGCACGGCCCTTTTCCGCTTCGGCGAATGTCGGCGCCTCGATTTCCGTGAGTTCGATCTGCTCTTCGGTCGTGGCGTCGTTGTCTTGTTCGATGAACGCGAGCGCGGCCTGCACCCGCTCGTCTTTCCACAATTTCTCCATCAACGGTTCCCCCTTAATTGCTTCCCGAAAAATTCCACCGTCTTCGTGTGCATCAGGATATGATTTTCGATCCGCTCGGTCTGGTGGCCTTCATTCTCAAAAATCACCAGCTCCACTTCCCGTCCGCGGGACTCGAGATCCGCGACGAGCTGCTCGGCTTCGCTCACCGGCACGCGCGTGTCATTTCGGCCGTGGAACACGAGCAGAGGCGCCTCGATCTTGTCGGTCAGGTTCATCGGCGCCGTCCGGTCAAAGAATTCCGAGTGCTCCGCGAGCGTCCCGTACTCGCACTCGCGCAAGTAGCGCCGCCACTCGCCGGTGTTTTCGAGGAACGTCCGCAGATTGGACATGCCGACGACGTCGACGCCCGCCGCCCACTTTTCCGGATAATGGGTGAGCGCCGACAGCACCATGAACCCGCCGTAGCTGCGCCCGATGATGCCGATCTTCCCGGAATCCACGCCGTGCGACGCAGCCAGATCGCCGGCAAGCTCCGCAAGATCCGCCACCGCATCGAGCCGCTTGTCCGCGTCATCGAGTTTCAGGTAGCGGCGTCCGTACCCGAGGCTGCCCCGGATGTTCGGCACCGCGACCGCGAATCCCCGGTGGACGAGGTACTGCACGACCGGATTGTACTCCGCCTTCGACTGACCCTCCGGCCCGCCGTGCACCCAGATCACCGCCGGACGGCCCGTCTCCGCCGACTTTTCATACAGGAAATACGGAACTTCCAGGCCGTCGAACGAGTAGAACGCATGCAGCTCCGGCTCCGCCCAAAGCGGGCCGGCGGTGTCCGACTGCCCAAGGTTCGTGTGCCGCACCGCCGTTCTTTCCGTCGGGCGGTATTCCCAGATGTCGCCGGGCTCGGTCGGCGATTTTTGGGTGAAGACGAGCCGTGTGCCGGTCAGCCAAGACAGTCCTCCGATCACGCCGCCGGGCAGGCCGTCGGCAAGTTCATGTGCTCCGGTGTCGGGCGAGTAGAATCCAAGCCGGGAAATGCCGCCTTCATTGAGCGTGAAGGCGAGCAGCCGCCCGTCCGGCGACAGGGCGATCTCTTCGATGTCCCACTTTTTCCAGTGCAGAAGTTTTTCCATTGTGTGCGGCTCATCGAGCGAGAAGGCGGCCACGTACTGCGTGTCTTCGCCGGCGTCTGTAAGCAGATAGCCTTTTCGCGCGCCTGGGATGACCGCCGGCGATGCATGGCGTGCGGGCGTGCCGGCCGATCCGATTCTGGTCGTCTCTCCCGATTCGGTATCGACGGCGAACAGCGCACTGTCGATGTTCGTTTCCTTCAGCGAGACGAGGACGGTGCGGTCGTCGATCCAGCCGAGCGGTTCGCAGTTGGCGTCGGATTCGTAGATCGTCTTTTCTTCGCCGGTGTCGGCATCGACCGTGAACACGTCGAAATGGCCGGGATGCCGCCGGTTGCTCGAAAAGACGATCCGGGACCCGTCCGGAGACCAGCCCGCCGGGTAGTGGAAATGCTCCGGCGAATGGACGAGCGGCTTCGGCTCGGGCAGGTGGTCCGTTTCCGCTTTCTCGTGATTCTCCGCGGCGAGCAGTTCTTCCCCGGCTTCCTCGAGCGTCCGGTTCGGATTGTTGTCGAGAATGTATAATTGCTGCTTTTCATTCCCGTGATGATCCATCCCGATCACCGTGCGCTGCCCGTCCGGCGAATGAAACACGCTCAGCACCCGGTCCGGCATCTCCGCGAACGGCACGGGCCCGCCCGCTGGATCCAGCGTCCACACTTGCGGAATCCCCGTGATTTTGGAAATGAACGTGAACCGCTCCGTCTCGGGAATCGCTTTAGGCTCGTACGCAGAATTCACCGTCAAATACTCCAGCAGCAGGTTTTCTTCTGTCAGCGTTTGGTCGTTTGTCATGATGGGCCTCCCCCTTAGATATTTCTCTATTCGAAATATCACTTTTCGGAATAGTATAGCATACGGCGAGGGGGCCAGTGGAATCATATTGTTTGGGAGTGGGTGCGTTTGATTCGGGGGGTGGGTTCAGCCTGGGGGCTGTGGGTGAGTGTTTCGGGGGGCGATTGGAATCATAGCGGCCTCGAGTGAGCGCGTAGGCAGCGCGAGTGGAATCATATCGCTGCCGAGTGAGCGCATAGGAGGCGCGAGTGGAATCATAGTCCGGGTGGTGTGCATATTTGATTCGAGGGGCGGGTTTCAGCCTGGAGACCCCGGGTGAGTGGGTTCGGGGGCGAGTGGAATCGTAGCGGCTGTGAGTGAGCGCGTAGGAGGTGCGAGTGGAATCATACGGCTCGCGAGTGAGCGCGTAGGGCTTCTGAGTGGAATCATCCGCTCTGACCACGAAAAAAAAGCAAACGAACCTCGTCATGGCCCGAGGTTGGTTTGCTTTTTCTTTCATTAACTATAGACGCTTGCGCATGTGCCGGCGGCGGGTTCGTAGAAGCAGTGGTTCTTGAACTGGCCGGTGAACGGCTGGCCGTACCAGGTCGGCGGGCACGGGGCGTAGGGATTGAAGTACCAGAGGGCGTATTTGGCCGGGTGCTGGCGCCAACTTTCCAGGAGCTGCCGCGCCAGCCGCTTTTCCGATTCTCTCGCACGCTGGTAAAACAAATTTCCTTTCTGGACGGCTTCAAAGGAATAGTTGTTGCCCTGCACTTGGAAAATCACATCTTCGATCGTCCGCACATCAGCGAAATCCAGGCAATCCGCGACCGCCCGGTTGACGATCACGTTGCCGACGTACAGCATCCCCTGGTTTCCTTCCCCCTCCGCCTCCGCCCGCATCATCCGCGCCATCAGATCCACGTCTTTGCTGCGGTAATTCACTCTCGGCATCCGCACACCTCCACCTATAGGATATGAACCGGGGGCGCGGCGGATGAATGCGGGATCACTTCTCGTCTCTCTCGCGCTGATCCGCGAGCAGTTTTTTCCTCAAAGTTTCATTCGCAGCATAGAGGAATAGGCCTTTTACGCCGCGTTTCATCAAGACATTGATCGAGTTTAACACGATTTTCTCCTTGGCCTGTTGCACATCGGCAATGCCGTCCGTCCCGGTGTAAGCGCCTTTGTCCATGTATTTCTCCGGATCGATGACGAGTTCATCCCGGGATTCATCATATTGAACGGAAGGGCCCAGGACCACGCCGACATAGTTGAGATCAAAGCCCTGCACTGTGTAGATGGAGCCCGCTTCGTTGACCGTTTCCGCTTTTTCCGCCCATGTGTATTGTGTGCTGGTCGTGTTCCACGGCATCCGGTATTCGCCGTTGGATTCGCTGATGTAGTAGGTCTGCCCGTCTTTTTTGTGCAGGAAATCAAACGTCGACACCACCCGGCTCAGCCCATGCTCCTGATTTTTTTGGATGATGGCGCTGTGCATTTGTTCCAGCGTCTGAAACACGCGAAGATCATAGCCGTCATCCTCCGGCATGGGGAGCAGCTGTTTCCTTTTAAAGGCATTGATCCAGCGGAGAACGTCATCGTTGGCCTGCATCCGGAATTGATTGGTCAGCTGATACTCTTCGTGGTGGGCGCTCAGCCGTTTCAGCTTTTCCAGAAGCTCTGCGCTCCAAAGGCTTTTGAGTTTCAGCACCTGGTCCTGATCGTAGATGACCACGACCACTTTCGCCTTTTTCAGCAGCTCTTCCAGCTGGTTGTTTCCGTGGAAGTTGTTGTAGGCGTCGGGTTTCGTCAAAAGCAGATGGGCTTCATCCACAAAGATGATATCTGCACGGCCGTCTTCTTTCTGCAGCCGGTTAATCAACGACGTCGGCTTCGTGAAATTTTTCACCTTCAGATGTTTGACCTGCTTGGCGATTCCTTTGTACGTCTTGAGCATCTCTTCATGGTTGACCACCAGGTAATTGTCCTTGCCGTAAAACTCGGAAGACGGTTCCGCGGTCTCTTCCTGAATGCTGTTGAAAATTGAACTGAGGACGACGCTTTTTCCGACGCCGGCCTCCCCTTCCACGACGAGCAGGCTTCCGTATTCACCCGGATCGGTCTGCACCTGCGCGCGGCAAAACGCCATCACCCGGTCTTTCAGGTCCAGCTGCTCGAGTGTGAGCTCCTTGAACGGGGACAGCTTGAAGATGTCTTTGTTTTCCACTTCGTGGAGCTGATGATCCACCAGCTTCTCTTCATGCAGCTTCCGCCAAAGTTCTTCAAACACATCCCGGTCGTAAAAGGGCTTGTTGTAATAGTTGTGGGTGAAGTCGCTCGCCGTCTTGCTTTTGTTCTGCAGCTCATACTTTTCATCACCCAAAAAGTAATTGATCAATTTGGTTTCCAGGTGGAACGTGGCAGACCGGTTGAATCGCTCATGCTTGATCAAATGAATCTGGTCCAGGTTCCGCCTGCTTTTCAAATGGGCTTTCATCCGATGCTTAAAATAAACCGTTTCGCCGATATACGCTTCTTTTTTGCCGTTCAACAGATAAATCACCGGGTAGTTCAAATAGCTTTCTTTGTTATTGATCCTGTTGATCGCCTTTTGCCGGAACGGCCACGTCAAAATCTCAATCGCCGACATTCACTCACCCGCTTTTCGGACATGCTGTTGAGTTTAGTATATCAATTGCAGGAAGACATTGGGCTTTTTCTGCCGGTTGCCGGTTGCCGGCTCCCCCCTATTGCCGCCCTCCCCGTCTTTCATTAAACTGGTAGAGAGAATTCAGACGACAGCAGGGGGATGACAACATGGCGGTGCTGGAGTTCCGGCAGGTGGAGAAGTCAGCGGGAAATTCGGTTGTGTTTCCGCGGTTTGATTTGAGTGTGGCGGCGGGCAGGATCACGGCGGTGCAATGTGATCATGAGACCGGGCGGCTGCTGATCGGGATGGCGGCGGGCGTGGAGCCGGTGCTGCACGGGGAAATCCGGTTTTTGGAGGAGCCCACGAAGGGAAAGGCACGTGAGCTGGCGCGGAGGATCGGCGTGTTTCTGCTTGATGACGCGCTGTACGAGCGGTTGACGCCGGCCGAATATCTTCTATTGTTCCGCAATCTGTATGGAAGCGGATCGGCGCCGGCCGGTCTGCTGGGGAAAGTCGGGCTCGCCGACAAAGCACGGGTGCGCATCCGCAAGCTCTCCCATTCGGAAAGACGGCGGCTGCAGCTTGCACGGGCGATCGTGCATGAGCCGGACCTCCTGTTGCTCGAGGAACCGGAGCAGAACCTCGACATTGAAAGCCGGATCATCCTTCAGCGGGTGCTCGAGGAATTCACGGAAGCGGGCGGCGCAGTGCTGCTGACGACGAGCAACCTGGAGAACGCCGTCGCCATCAGTCCGACCGTCTACCGGCTGAATCGCGACGGTCTGAGAGGGATCGAGCTCGCGCCGGAGGAGACGGTCGAGGAAATTTCAGAGGAAAACCCTACGGTGGAAGAAGTGCCGAATACAGAAGAAGCCCCCGATTACGAGGACGGACCTTCCTCCATCCAGATCCGCTTCGACAAAGTGCCGGCCAAGGTGAACGACAAGCTGATTTTATTTGATCCGACGGAAATTGTGTTCGTCGAAAGCACCGACGGCGTGTCCATGCTGAACGTGAACGGCGAGACCTTCCCGTGCGCGATCACGCTCGGCGATCTGGAAAAGCGGCTCGTGCCGTTCGGGTTTTTCCGCTGCCACCGGTCGTATCTCGTGAACCTGCAGCGGGTCCGCGAAGTGATTACATGGACGCGGAACAGCTACAGCCTCATCCTTGAAGATCCAAATAAAAGCTCCGTTCCCCTCTCCAAGGGAAAGTATGCCCAACTGAAGGCGTTTCTCGGGATCTGAGCCGCTCCGGCCGGCCGAAAAGGGGCTCCATTCAGCCGCCCTCTGCTCCATTCACCCCTCCCTGCGCTCCTTTCGCCTTGATATTACTGCGTTTCCGATGAATCCGCGGTACATTAGGGTCAAGCAAACGACCACGGCGAAAAGGGGCGGAAACATGGAGAACATCATTGAGGTGCGCAGCCTCGTCAAATCATTCGGAAACAAATCAGCTTTAAAAGATGTGGATTTCAGCGTGCGAAAAGGAGAGACGATCGGCTTCCTCGGACCGAGCGGATCGGGCAAGACGACGACGATCAAGATTCTCACCGCACAGCTCGCACCGACCGCCGGCGAAGTCCGTGTGTTCGGCGAGCCGGTTCATTTATTGAAGGACCCGGCACGGATGAAGCGGATCGGGATTCTCACCGACAACAGCGGATTGTATGACCGGCTGACGGTCGCGGACAATCTCCGGCTGTTCGCGGATCTTTACGGAACGGACCGCGGAGAGATCCGGGAGGCACTGGAGATGGTGAACCTGATCGGCGAGGAAAAGACGCCAGTGCAGAAACTGTCCAAGGGGATGAAGCAGCGGGTGACGCTCGCCCGTGCAGTGTTGCACAAACCGGACCTGCTGTTCCTCGACGAGCCGACTTCCGCTCTCGACCCGGCGAACACCCGGCACATTCACGGGGGGCTGAAGGCGCTCAACCGTGCGGGCACGACGATTTTCCTGACGACGCATGACATGGAAGAGGCCGAGTCGCTCTGTGACCGGGTGGCATTCCTCCATGACGGGGAAATCCGGCTGTTCGACACGCCGCGGAATCTGCGGACGATGCAGGGCCGGCCGACAATTTCGGTGTTATTGAAGAATCAGCAGACGGTGACAATCGAGCCGGATGCCAAAGGAGCCGCTGCGATTGCCGGCTTCATGGAGCGCGGTGAGCTGGTGACGATCCACTCGAACGAGCCGTCGCTCGGCGATCTATTCGTACAGATGACAGGGAGGAACTTGGCATGATGACCTTTTCGATGAAACGCGTGAATGCGATCTTTATGAAAGACTGGAAAGACCTTCAGCGCAACGGATATGTGCTGATCACACTCGCCCTCCCCCTATTTTTCGCCGCCTGGCTCGGCCGGATCGGCGCCGGTGAAGGACCGCTTGCCGCCATGCCGATCACCTTCGCCCTCGTCATTGCCGGTGCATTCGTCCAGGCCGCGATGGTTGCGGAGGAAAAGGAGAAAAACACTTTGCGCGGACTGTTGCTGTCGCCGGCGAGCACGATGGAAATCCTGATCGGCAAAAGCCTGCTCAGCGGTGTCATGACGCTCGTCGTGATCATCGGATCGATCTTCCTGGCCGATTTCCGCGTCCCGTCCCTGCCGCTGTTCACGGTGAGCATCGTGCTTGGCCTCGTCATCTTCCTCGCAATCGGCACTTTGCTCGGCCTGCTGTCTCGCACTGTCATGGAAACGAGCATCCTCGGCATGCCCGTCATGTTCATCTTCGGCATGGCCGGCATGTTCAAGGAAATGATTTCGAATGAAACCGTCGTCACGGCGATCAACTATCTCCCGAGCGAACAGCTCGCGACGATGTGGGCCGGGATGGAAAGCGGCGAATCCGTCGGCGGCAACCTGCTCGTGCTGGCCGCCTGGGCCGCCGCCGCGGTCGTGCTGACAGTCGTGGTTTATAAAAAGCGTCGGATGGATTGATCGGAATGAAGGAAGAAAACGTTCGCCCCGGCGAGCGTTTTTTCTGATGAAGCCACTCGGAGGCCGTACGCGCTCACTCGCGGCCCGTATGATTCCACTCACGCCATGTACGCGCTCACTCGCAACTCCTATGATCCCACTCACCCACTCACCCACTCACCCACTCCCACCCCACAAAAAAAGAAGCCCCCGCAGGGACTCCTCCTTCACTCACACTTCCCCTTCCGCCTCGCGCGCCGCATCTTCGGCCGCGTCTGCACGGAACTTCTTCGCAAATACCACGACCAGCACGATGATCAAAGCCGCCATCACGGCAGTGGTCAGATAAATCGGGTCGTAGGCTTTATGGGCCGCCACGTTGAAGGCTTCGCGCAGGGCATCCTGCACGTCCGGAGACGGGATTTTCGCGATGCTTTCCTGGATGTTGCTGTAGCCGGCGCCCTGGATGCTGTCCATCGATCCGGGCGGCATGGTGCTCGGGTCGACGCCGTGTTCCTGCAGCTTCTCCGGGATGATGTCGCCGAGCTGGCTGAAGCCGCGCTGGATCATGGCGCCGAAGACGGTCGGCGAGATGGTGAGGCCGATCTGGCGCGCGACGCTCAGGGTGCCGAGCGCGGAGCCTTTTTGTTCGCCGGCCGCGTTGGATGTGAGCACGGTGAGCGGGGCGCCGAGGACGAATCCGAAGCCGATGCCTGCGATGACCGAGAGGATGATGAACATCAGTTTCGTGTCGGTGAAGAAGCTCAGGCCGCCGAAGCCGATGATCGAGATCACGCCGGACATAATGAGCGTGCGGACCGGGCCTTGCTTGTCGACGAAGTAGCCTCCGCCGCCTGCGCCGATGCCGGATGCGATGGCGAGCGGCGTCATCCAGTAGCCGGATTTGGCGGCCGGGATGCCGAGGATCTGTTCGGCGAACGACGGGATGAAGATGATCGCGCCGATGAACGTGCCGGACAGAAGCGCCATGATCATCGTGACCGAGTAAGTCGTTTTGCGAAGCAGGCTCACCGGCAGGATCGGGTCGACGTTGTGCTGTTCGCCGCGCTTTTCAGCGAAGATGAGCAGGGCGAAAATGGCGACGCCGAGCAGCAGGAGGCCGAGGACGCTCCAGTTCAGGAAGCTGTTGTTGCCAAGGTTGTTGATCGCGAACATGATGCTGAGGATCGAGAGAGACAGCAGCACGATTCCGAAGAAGTCGATCTTCGACAGGACCGGCACTTTCGATTCCTGCAGGGAGAAGATCCCGAAGACGATGAGCAGGATGCCGATCGGCACGTTGATGAGGAACAGCCAATGCCAGCTGCCCGTCAGGTCGATCAGGAAGCTGCCGATGTTCGGGCCGATGACCGACGCCATGCCGTTCATGCCGCCGATGAGTCCGAGCATGCTGCCCTGCTTTTCTTTCGTGAATGTGCTGATGACGTAGGAGCTCGCGATGATGAAGATCCCCCCGCCGCCAAGCGACTGGAACAGCCGGGCGCCGAGGAAGAATGCGAAGTTCGGGCTCAGCGCGACGCCGAGCGAGCCGATCGTGAAGATCGCGATTTCAATGAGGAACAGCTTTTTGCGGCCATACCGGTCGGACAGTTTTCCGGCGATCGGCGTCGCGATGGCAAGGCCGAGCGTGTAAAGGGTGATCCCCCATGTGCCGTGTGTGGCGGACACGTCGAACGACGAGTTGATCGTCGTGAGCGCCGCGGAGATGATTCCGTTGTCGAGCGCGGCCATGAACACGCCGACCAGGAGCACCACGAAGCCGAGGTTCATTTTTGAGTGCTTTTGGACTGCCGCCATGATTGCACCTCCTGGTGGGATTATATCCGGATAACGATTGAGTGGAATTTATTGCCTCCGGCGCATGCTCTGGATGGCGACCCGGATGAGCATCGTGACGCCAAGGCCGAGTCCGGAATAGCCGAACACGTCGAGGAACGAGTATCCGCCCGGTTCTTCGGACTGGGCGAGAAACAGTGCGCCGAGTGCGAGTGCGCCGAACGCGAATCCGACGAGACCCGTGAAGAACAGCGAGACGATGGAATTCATGAAGCGGACGTTCGCCTCGTCGGAAAACAGCGACATCCGGATCGTGAACCGGCCGTCTTCCGCCTGCCGGGTGATTCCTTCGATCCGCTTCGGCAGGGCTTTCAGCATCGGGATCAGGTTCAGCAGATCGTCTTCCATGCTGTCGAGCGCGGTCTGCTTGAGGCTGCTGAAGTTCATGATCGTCTTCATGTACGAGTCAAGCACGGCGGCGAGGTTGAAATTCGGATCGACCGTCTGCAGGCTGCCCTGCAGGATGATCAGGCTCCGGAACGCCGCGGCGACGTCCGGGTAGAACTGCAGCCGGTAGCGGCCCATGATTTCAAACAGGTCTTTCCCCATTTCGTCGAGGATGTCGCCTTCGAACGAGTGCTCCGCAAGGAACTGGCTGAGTGACTGCTCGAGCTTCCGCGAATCGATGTCATTGCTATTCTCGACGAGGCTTTTCACGCCGGTGACCATCGAATCTGCATTTTTTCGGATGATCCCGATCAGCAGCCACTTGAATCCGTTGCGCTGGATTTCCGACAGCCGCCCGACCGCCCCGAAATCGATGAACGCCGGCCGCCCGTTTTTCAGGATCAGGATGTTGCCGGGATGCGGATCGCCGTGGAAGAGTCCCTTGTCGAAAATCTGCTCGAGCATTTCCTGGAACAGTTCATTGGCCAGCTCCGCGCGCGCAGCCGGATTGTTCTGAAGCCGGCGGGCGGCCTTGCTGAGGCTCACGCCGTCCACATACTCCATCACGAGCACGTCCGTTGTCGAGTACTCCTTGAACGCGGTCGGAATATAAACACTCCCGCTCTCTTCCTTCTTCATCTGACGGAGGTTGCCGAGCTCATACGAAAAGTCGGTTTCCTCATGCAGCCCCTGGATGAACCCCTCCGTCAGCGAACGAATGCCGATCTTGCGAGCCCACGCCGTTCTCCTGGCAAGCAGATCCGCGAAGCTCGTCAAAATATGGACGTCCACCGCCAGCTGTTTGCGGAGCGCCGGCCGCAGGACTTTGACGATGACTTCCTGCCCGTTTTTCAGCTGCGCCCGGTGAACCTGGGCGATCGAAGCGGCGGCAAGCGGCTCGTCATCGAACTCGCGGAAGATTTCATCGACGGGGCGGCCGAGCTGGGTGCGGATCACTTCGCGGATCTGCTCGACTGGAACCGGCTCCACTTCTTCCTGGAGCCGGGACAGTTCTTCGCGGAACTCCGCCGGGAACAAGTCCGAGCGGGTCGACAGGAACTGGCCGAATTTCACGAACAGCCCGCCCGCCTTTTCCAGCGTATTGCGAAACGCGACCGCCATTTCCCGGCTCCGCATCTCCCGTCCCGGCCGGAGCGTGCTTTTCAGCAGGCCGTTTCGGGAGACGACCGCAAGCAGGTTCAAATAACGCAGCCGGGATGAGACGAAATAACGAAGCCGCGGGATGAGGCCCGGTGCGTCTTCCGGCTTGCCTTCCTGGGGCGACATCATCTCCAGAATCAGCGAAAACCCCATCGACACGACGACCAGTGTGATGAAGTAAAGGAATGTGTAATGGTCAAAATGGAAAAAGCGTGTTTCCGGCGGTGCGTTTCTCACATGGAACACGTAATAGGCGGCGCTCGAAAACACGAGCGACAGGACCGAGGCGATGAGTGCCTTCCCCCGAAGGTTTTCGCTTCCGATCAGCCGGTAGCTGATGAAACTGAACAAGACGAATAAGATGATGGAAACAATCATGGAATCCCCTCCAGCCGGTTTGCGGCAGATCCGCCGCGCCTTGCAGTACTTCTACCCGTCGCGCGTTGCGATAAGTCCATTGTAACGGGCGAAGTTGAACGGAAGATGAACGGAATGTTTCAATAAAGAAAGCTTCCGGACGGTGTGGACGGCCCGGAAGCTGTTGTGACTGATGTTATTTTAATTCGCGCGGCTGCTCATAGTTCAGATCCCACGTGAACCCGAACCGGTCCTCCACTTTCGCGTAAACGGCGCCCCAGAACGTCTCCTGCAGCTCCATCAGCCGGCGACCGTCCTCAAGGAGTCCCTTGTACAGACGCTGGATCTCTTCTTCTGAATCACAGTCGATCATGAACGACACACTGCGGACCGGAAACTCCGGCTCCGGCTCGGTAGAATCCGCCAGCATCAGCTCCAGGCAGGGACCTTTGAGATAACCGTGAATCAAATAATCCTCCGCCCCCTCCGGCGTCTGAAACTCCGCATCGCCGTACCGCTTCATCTCCACGATTTCGAGGTTGAACAAATCCTTATAAAACACGGCCGCCTCCGCCGCCCGCCCATGAAACATCAAATAAGGCATACACCGCTTCATCCCTATCGCCGCCTTCGATTGTCGTTGTGGGTAGTATACCCGGGAGAGTTGGGTGGGGTAAACATTTTGGGGTATTGGGGCGGGGGTTGGGTGCGTTCGTGGGGCGAGTGAGCGCGTTGGGGTGGTGAGTGAGCGCGTACGCGGGGCGAGTGGAATCATACAGGGGGTGAGTGAGCGCGTTGGAGGTGTGAGTGGAATCGTGGAGTTACTGCGCGGCGGCTGGGGGCTGAGAGAAGCTCGGAGGGCCAGTGAGCGCGTTGGCAGGGCGAGTGGAATCATACAGGGGGTGAGTGAGCGCGTTGGAGGAGTGAGTGGAATCATGGAGTTACAAGGCGGCTGAGAGCCGGAGAAGCTCGGAGGGCCAGTGAGCGCGTTGGCGGGGAGAGTGAGCGCGTTGGCGGGGCGAGTGAAATCATACAGGGGTTGAGTGAGCGCATTGGAGGAGTGAGTAAAATCGTGGAGTTACTGCAAGGCGCCTGGGGGCTGGGAGAAGCTCGGGGGGCCAGTGAGCGCGTTGGCGCGGTGAGTGAGCGCGTTGGCAGGGCGAGTGGAATCATACAGGGGGTGAGTGAGCGCGTTGGAGGTGTGAGTGGAATCGTGAGTTACTGCAAGGCGCCTGGGGGCTGGGAGAAGCTCGGGGGGCCAGTGAGCGCGTTGGCGGGGAGAGTGAAATCATACAGGGGTTGAGTGAGCGCGTTGGAGGTGTGAGTGGAATCGTGGAGTTACTGCGCGGCGGCTGGGGGCTGGGAGAAGCTCGGGGGGCCAGTGAGCGCGTTGGGGCAATGAGTGAGCGGATATGCGGGGCGAGTGGAATCATACAGAGGTTGAGTGAGCGCGTTGGAGGAGTGAGTGGGATCATGGAGTTACGATGGCGGTTCTGCTTCATTTTGAAGATTTGATTTTACGGCACTTTCGGATGCCAATTTTCAAATTTGGGATCGGAAAGTGCTTCATTTTTCAAAGTTGCCGGGTTGAATACCCTTGGGACTATAGCTGTGATATGGTTTTCGTAAGGGGGCGATGAGATGCAGGAGCGGCGATATCCGATTGATTTGGTGAGGGCCAGGCGGTCAGAGTTCCGTTTGGTCGCGGGGCATGAGAAGAAAAAGTTTTTTGGTGAGCAGGCGAGCCGGATCGAGGCCGGCTACAAAGGTGAGTTGGCAGTGGATCAGTATTTGCGGCACGTTCAGCTGCCCGGCTGGTGGACGGTTTTGCGGGATGTCCGCCTGGAAATCAGTCATAATTATATCGCCCAATTCGATACGCTGATCATCACGGAAAAAGGAATTTGGATTATCGAAGCCAAAATGATCCGCGGCACATTGCACTGGCTCGAGTACCCGAGACGGATCGAGAGAATCGAGCCGGACGGTACCGTATTGACATTTGATTGTCCCATCATTCAAGTGGAAAACCAGAAAGTCGCTCTCCGCAATTGGCTGCTGGACCGGAACCTGGATATTCCGGTGGCCGGCGTCGTCGCGTTTGCAACGAAAAATACCTGGATGAATCTTCCTGCCAATTCCACAATCATTTCCGTAAAAGAGCTCCATCATTACCTGAACAAGTCATTCAGGAACTTGCCGCTTGTCGAGAACAGCTTGGCAAAGTCGGCATTCATCCGAATCCATACGGAGCAGTTAGGGCCGGATTTGACAACTTCGGCTGAGCGGCATCATTTACTGAAAACAGATTTCCTCACTGGATTGCTATGCGACAACTGCGGTTCCGAACTGGATCGCGACACCCAACGGCAATACAGTTGCACCCGCTGCAGACGCGTCGATTCGGATGAGTCGATCGCTCGCGCTCTGCTCGACTATGTCCTGACAATCAAACCTGTGGTCACCACAAAAGAATTCGTCTCTTTCCTCAAAGTCGTTCCCGAAAGCACGGCCAGACGGCACCTGGGCAGTCACCTGGACCCGATCGGCTGGGGGAAAACCGCTGCCTATTCTTTCTGCGCGCTTCGCCATCTCCATAAAGATCGCCTGAAGAAGAGAGAGTCCTGACCCTATGATTCCACTCACCCGCCCTACGCGCTCACTCGACAGCCATATGATTCCACTCGCCCCCTCTACGCGCTCACTCAACACCTCTACGATTCCACTCACCCAATTAGGCCTCATCCCCAGGGACAAGGCCTCTCTCCTTATTGCCGCCCACACTCAAACTCCTATGATTCCACTCGCCCCCTCTACGCGCTCACTCAACCCACCTATGATCCCACTCACTCTCCTGCGGACTCCCACCCCCGCCCCCACTCACCCAAAAAGGCCCCGTCCCCCCGGACAAGGCCTCCCTCACTCTCTCACCGCTCACACTTAAATTCATACCCGCTCGTGAGCGGCTTGGTGATGGTCAACTCGTACTGCCCCCCGTTTTCCTCGCATCCCGAAATGAGGGTTTTGATTTCTTTCGTGTTGAAGTAGGTCATCAGCACGATCGTCAGGACGGCGATCAACAAGATCAGCCCGCCGACGAGGATGAATTTCTGGTTGGTGTTCATTTTCATTCAGCCGGTTCCCTCCACTTTCCTGCACACGCCCGCCCGCACGCGCTTTGGCTTCACTGCCGCGCCGATCCAGTAAATCAGCCCCGCGGCCAATAAAATCTTCCTTCGCATCGCTCACACCACCCGGTTGTCGGGCGTGCGGCCTTCCAGCCTGTCCGCAATCGCTTCGGCGTTCAGCTTCATCATGGCGAGCCGGGTTTCGATGCTCGCGCTGCCGATATGGGGCAGCGCGGTGACGTTCGGCAATTCGAGCAGCGGATGATCCTGGGCGATCGGCTCTTCCTCGAAGACATCGAGTCCCGCGGCCCAGATCTGCCCGTTCCTCAGCGCGTCGCACAGCGCTTCTTCATCCACGATCCCGCCGCGCGCGGCGTTCACGAGAACTGCGGTTTCCTTCATCAGCCCGAGTTCGCGTTCGCCGATCATGCCGCGGGTTTCGTCGGTGAGCGGCGCCAGGACAACGACGAAGTCGGACTGCCGGAGCAGGTCATCGAGCCCGGCGTAGCGGAATCCGTGCATGGATTCGGCTTCGGGTTTGCGTGTGCGGTTGTGATACAGCACGTTCATGTCGAACCCGCGGGCGCGGCGGGCGACCCCTTCGCCGATGCGGCCCATGCCGACGATGCCGAGCGTGGCGCCGAAGATGTCCTGTCCCGTGAAGCCCATCGGCGTCCACGATTTCCACTCGCCCGCGCGCAGCGCCCGTTCCGCCTGGCCGGTCCGGCGAGCGGCGGCGAGCATGAGGGTGAACGCGAGGTCTGCGGTCGTTTCGGTGAGGACGCCCGGCGTGTTCGTGACGGTGACGCCGTGTTCCTTTGCGGCTTCGGTGTCGATGTTGTTGTAGCCGACCGCCAGCTGTGAAACGATCTCCAGGTTCTTCGCCCGCTCGAGCAATTCGCGGTCAACTTCTTCCGACAGCATCGTCCAGAGCGCATGCGCTTCCTCCGCTTTTTCGAGCAGCACCCCGCGCGGGACCGGCTCGTCCTCGCTTGTCCACATGTCCACGTTGAACGATTCCCGCAGCGGCGCGACCGCCTCCTCGGGCAGCTTCCGCGTGATGTACACCGTCTTTTTCATGTCCCCCGTCCCCTTTCCTTGCCAATCCATTCAGCGAACAGCCGCCGGATGCGATGTTCCGGCGGCTGTTGATCGTTGTGTAATTTATTCCGCGGCGACCGGTTCCAGCAGTTCTTCTTCCGCCGCTTCTTCGATGTCCGGGTTCATTTCAGGCTCAAACCCGTCTTCCTCGATCATGTCCATCTGATCGAGCAGGCGGAGGAGACGCCGCCGGTTGATCCGGTGGCCTTCCTTGCGCATTTCCAGGAGGATCCAGTCCGCATCGTCGACGTTTTCCGTCTCCATGAGGCGGCGGATGACGAGGATATCTTCCTTGTCGCGGTCGGACAGCTTGTTGTCCGGACGGTTCACATAGTTGTAATAGCCGCTTTCGGACACATCGAGCGTCATGCAAAGGCGGCGGACCTTATGCTCTTCCTTCATCTCGGTGATGGCGTCGAAGCGGTCGGTTTTCTTGATCTTCACCTTGCCGAGGAATTTCTGGAGGATTTCATTTTCCTCGCGCAGGCGGCGCACTTCCCGGTCCAGCTCGCGCAGGCGTCGGTTCGGATCCACAGAAGGTGATTTCGGCTGGCGGCCGCGTTTTTTCGGAATGAGGCCTTCCTCGCCTTCCGCCTCAAAAGCGTCGATCCAATTTTTGAGCGTGTTCGGATGGACGCCGAGCTCTTTCGCCACAGCGCCTTTTTTCCGTTTTTTCTCCGTCACTTCCTTCACTGCCCGGAGCCTTTGCTCAAAAGTTTTTTGTGGTTTCGTGTCTTTCTCTTTATTCGCGGTACCCGCCATGCTCTTCTCTCCTTTGGACAAAATATTCATTGACGCAATTATAACAAATATTTCATCACATTTGTCCATGATTGAAGGAGGATTTTTCATTTTTTCTGTAGGAGTTTGGAAGGAAACTCATTCACAAATCATCAAACCCGTTCAGGTCGCTCGTTTTCGTGTATTGCCGCGACGAGCCTTCAAAGAAGTCGGTTTTCGTGTTGTCGAACGAGTCGACGTAGGCGCGGATCCACTTCATCGGATTGTCGGCATGCTCCTCGTAAAGTTCGCTCAGGCCGAGCATTCGGAGCATTTTATTCGCCCTGAATTTAATGTAGCCTTCCATTTCGTCGGGATCAATTCCGTCGATGCCGTCCAGCACGTAACGGCTCCATGCGGTTTCCTGCTCGACCGAATGGCGGTAGGCGTCGTAGATCCACTCGGTGAATTCCGGTGTGTTGAGCTCCGGATTCTCGCCCATCGCCGCCCGGAACACGTCGCTCATCGCCTTGCCGTGCTCGAGCTCGTCGCGGTTGATGTAGCTGATCATCGTCGACGTGCCGACCATCTTCCCGTTGCGCGCCAAGTTATAGAAGAACGCAAAGCCGGAATAAAAGAACAGGCCCTCGAGCAGCGTCGTGTACACCATCGACTTGAGTGCGTTCTCGACGGTCGGGTACTCCGCAAAGTCGTTGTACACCTGCGCAATCCGTTCATTTCGTTTAAGAAGAACCGCGTCCCGCCGGCCCATTTCAAACGCCCTCACCTGATGGTCGAAGTCCGTCACCGAGCTCAGGACATACGCATAGCTGTGATTGTGCTCGCTTTCCTGGTCGGCGATCGTGGCGAACAGCGACTTCACCGACGGGTCCGTCACGTACGCCGACAATTTCGCCGCCACGTCGGTCTGCGGCCCGTCCAGCGTCGCCAGCAGCCCGATGATTTTCAGAAATGCGTCCTGCTCGTTTGCGTCCAGACGGGAAAACTGCTTCACGTCCTGGGTCATGTCCACTTCATTCGCCGTCCAGAACAGCGAGCGGATCCGCTGCCGCAGCTTGTAGAAGTGCGGATATTTCAAGTCGTTCCAATTCAGGATGCCGCTCGCTTCCCCGCCGAAAATCGCCGTCGCCCGGTTCGGATTGACCGGATCGAGGACCTTCACGCGGGTAAGGCGTGTGTTCGTCGTCATGCTCATGTTGCATTCACTCCTTTAGATGTCTGATCCAAGCTGAAGGGCCTTTTTTGGATTGCGCCTCACTCGGAGGCAAAAGCGTCCCACTCGGACCGGATTGCGTCTCACTCGAGCGCAAAAGCGTCTCACTCGCGCTCCATTGCGTCCCACTCGCCCTTCATACCCTTACGTCTTCCAGCAATCCCGCCGCCCACTTCCTCACCCTCGCTTCCTGCACGCCGCGCGGGCTTTGTTCGACCTTCAGCGGAGGCAGAGAGGATTCATAGAACCGGGCGAGTTTCACGGCGGCGCGGCAAAACAGATCGTCTCCGCCGAACTGGGTGTCGCCCGTTCCAAACACATAAACGCGGGGCGGCTTGTAGCCGACGTCGAGGATGAAGTCTTTCACTTCTTCCGGGACGCTGCCTTCCGCCCAGGTGAATGAACCGACGATCAGCGCGTCATAGTGCGAAACATCCGGCACCCGCTCCGCGCCGATCCGGTGAAGGTCCGCCCGGCAGCCGGACGCCTCCAATTCACCGGCGACGAGTTCCGCCGTTTCCAGCGTGTTGCCGCTGTAGGTCGCATAGGCGATGAGCACCCGCTTCATCTGAGAACACCTCCCCGGTATCTGGACCTCCGCACGGTCTCCCCGCCCCCGTCACGACTGGCACCACTCGCACTCCTCCACTTCGCTCGCGGTCGACCTCGTATAGTACGTCGACTTCAGCCCCGATTTCCACGCCTGGAGATGAAGATCCAGCAGGACGCTCGCGCGGATTGTGTTCGGGACATACAGATTGAACGAGATCGACTGGTCGACGTGGCGCTGGCGGGCGGCGTTTTGACGGACGCTCCAGCGCTGGTCGACGATGTAGGCCGACCGCCGGTAAATGTCATACGTGCGGTGATCAAGATCCGGTGCGACGACCGGCAGCTTATAATCCTTCTTCTCCTCATGGTAAAACGGCTTGAACACCGGATCGATCGAAGCCGTCGAGCCCGCGATCACCGACGTCGACGAATTCGGGGCGACGGCCATCATGTAGCCGTTTCGCACGCCGTTTTCCGCAACCGCCGACTTCAGTTCCGTCCACCGGTCCCCGCTGTATCCGCGGCGCTCGAAATACCCGCCGGTTTCCCAGTCCGACCCGGCGCAAAGCGGATAGGCGCCCTTTTCCCGGGCCAGTTCCATGGATGCGCGGATCGTATGATAAGCGATCTCTTCATATAACAGATCCGCCCGCTCGACCGCCTCGTCCGACTCCCACTGCACCCCTTCCTGTGCAAGCAGATGATGCCAGCCGAACGTGCCGAGGCCGATTCCGCGGTAGCGTGCATTCGTGACCCCGGCCTGCAGCACCGGGATTTGATTCAGATCAATGACATTGTCGAGCATGCGAACCTGAATCCGGATGAGCCGCTCCAGCACACCCGCCGGCACCGCCTTGCCGAGGTTGATCGACGACAGGTTGCAGACGACGAAATCACCCGGCGCCCGGCGGCTCACGATCATGCCTTCCTCGAGCGTCTCCTGCGCAGCCCCCGTCGCGCTCATGTTCTGCGCGATTTCCGAGCACAGATTCGACGAGTAGATCATCCCCTCGTGCTTGTTCGGATTCATCCGGTTCACCTCGTCCCGGTAAAACATGAACGGCACGCCCGTCTCCAACTGACTGCGCATGATGCGCTTCATGATATCGATGGCCGGCACTTTTTTGGAAGAAATGCCGGGGTGCGCCACGCACTGCAAGTACCGTTCGCGGAACGATCCGTCCCCGCGCCGCTCATCATAGAAATCTTCGAGCGACCAGCCCATCACCGAGCGCACTTGGTGAGGGTCGAACAAATGCCAGTCGCCGCGCGCGTCGACCTGTTCCATGAACAGATCCGGCAGGCAGACGCCCGTGAAAATATCGTGTGCACGGAGCCGCTCATCGCCGTTATTTAATTTCAGGTCGAGGAACGTCAGAATGTCCCGGTGCCAGACGTCCAGGTACACCGCAACCGCCCCCTGGCGCTGACCGAGCTGATCGACCGAAACGGCGGTGTTGTTGAGCTGTTTGATCCACGGAAGCACGCCGCTCGACGCTCCTTCGAAACCGCGGATCGCCGAACCCCGGGCCCGGACTTTCCCCATGTAAACACCGATCCCGCCGCCGTATTTGGAAAGATTTGCGATGTCGGTGTTCGAGTCATAGATCCCCCGGAGCGAATCATCGACCGTGTCGATAAAGCAGCTCGACAGCTGGCCATGCGGCTTCCCGGCATTGGCAAGCGTCGGCGTGGCGACGGTCATGTACAAATTCGAAAGCGCCCAGTACGCTTCGTTTATTTTCCCCAGGCGGTCGTCCGTTTCGCCCCTCATGAGCGTCATCGCAATGACGAGCCAGCGCTCCTGCGGCAATTCGACCGGCCGCTTGCCGAAGTCGGTCGCGACATACCGGTCCGTGAGCGTTTTAAGACCGGTGTACGTGAACAGCCGGTCGCGCGACGGATCGAGGAGCTCGCCGATTTCTTTGAGTTCTTCGTCGGAATAGGATTCTGTGAGCGACGGCGCGTAGAGGCCCCCGTCGACCAGCCGGCGGACATGACCGGCGAAATCTTGATAAGGGTCAGGCGTGCCGCGGAGAACCTGCTGTTCTTTGTACAGCCGGTGGAGCAAAATCCGCGCCGCCACGTCCGTCCAGAACGTCTCGGCTTCATCCACGCGAGCGAGCGATTCGCGGATGAGATGGCCGTCGAGGCTGTCGTCCGCGCTGCCCCGCCGATCTATATACCGCTCCGCCGAATGCCGCAGCGGTCCAATTTTCCCGGGCGTGAATTCCTGTTCAAGAGAATGAATGATGGCCAGATGATCCGTCGGTTTGGTAACCATGATGATTCCTCCTTTTATGGGTGGAGCGAGGGTGATTTTTTCGAGCCGGCGAGCCGTTTTCGGCGAGTGAGACGCTTTCGCCCGTGAGCGGGACGCAATCCGGTGCGAGTGAGACGCTTTTGACCGCGAGTGAGTCGCAATCGGGCGCGAGTGAGTCGCTTTTCTTTGTTCTTCGAAAACACGGAACGACAAAAAGCAGAAGCCCCGCCGAGAACAAGTCTTCGGCGGGGCTTCTGCCCACTGCGTTGAATAAATGGAATGAGCGGGGCCTGGAATGAATGGAAGAATAAAAGAAATGAATGGGTCGGCACCCGTTCGCTTCCACTCCTCAAACCCCGAAGAAAGTGTCGCTTCACGATGGCCGGCAGGTCTACTGGCTTGCGCGTCATCCTTCCGCCTGCCTTCCCATGGTTTTCCCCACAGTGGCCCTTCGGCGGTCGTCCGCGTTCACAGTTGCGGGGACAGCTCCGGCTTTTCCGGATTCCCTATTAAACCGCGATCGGTACCGATCCATCGTACTACTAGATATTGTGTTGTTAACGCTCATATAGCCTAACATATAGTGATTTAAACGTGAATAGGTCGAAAGGTGGAGGGAATTGTCTAATCCTGTGCAGTCCTCCGCTCGGGCTGTGATTGATGAATCCTAGCTCGATCATTGTGTAAATCACTCCTCTGTTGATCAGAAAAATCAGAACCCCTGTTTCACATGAAACATATTTCGAGTTATTTCCCGGGAAATGAACAGGGAAATCGCCCTTTCTGCTGAAGAGAGGGCGATTTTTGTCAGAGTGCGTCGTTTACTGTTTTCCGGTAGTAGCCGACGGTGAACACTGCGAAAATGAGGTAAATCAAGGAATAGACGATCATCGCAATGGCGACCGGCGTCCGGATATCGCCGGATGTGAAGAAGATGGAGACGGACTTGATGGCAAAAATCGAGTGGGCGAGCCCCATCAGGAGCGGAATGCCGAACACGAATGCCTGCTTGCGCCGGATTCCTTTCATGATTTCGCTTGTCTTGAATCCGAGCTGACGCAGTGTCGTGTAGCTTCTTTTCTCCTGTTCGGCTTCGCTCATCTGCTTGAAATACAGGATGCTGCCGGTGGATGCCAGGAATGCGAGTCCGAGGAATCCGGTGATGAAGATCATGATTCCGCTATAGGAGATGGCATCCTGGTAGGAAAGATAGTAATCGAGCCGCGTGTTGCCGGGATTGATCTCCTGATACAGCTTGGAGGCTTCCTTCAGATCGTCTTTGTCTTTCAGATTGAACCCGACAACGGTGTGAAGAGATTCGGGCGGTGCCGCGTCTTTCAACTTCATGTAACTGTCATGTTTAACCACAAACTCGGTGGTGACGCCTTCGTAGCCGCTCGTCACCTGGCGATCCCCCATTTCGCTCACCCGGAAGTTCTCCTTGAGGTCGCCGGATTGCAGGCTCGCATCAAACGGGAAGGTTTTGTCCGTGAGCAGCCAGGACAGTCCGGAATCATGGAAAACAGCTTCCCCTTTCGCCGGGACTTCAGTTTCCAGTCCGGATGCATTCAACTGATCCCAGTCGAATACGAGCACATCCACAGTACGGCCTTCAAGTTCCAGAATCTCGGGAAAATGCTTTCCGTTGAACATGCCGATCGTGTGCACGTAGGTGATCGCCTGTTCGTTGTAAGGAATGCCGGCGTCGTCCAGTGACTTTGCGAATTGGCCCGCCAGTTCTTCCGGCAACGGCTCGTTTGCCTCTTCCCTTTCCGTGAACATGAAATCATGCGGTGTTCCGACCCGGACCTCCTGCCCTGTCGAGTAATACATTGAAAAGGCAAATCCAGTCATGGCCAGCGTCATCGCGGACAGCGTGGTGATCACGGTAAGCGATTTGGCATTCGCCCGCATTCGGTGCATCAGCGGGGCAACCGACAAGGCACCCTTCAGGCCGATCTGTCCGTTGCGGCTCCGGCGGTACAGCGTCAGAATCCATCCGATCGTCACGCGGAACACGAGATACGTGCCGACGATGACCAGTGCCAGGACCATCAGCATGTTCAAGAGCAAAAAGGCATTCAGCATATATTTTGAGTTGGCGAACCAATAGCCGAAAATCATCATTGCCAAGCCGACGATGCCGAGGATTGCCGAGGTGACGGGTTTCGGCTGCTTCGGATGCTCGTCTTTTTTGTCTTCATTAAACAGATCAATGAGCTTCGTGCGGCGGACTTTAATGAACATCCGGAAGGACGTGACGACGATCAGAACGGCAAACAGCATCGCCGTCTGGCTGAACGCGGCGCCGCTGAACGACAGGCTGACCGTTCCTTCATATCCGATCAGCTTCAAGAGCAGCAGCAGGAACAGCCGTGACACGAGAAGCCCCGCGCCGATTCCAATGATGAATGCACCGGCACCGAGCAGCACGTTTTCGATGATCAGCATCCGGGACACGGTGCGTTTTGTGAGCCCGACCAGCTGATACAGCCCGATTTCACGGCTGCGTCTTGTGAGGAACAAGTCATTGGCATAAGTGACAAAAATGAGCAGAATGGCGAACAGCAGCACCGTGGCCGCCTTGAAGCCGGACGTCATCTTCGCCGACAAGTCGGTTTCTCCGGACACCGCTCCGTCAAACTGCAGCGTCGAAAAGATGAAGAACAGCGTCACGCCGAAGATGAGCGCAAAGAAGTACAAGTAGTAGTGCCTGATGTTTTTGCGCATCGAGCGGAAAACGAGATCAACGAGCGTCAACGCGGTCACCCCCGAGAACGGCCTGCACGTTGAGGATATCCTGGAAAAATGCCTGGGGGGACTTGTCGCCGCGGTACAGTTCGGAATAAAGCGCACCGTCTTTCAGGAAGACGACCCGGCTGCAGTAGCTGGACGCGACCGGATCGTGCGTGACCATCATGATCGTGACGCCGCGCTTATGGTTGATGTCTTCGAGCGTGCCGAGAAGCGAAGCGGCCGATTTGGAGTCCAGTGCGCCCGTCGGTTCGTCTGCGAACACCATCGACGGTTCGTTGATGAGCGCCCGCGCGGCAGAAGTCCGCTGTTTTTGCCCCCCTGATATTTCATGCGGGTATTTGCTTGCGTGGTCGGTGATGCCAAGAATGCCGGCAATGTCCTGAAACTGGGCTTCCGCCGCTTTTTTCGACAGTCCGCCGAGTGAAGCCGGCAGGAGGATGTTCTCCTTCACGGTGAGCGTGTCGAGCAGGTTGTAGTCCTGGAAAATGAAGCCGAGCTTGTCGCGGCGGAACGTGGACAGTTGCGCATCTTTCATTTTCGATGTTTCCTGCCCGCCGATCCGGATTGCGCCGGACGTCGGGCGGTCGATCGTGGCGAGCACGTTGAGGAGCGTCGTCTTCCCCGCCCCCGACGGCCCCATGATTCCGACGAATTCTCCTTCTTTGACGCGCAGGTCGATGCCTTTGAGCACTTCCTGGGCGTTTTGCTTTGATCCGAACGACTTCCGGACTCCGTGCGCTTCGAGAATCAAACCGTCTTGCTGCATGCTGATTTCCTCCCGGTCGGCGGGTGTGCTTTGCGCCCCGCCCGATTTGTTGTCTTTATCATAACGCGGACCCTCGCCGCCGGTCGTTCGATTGTCGTGACAAACCGGCCTTCCAATGTGACGATTTCGTAAGGTTGGGCGGGAATCGGACTCTTAAAGGGAAGAATCGGTCTCTTACGCACATGAATCGGACTCTTAAACGTGAGAATCGGACTCTTACGCGCGCGAGTCGGACTCTTAAGCCAATCCCTCCTCTCCCTTATCCCCCAATTGTGGATGAATCCGCCGTTTTTGTGGATGAATTCCCCTGCCGTACCCTTATCCACATGTGGATAAACACCCGCGCAGTGGCTCCGCCCACAAAAAAAGAGACGCACCCAGGCGTCCCCTCTCAATCAGGCTTCAATATAAAACAAATATTCCTGGCCGTTTTTCTCCGGGTCTTTCATGAGCCGGTAGCCGTGCGAAACGACTTCCTCCGGGACGTTGCGGAATGAGCCGGGGCAGTCGGTGATGACCTGCAGAAGCTGGCCCGGCTGCATGTCCTTCAGTGCGTCGAGTGTGTAGATGACCGGGTACGGGCACGATTCGCCGCGCAGGTCGAGTGTGAAGTCAGCTGACAAGTTTCTTTTCCTCCCTTTTCACCGTCATGCGGTAGCGTTTGTGTTTCGCCCAGTAGTCGACGAACACCCAGCAGGCGGCGAGCATCGTGAGCGTGGCGATGATCGCCCAGACCGGCCCGACCGCGGTCACGAGGTTGACTTTCTCCCCGCTCGCCACGAGCAGATCATACACGCCGAGGTGGTCCCAGGCGTAGGCGAGCAACGTCACGCCGATGAGGTTGCCGGCGAAGACGACGAGGTAAAGCACCTGCCCTTCCATGAGGCGGTACATCATGCCGGTTTCGCAGCTGCTCGCGAGCACGATGCCGAGGCCGAACAGAAAGCCGCCGACGAACGTGCCGGGCGAGGCGATTTTCGTGATGGGCTCCATGCCGTAAAAGGCAATGACCACGATCGTGCACACCGAACTCACGGCCATGGCGGCGATGATCGCCTTGCCCATGAGGCTGCGGCCGGTGAGCCACAGGTCGCGGAATGCCGAAGTGAAGCAGATCTGGCCGCGCTCGATCAGGATTCCGAACAAGGCACCGAAAATCGCGGCCGTTCCGAGCAGCGGCTTTCCGGTTGCGAAGAAGACAATGATGAGCACGCTGTACGCAAGGGCCACCAGGCCGCCGACATACGGCTGGATGACCCGCTTTTGCCGCGTTTTAGAAACGGCAGATCCTTTGGTGAGGGCCGGCTTCCCTTTCCACCATTTCGTTTTCGTGATCTGGGCGCCGAGGTATGTCCCGAAGCCCGTCGCGACGATGAAGATCCACGAGTGGATGGAAAACTGCGGCACGCCGGTGAAAAACGCGGCGAGGTTGCAGCCGAGGGCAAGGCGGGCGCCGAAGCCGGCGATGATGCCGCCGACGAGCCCCTGGATGAGCCGCCGCTTTTGTTTCGGCACGCGGATTTTGAAGCTGTTTGAAAGCAGGACGGTGATGAGCGCCCCGGCGAACATGCCCCAGACGATCCAGCCGTCCGAACGCGTGAACGTCGTGCCTTCCATGCCGACGAGGTTGAAATAGGCCCAGTCGGACGTGTCAACGCCGAACAGGTTCAGCATATGGCCGCCGAGCCGGGTGAATTCGCCGGTCACCGCCCAGACCGTGCCGGTGAGGCCAAAATAAAGCGCGCTGAGCACGCCGGCCGCAATGAGCGCGGTGTACGGGTTCCAGTAACGACCGAACAGCCGGGCATATAATGACATCATTGAACAGAGGACTCCTTTGCAACGGTTCTAAAACCGCAATTCCCAGAATATACAACCGCTTATTATATCCCCGGGATTTCCGTCCGTCAAGATGCCAAAAGGACCGGAAGCCTCGCCCGGCCGCCGGTCCTTCCTGTTATGAACTCTTTTCTTGCCTGCGCTTAATCATGTCGCGCACAACATCCGGATTTGGTCCGCCCGTGATGCTTCTGCGCTCGACGAATGCAACCGGATCGACGATCGCTTTCCAGTCTTCCGCAGAAAGCTGCACATCACCGAGCCATCCGTTGATCGTCTCAAGCGGGATTTCGTACAATTCATGCTCGTGGCGGTCCGCTTCCCGCGCGATGATGCTCGCCTTGTGATGGGCGCGGCGGAAGGAAACGCCGTATTCGCGTGCGAGCACGTCTGCGAGCTCGGTGATCGTAATCATGTTTTCGCGGGCCTGCTGGCGGGCACGGTCTTTGTCGAACTCGAATGTCAGGACGACGGCCGTCATGAGCCGGAGCACCCGGTTCGCCTTCTCGAATCCGGCGTACAGATGCGGCTGCAGGTCGTCTTCGGTGTCATTGATGTCGCCGTAAGGGGTGTTGTGAATCATATGGATGACCGCGAGGCCCTCCGATGCGGCGCTCGAAGCAAGCGCACGCGAGTGCTCCATCGACACCGGATTCCGTTTTTGCGGCATGATGCTCGAGATCTGGACGTAGGCGTCAGACACGCGGAGCAGGCCGACTTCCTTGGACGCCATCCGGAGGAACTCCTGGATCCAGCGGCCCATGTTCGTCATGAGGCTGATCAGGCTTTGGGCCGCCTCGATCAGGTAGTCTCCCGTGCCGATCGCGTCATAGGAATTTTCAATCATCCCGTCGAACCCGAGCAGCTCGACCATCCGTTCTCGGCTGATCGGAAAGCCTGTCGTCGTGATGGCCGCCGCGCCCATCGGCGACTGGTTCACCGTCCGGCGGGCACGCTCCAGCCGCTCGATGTCCCGGCTCAGGTTGTCATAGATGGCGACGAGGTAATGGCCGAACGTCGTCGGCTGCGCCGGCTGGGTGTGCGTGTGCGCCGGCATGACGGTCTCGACATGCTCGGTCGCCTGTGCGAGGATCGCCCCCGCCAGCTTCTTCGCGTTTTCGGTGGTTTCGTCCAGATATTGCCGGAGCACGATCCGGTACATCGCCTCGCCCATGTCGTTGCGGCTTTTTGCGATATGCATCTTTCCCGCGAGTTCATCGCCGATCAGCTCGCCGATTTTGGATTCGACGAGGAAGAAAAGGTCTTCGTAGTCGGCGGAATAAGTGAGCGCGCTGCGGTCCATCCCTTCGACTTTCCGGATGGCACCGAGAATTTTTTCCGCCTCCACTTTGCTGAGGATCCCCTGCTCCGCCAGCATTTTCGTGTGCGCCGCATGCACTTCAAACATCGCATCGAACAAATACTCCCGCTGCTCGTCAAACACGGGCCTCAGCAGCACATCCACATACGTTTTGCCGGGGAACGACTCCCCGTCGGACAACATAAATTCCTTTCTCCAAGCAGTCACGGAATGAGCACCTCTTTTACTTTGTTGGTTGAACCATCAGCCGAGCGACTTCTCGGCCTTGACGCCGAGGAACCGGCTGGAGATGAACATGACGATCGCGATCAGTCCGACTTGAATCATTCCGTAAGCCGCGGCCTGCCCGATGTTGAACATGCGCAGCTGATTCATAATTTCAATGGAAATCGGACGGTTGCCGATCGTATAAAGCAGGACGGACGTCGGGAATTCACCGACCGCCTGGACAAATGCAAGCAGTGTCCCGCTGAGAACCCCCGGCAGGATGATCGGGATCACGACTTTCCTGAAGGTGTAGAACCACTTGGCTCCCAGGTTCTGTGCCGCTTCCTCGATGGAATCGTCCAGCTGTTCCAGCACCGCGTTCGTTGAACGGACCACGAGCGGCAGGAAGCGGACAAAGTAGGCGAGCGGCAGGATCCAGAATGTCCCGACGAGGATCTGGCCGAACGAGAACGGGTTCGGCGAGTTGAAGGCGAGGATGAGGTTCATCCCCACGACGGTCGCCGGAAGCGCCCACGGAATCATGACCAGGATATCGAGCAGGTTCTTTCCGATGAAGTTCCGCTTGACGAGTGCGTAGGAAGTGAAGATCCCGAACACGAACACGCCAAGGCAGGCAAGGAACGCCATGATCAGACTGTTGCGCACCGGCTCCCAAATATATGGAGTGTCAAACAGCATCGTATAGTTTTCAAAGTTGAATGCCGTCGGGTACGTCTGCCACGTCCAGGTCCCTTCCGGCACGAGCGACAAGAGCAGCAAGGTGGCATGCGGCAGGAGCAGGATGATCATCGCGACGATCCCGGCGGTGACCATCGTCCACTTCAGGAGCGGGTTGCTCACCTCGCTCCGGTGGGCGCCGATCCCCTTGGACGCCATCCGGTAATCTTTCCGGCTCTGATACCAGCGCATGAACAGCAGGAACGAAATGGACACGATCGACAGGATGACGGATTGTGTGGCCGCCATTTCCAGATCCCCGTTGATCTTCGAGAAATAGATCTGGAGGCTCAGCACCCGGAATCCGCCGGCCAGCAGGAACGGCGCGCTGAAGCTCGCCATCGACACCATGAAGACGAGGAGCGAGGCGGCGACGATTCCCGGCGTCAGCAGCGGGAATGTCACTTGCCAGAACACCTTGAAGCGTCCCGCACCGAGGTTCGATGCCGATTCCTCAAGTGACGGATCCAGATTGGCAAGCGCCGACGAAGTCGTCATGTAGAAGTACGGGTACATCGTGTACGCGTGCACGATCAGGATGCCGGAGATTCCGCCGATCTTGAACGGCACGTCCGACAGATGGAGCAGATCCTTGATCGCATTCGGAACGAGGCCCGCTTCGCCGTAAAGGAACATGAACGCCATGACGCCGACGAGCGAAGGCAGCACAATCGGCATGATCGCGATGTTCGAGAAGAACCGCCTGCCCGGAAATTCATACCGGTTGAAGATGTAGGCGAGCGGAATCCCGATCAGTGCGCTGAACAGCACGGACAGCAGTGAAATCCATACCGAGTTCCAGAGCGCCTGGAGATTCGCCCTTGCTTTCGTCCCAAAGAAGTCCTCATAGTTCTGCATCGAGAAAGCCCCGTTGTGAAGGAAGCTTTCATAGGCCGTTCGCAAGGTCGGATACAGCACATACCCGACGAGGACGAGGATGACGGGGATGAGCAGGATGTACGTTCTCCGCTTTTCAGCATTCAACATGTCGCTTCCCGCCTTTCCCCTGTGCCGCCGGATTCGAATGGTTCAAGTTTGGCATCCGTCACACCCCCGCTTTCGGAACGATGCGGATCTGGTCTTCCGGCAAGCGGACGAACACATCGGCGCCTTCCTTCAGGTAAGTGCTCGGTCCCTGATTCAACGCCGTGCCGACAAGTGTCAGGCCTTGGTTCATTTCCACATAAGTATGTACGGCTGCTCCGGTGAACTGGACATTTTTCACCGTGCCCGGATAAACATTGAGACCGGAAGGACGGGTCTTGGAAACTTCTACGGCCTCGGGGCGGATCGACATGCGCAGGTCATCTTCTTTGCCGTATTCGGCGATGTTCAGCGTCGTTTCGTTGACGGTGACTTCCTGGCCAAGTGCGTCCACGCGGAAGACCCGGCGCCCTTCGCCCGCCCCCGTCTCGGTCACCGGGAGCAGGTTCGTCTCGCCGATGAATTCGGCAACGAAGTCATTGACCGGCTCGTTGTAGATTTCGGTCGGCGTGCCGACTTGCTGGCACTTGCCGAAGTTGAACACGGCGATCCGGTCGCTCATCGTCAGCGCTTCCACCTGGTCGTGCGTGACGTAGATCGTCGTGATCTTGTATTCCTGCTGGAGCCGGAGGATCTCCGCCCGCATCTCATCCCGCAGCCTCGCGTCCAGGTTGCTGAGCGGCTCGTCCAGGAGCAGGATGTCCGGTTCAATGACGATTGCCCGCGCCAATGCCACCCGCTGCTGCTGGCCGCCCGACAATTGGCTCACCTGGCGCTCCGCATACTGGTCGAGCCGGACTTTCTTGAGCACGTCCTCCACGCGCTCTTTTGTTTCCGCCTTGCCGAGCTTGCGGACCTTCAGGCCGAACGCGACGTTTTCAAAGACGGTCATGTGCGGGAACAGCGCATAGTTCTGGAACACCATGCCCGTATTGCGCTTTTCCGGCGGAACGGTCGTCATGTCCCGGTCGTTGAACTTGACGACCCCCTTCGTCGGGTAATAAAACCCCGCAACCATCCGGAGGGTCGTCGTCTTCCCGCATCCGCTCGGTCCAAGGAACGTGAAGAATTCGCCTTCCCCGATCTGCAAGTCCAGGTCTTCAACCGCCGTGACTTTTCCAAACTGCTTGGTGATGGCTGATAAATGAACGATGGACATTTGATTCACACCCTTTCCCTTAAATAAGGAGGACTACCGCCGGCACCCTCGCCTGCGATAGTCCGATGTCAGTGGCTGATTTTCATACAGAGTGCCATGCAGCCTGCAGGTTACTCTCCCTTTTCTTTGTCCGAGCTTTTGATGTGGTTGTCCCAGTAGTCCATCCACTCGTCGGATTTCTCCTGGAACAGCGCCCAGTCGATGTCCATCGGCTTGATTTTGTCTTCGGCTTCCGTGATCCACTCCGGAAGGTCATCGACGTCATCACGGGTCGGGATCCGGTAGTACTTCTCGGCGAGAAGCTTCGCGGCTTCCTTCGTGTTGACAAATTCATAGAACGCTTCGGCGGCTTTCGGGTGCGGGGCATCCTTGATGACCGCAATCCCTTCCGTCAAGACCGGCGTTCCGCTTTCCGGCAGCACATAGCCGAACGGATAGCCTTTTTCCTCGGCCAGCATGACGGTGTCCGGCATGTTCCATACCGTGAGCGTGCCGACGCCTTTTGCGAGCTGGTTGTACATCAGCTCAGGGTTGGCCGAGTATTCCTTTGTATTGGCGTCGAGTTTCTTCAGCCAATCGTAGCCTTCCTGCGTGTCTTCTGTGTCTTTGTAAGTGCGGTAGATCATCGCGGAATAAATCGTGCGCATCGTTCCCGAAGCGAGCGGGTAGCGGATGATCAGCTCGTCTTTCCACTTCGGATCGACCAGGTCATCCCAGTCTGTCGGCGCTTCCTCTTCGGAAATTTCCTTGTTGTTGTACATGATGACTTCAGGTGTCATCGACGTTCCGCTCCACATCCAGTCTTCGTCATGGTACATGTCATCGAGCGCATCCGCATAAGACGGCTTGTACTCGGCGAGGAGGCCTTCGTCTTTTGCCTGGTCGAAGTTCACCTGAGGAGCGCCCCACCAAACATCCGCCTGGGTGTTGTTTTTCTCGGAGCGGACCCGGTCGAGAATTTCCTGCGAGCCCATGTCGAGGAACTCCATCTTGATGCCGTACTCTTCTTCAAACTGCTGTTTGAAATCCCCCAGAATGTCGCTGCCGTGCGGTGAATAAATGACGACTTTGTCTTCGAGATCTTCTGCAGCCGGCTTGTCTTCCCCTTCGCTTTTGCCTGTGTCGGACTTGTCATCCGTCCCTTTGTCGGCATCCGCGTTGTCTTTTGTGCCGGAGTCCGCCATGCAGCCGGCCAGCATGAGCGCGAACAGTGCGGCCACCAGCAGGAGCCAGCTTTTCTTGAACATTTTCCCCAAATCAACTACCCCTCTCCATTAAATGTTGTAAATGCCCTCGTGTTCTTTCAACAGCAGTGCGACTGCCCCGATCACGCCGGCTTCGCTGCCGGACGCCGTCTTTACGATCTCGCATTCCTTCGGTGCATGCTGCTTCACGATGTCTGAGACGACCGGATGGATTACATCGAATGATTGTGCCAGACCACCTCCTAAAATGATCAGCTCCGGATCCAGGATGGACACATAGTTTGCGATGGCGATCCCCAGATGCTGGAGGGCCGTCCCCAGTTCCTCCACGGCTGCCGGATCTCCTGAACGGTAAAGCTCAAATGCTTCGCGTGCCGAGACGGGCCGGCCGAGCCGCCTCGACAAACTGATGCCGACCGACGTGCCGCCCGCCATGCTTTCGAGAAAACCGTAGCCTTCAAAGGACGCTTCATACTTTTTCGACAAAGTCCGGTCCGTGACCATGTAACCGATTTCACCGGCGCTGTAATGGCTGCCGCGGAACAGTTGTCCGTTGAGGATGATTCCGCTGCCGATGCCGGTCCCGACGGCGATGAAGATCAAATTTCGCTTGTCGCGGCCGAGCCCTTTCCAATGCTCCCCGAGCGCCCCGATATTCACGTCGTTGTCCACATACACCGGAAAAGGGAACAGTTCCTCGAGCTTCATCCGGACGGGGAAGTTCTTCCAGCGAAGGGCGGGGGCTTCTTCGACCACCCCGGTTTGGACGTTCGTGACCCCCGGTACACCTGCCCCGAGGCCCAGTATCTGGCCGTCCCCGATCGACAGTTCTTTTTTCATTTCCTCCACTTTTTCGCGGATTGTTCCGAACAGATCCCGTTCCAGGTGTTCCTGAGTGGGGAACGTGCGGTAGCTTTCCAGTTCCCCTTTCAAATCCGTCACGCCGACCGCCACTTTCGTACCGCCGATGTCCACTCCGATGCAATAGGCTTTTTTCGGATTGAACCTCAAATTGACCGGCTTCCGGCCTCCGCTTGCGGACGCCTCCCCGCTTCCCGTCTCCACAATCCATCCTTCCTCGATCAGTTCGGCGATGATCGTGGAAACCGTCGGCTTGCTGAGTGAAAGTCTCCGGGCAATTTCCGTTCTTGTGGTGGATCCGGCCATCTGCACGCATTGAAGCACTTGCCTGGCATTCCGGTTCCTGTTTGATTCTTCATTCATATTCTGCATGACGTTGCCCCTTACTCCTGCCGGTCAATCCGCAGACATTGATCCTTTTCGCTGCGGCACAGCCGGACTTCTGATCCGGGTGCCCATTTCTCCCTTTGTTGGTTTGTTAAATTAACTTACTAACTTCTTGAGGCTATTGTAGTAGAAAAGAGAGCCCATGTAAAGGCTTTCACGGAAATTTCTCAATATTATATGGATTAGAAAGAAGGCGTTGACCGAAAAGCAAAAAGCAAGGAGTTCGGTTGCGTTTTGCAGCCAACCGCCGTCCTTGCCTTTTGCTGGTTCAACGTGAAGGGTAGCCTTCTTTTATTTCTGAGTTCCGTAGCTCATCAGGTTCGCAAAGATGCGGTATCCGCCCGGCACCTGCGCACCGATCTGCCGGTAGAAGACGAGGTTCGTATAAAGATACGTCCCTTCCCCGTACTCCGCCATAAGGATTCCGCTTGTGAACGGATCTTCCCCAGGATCAGCCATCGAAACGAACGTTTCATATCGGCTGTCCCATTCCATCGGGAAGTACAGGCCCCGCTCCTGGACCCAGTTGTCCCAGTCAGAGGAGGTGATCTTGTTCGGATAGTTGAACAGCGGATGGTCCGGTTTCGTCATCGTCACTTCCGCTGTCTCGTCCGTCACCCGCCACCGGATGGACGGCGTCCCGATTTTAAGCGGGTAAGGCGGTGTGAGCTCCGCATCCCACGGGTCGGCGGCCGTCACATACTGCATGACAAAGTGGCCGCCGTTGCGGACGTATTCCTTGATGCGCTCATTGTTCTGAAGCAGATCTTCCCGGCCGAGCGTGGCCCGGATGCCGGTGACGATCGTGTCGTATTGGGAAAGATCGCCGCTTGCCAGGTCTTCCGGCGTCAGCTTCGTGATATCAAATCCGGCGTTGCTGAATGCATCCGCCATCTGGTCAAACCCGCTGTCGATGTACCCGACTTTCAGGCCTTCCGGCTTCAGCATTTCAAACGCCACTCCGTTGATGACGGACGGGTACAGATAATACGAGTCGTTGATGTGCTCGTATTTGATCTCCTGGACGGTTGTGTTGAAGGATTGCCCGTCCATTTCGGCCACTGCTTCGACGGTGAAGTCGCCTTCCTCGACGGTTGCGGGCGGAATCAGTGTAAAGGCCGCGGTTTTCTCTTCAAAGCGTGCTCCGAAAGCCGTTTCAATAGATTCCGGCTCACTTTTCCACCCTTCCGGAAGCTTCAGGGAAACGGTCGCTTCCGTCTCGCCTGCCCGGTAGTTTTTCACCCGGACCTTGACCGGGATCTCATCCTGGACATCGGCCGTGTTCACGGTGATATTGACCGGATCCGGCGTCACGCTCAGCTCCGGCAGTACGCTGACCGTGTTGTCAAGATCCTGCACACGGACCGTTTCGGTGCCTTTTTCCTTGAACGACAGCCGGACTTGCAGCGCAGGGTCCGCGTAAGGCTCAAAGTAGCCGGCATCTTCCGGCACCGTCACGTCAAAGGTGACTTTCCCGGATTCGCCCGGCTTGAGATGTTTCAATTTGGCCTTGCCCCCGTGCTTCCAGCCGTCAGGCGTGAGAAGTTCCGCTTCGAGATGCTGCACTTTCTGCCGGCCGTTATTTTTCACTTCGACCATCACTTCCGTTTTCTCGCCCTGCGTCAGGACGTAGGAACCGATATTGATGGTCGTTTCCAGATTCGAGGAAATGAAACTGACTTCCTGCAGCTGCTCTTCTTTCAGTTCCAGCTTGTGAAGCAGGTCATGCTTCACTTCGCCTGCCAGTTTTGACTTTTCCACATGCTTGGCGAGCTTTCTTGTTTCATCGAGCGCTTTCTGGGATTTCGGCAGGATGGCCGTGCGGTCCGGATAGGCATCGACGATTTCATCCAGGCTTTCCTGGAGATCCGCCAGCTTGCCGCTCAGCTTTTTGTCCCGGACCGCGTTGGCCCATTCGTCGAAGTCATATGGAATTCCCGCAAACAGATCGGACGAGTCCGCTTCCACTGCGGAATCCGCCAGCAAAAGATGCGTCTGCCGCGGTTCAACCGGAACTTCCCGGCCCATTCCCTGGCTCTTGTGAAGATATCGGGAAGCCTCGCCGAGCTGAGGATAGCTCATCCCGTAGACCGGATCATAACCGCCGATTTCGATTGAAGTCGTCGCTTCATCTTTGGAGACGGGGAGATAAAGCTTTTTGATCTGCCAAGGCTCGAGACCTTCTTTCAGTTGCTCGGGGAAGACGGTTGGATCGGCCGCGTCTTCAAATGCCCTGACAGACAGCACATTCATTGCCCGGTGATGGCCGTGCTGGCTGTCCACATCGAGGAACGAAGGCATGACGATGTCCGGCTGGTACGTCCGGATAAACCGGATGAGCCGGGAATACGTGACTTCCTCGCCCCACTTTTCAAGGGTTTCCTCCGGGGATTTCGAGAAGCCGAAGTCGTAGATCGGATCGGAAGTAGTCTCGCTCAGGTGATACGCTTTGACGCCGTTCACTTTGGCGGCTTCCACCATTTCGTTGGAACGGATGATCCCGAGTCCGTTCCCGAGCTCATTGCCGATCGCGTTCTGGCCGCCTTCGCCCCTGTTGGCGATCAGGCTGGACGTCTTCACGCCTAGCCCCCTTGAAAGATAAGCGAGGAAATCACTGCGCTCATCGTCCGGGTGGGCCCCCGTGTTCAGGAAAGTCACCGTCGTTTCCAGCGGCTTCACGGCACTCCACAATTCCGCGTCCGGCTCCTCCTGCTTTTTCGCCGAAATGGCGCTTGGGACGAGCGACGTGACGAGCAGGACGGACAATACTCCATACCATAGCCTCTTCAATCTTCTGTCTCCCTTCGTTTTTCTGTTTCGAAAGGAATCAGGCCTGGGGGTTGGTTAGTAAGAATAATTAACCAACAGTCCGCCGCCCGCCCCTCTCGTTCCGTCCATCGTATCTCTTTTGTTAGAATAGTGTAAATACTACAATATAACCACTTAGGAGATTCGTCTATGCCGGAAGACACGGGAGGAAAGGCCTTGGACAGGAAAAAAGGGCCGTCCGGCATACCGCGGACAGTCCCTCGTCAACTATGCAAAATCCGGTCGAACTCATTCTCCTTCGGAAACACTGCGGTCACCGCCGTCCCGCTTCCTTCCTTCGACACGACCCCCAACCCCATGCCGAGCCTCGAGCCGACGGCGTCTGCGAGATACAGGCCGAGACCGGTTGCGGCATTGTGAATCCGGCCGGTGCCGCCCGTGAATCCTTTCTCAAAGATCCGCGGAATGTCATGCGCCGGAATGCCCGGACCTTCGTCCTCAATCCGGAGCACCGCGCTTCCCCCTTCATCCTTTTCTGCGAAAATGCGGATCGTGCCGCCGGCCGGGCTGTATTTCACCGCATTCGTGAGAACCTGGCGAATGACAAACCGCGCCCACTTTACATCCGTGCGGACCATCACGTCTTCCCCCTCCAGCTCGACGGCAAGGTCCTTCTCCATGCACCACGCCGCAAGCTCCCTCACTTCCGGCGCCACAAGCGACCGCACGCCCGCCGTCTCAGGGATGAAATCAGACGCAAGCGTCGGCAGCCGGGAAATGTACAACTGGCGGTCGATCAGCAAGTGAATGCGCAGCCACTCCGCGGAAAGCGCCCGCATGCCCGGCTCCCCGCGGTGCTCATCGAGGAGAAGCTTCATCGCCGTCAGCGGCGCCTTCACCTCGTGAACCCACGCCGCCGTATAATCGGCTTCAATGAGCCGGCTTTCCCTCAAAGCCCCCAGTTCCCGCTTGTGCGCAAGCGATGCTTTTTGAAGAAGTTCCGCCGTGACGTCGTCAAGACCTGCGGGTCGTCCCCGCAGCAAATCCTCCCAGTCCGCCAGCGCCTCCTCTTCAAGAGAGCGGATTTCCTTCAAAAACCGGGTCTCCCGGCGGAACCGCCAGACAACGAACAGCAAAAGCGCCGCCAAGAGCAGCACGTTGAAATACAAAACCGCCCCCGTCGACACCGGCAGCCCACTGTCCAGGTAAAGAAGGAGATCCGCAAGGAAAAGTGCAACCAGATAAAATCCGATCCAGGGAGAGCGGGAGATTAGGAAGGATATGAACAAGGAAGTGGCCTCCTTTCAGGGGGGTGTGGGACGCAATGGGGCGTGAGTGAGTCGCTTTTGTGCGCGAGTGTGTCGCTTTGCCCGGCGAGTGAGACGCTATCGGGCGCGAGTATGTCGCTTTTGGCCGCGAGTGTGTCGCTTTGAGCCGCTAGTGATTGTGTCCGAAAAAATATGGGAACTTCATTAAATCACACAGAGAAACGAGGATTATTGCTCCACGAATCCACTTACTCTGGCAACGCGTTCACTCACTGAACCTATGATTCCACTCAACCCGGCAACGCGCTCACTCACGGGGCCTATGATTCCACTCAACCCGGCAACGCGCTCACTCATGAGGCCTATGATCCCACTCGCCCCGGGAGCACCAAGAACTCCATCAGTCGAAGAAAACCGCTCGCTTACCGCGGGCGCCGCCTTGAATGGTTACTCTCAGGCACGGGTCGTTCCTTCATCTTGCGAGTGAGACGCTATTGGTCGCGAGTGTGTCGCTTTTGCACCCGAGTGAGACGCTTTCGGCCGCGAGTGAGACGCAATTGCCCGCGAGTGAGTCGCATTTCGCCCTGCAGACTCTTTCACTCCGACGTCGCCATGTAGCCCATGCCTTTTTTCGTGACGATGGCGTCACCGAGACCGATTTCCTCGAGCTTGCCTCGGAGCCGGTTAATGTTGACGGTCAAGGTGTTGTCGTTCACGAACCGCTCGTCGTCCCATAATCTGCGGATCAGTTCATCGCGGGAGACGATCTCATTGCGGGCTTCCACGAGGACGGCGAGGATGAAGAATTCATTTTTGGTCAGGTCGATCTCTGTTCCATCCGACCGGATGACCCCGCGTTTCAAGTCCAGAACCGACCCGTTCCATTCGACGACATCCGGCTTTTCTTCGCCGTATGAGTAGGTCCGGCGCAGGATCGCCTGAATTTTGGCGAGCAGCACGTCGGCGTTGAACGGTTTTTGGATGAAGTCATCAGCACCCATGTTCATCGCCATCACCTGATCCATCGGATGGTCGCGCGAGGAAAGGAATACGATCGGCACATTCGAAACCGCCCGGATTTCCCGGCACCAGTGGAATCCGTCGAATGCCGGCAGCCCGATGTCGAGAATGACAAGGTGGGGCGCTGCGTCCGAAAAAGCGCCCATTACGTCATGGAAGTCATCCGGCCCTTTGACCGTCAGGCCCCACTGTCCGAGCTTTTCTTCCAGCGACCGGAAAATCGACTCATCGTCCTCCACCAAAAACACCGTCATTTCCACATTCGCCGCCCCCTTTTCCCCTCATTCTAACCGACAAAATAAAATATTTCTCGAAAAAGTGATTAGATTTCGGACAGCCGGGTAACATAACAGCAACCCCACTTCTCTATTTCCCCCTTTTAGAGAATGCAGGTATTTGGCCCACGGCATTTCGCCGAGGGCCCTTTTGTTTTCACGAGAAAACCCCCGGCCGCTGAGACCGGGGGTTCCTTTAGTTCTCTACCGCGGCACGGCATAAAAGATGAACCGCTCCGTCGCATGGGCCAGCGCATGGAACGGGTAGCATGTCGTGACGACAAGCTCCTCCTCGCCCGTCGGCCCGATCACGGTCAAATCGTCCGCCGACACGATGCGGGTGTGATGGATCCGGTATTCAAAATCGCCGTAAGGCATTCGGACGACGAACGTATCGCCGATGTCCAGCTCCCCGAACCGCGTGAACACGGTGTCCCGGTGTCCCGAAACGACGATCTGATCGCCCTGCCCCGGGTAGGCCGTCCGCGCTACGTGTCCCACCCCCATCGCCAGCGACTCCTCATCCGCCCCCTCCACAAGCGGCAACTCCTTATCGAGCTTGGGAACCACGAGCAGCCCAACCACCTCTCCATCGGCAGCCGTAAATTCGACCGCGGGAAGAGGATCCGCAGGCTCTCCGACCGAAGGGGCCGCCGCGGAAGAGAAACCGTCGGTGAGAAAATTCTCCTTGGCGATCGGATTCATTTCAGACAGCCGGGCATGCGCTTCATCCAGGGCCGCGTGCTGCTTCCTGACATGATCAACGTACGGCCAGGCCATCAAGAGAAGGAGCGCCACACCGGCAATCATAAGGAACAGGCCGGCCTGTCTCATCGGTTGCCCTCCTTTATACAGAGACAGAGTATGAAAGCGGGGACAGAGGTGTCCCCGCTTCCTGGATCAGGCTTGCTTCCGGTTGCGTCTGGCAATCGCGAACAGATATGCCCCGGCAAGGAATGTTCCGAGACCGATGAGCCCGAGGTCCAATCCTCCGACTGCCGTCTCCGGCAACATTTGAGTGCCAGCGCCGGTCGATCCGGCATTCGTCAGCGACCACGCTTGAACAATTTTCGCCGGCTTTGTGAACACTTCGCCCTTCACCTTGGTTGGAACAGAAACTTTTTCTGGTCCCGGCTTGGTTGGAGGGGTGCCGCTGCCGGTTCCCGGTGCAGGTGGTGTGTCGTCGTCAATAGGACTTGTCGGTGTTGGTGGTTCGGTTGGCTCTGTTGGTTCCATTGGCTCAGTTGGTTCGGTTGGCTCGGTTGGTTCGGTTGGTTCGATTGGCTCGGTTGGCTCGGTTGGCTCGGTTGGCTCGGTTGGCTCGGTTGGCTCGGTTGGTTCCGTTGGTTCGGTTGGTTCGGTTGGCTCGGTTGGCTCGGTTGGTTCGGTTGGCTCGGTTGGCTCGGTTGGCTCGGTTGGCTCGGTTGGTTCCGTTGGTTCGGTTGGTTCGGTTGGTTCAGTTGGTTCGGTTGGCTCGGTTGGTTCGGTTGGCTCGGTTGGTTCGGTTGGCTCGGTTGGCTCGGTTGGCTCGGTTGGCTCGGTTGGCTCGGTTGGTTCCGTTGGTTCGGTTGGTTCGGTTGGTTCAGTTGGTTCGGTTGGCTCGGTTGGTTCGGTTGGCTCAGTTGGGCCCGGATCTTTTGGATCGGTCGGTTTGCACGGGTACTTTCCTTTATGCCCCTTGCCCCATTTGCCCTTACCTTTTTTCACATGGTTCTCTCTGTCACATTTCTTTCCTTTTTTCTTGTCACCCTTGTGCTTGTCATGTCCCTTATCACCTTTACCATGGCCTGGCTCCTTGTCACCATGGCCCGGGTTCTTATCCCCGTGGCCTGGATACTTACCGTCGTGGCCCGGGTTCTTGCCGCTGTGGCCCGGTTGCTTGCCGCCGTGCCCTGGATTCTTGTCACCCTTGCCCGGATATTTGTTGCCTTTTCCTGGTTGTTTGTGTCCCTTTCCTAGTTTTCCATCATCCTTGTCAGGATTTTCATTTCCATTGTCCGGATTTTCGTTGCCATTGCCAGACCCTTCGTCGCCATTTCCGTGATCCGGATTCGGCTTTCCATGGTCTGGTTTGCCTTGTCCCTTTCCACTATTACCATGACCCAGTTTATTCTGGCCCTTGCCACCTTTTCCGTGGCTTGATTTACTATGGCCGTTGTTCGGATTCTGATTTCCCTTTTCCGGATTTTGTTTGTCTGACCCTTGGCCCGGGTCCTTGCCTCCAGATCCGGATCCAGGGTTCGCATTCCCTACGTTACTGTCTCCATTATTCCCACTTCCGTTGCCGCCCTTATTATTGCCGTTGTGATTGCCATTTCCTCTTCCATTATTTCCGGAACCATTATTACCTTTGTTATTTCCTTTATCATTATTCTTATTTCCGTTACCCTTTTTTCCTTTGTTTCCTTCTGGGCTTTTTCCGTTGTTCTTGTTTCCATTTATGCCACCAGGAACTTTTCCGTTGTCCTTGTTTTGGGCTCCTTGACTTACCGGTTTGCTCTTGCTTTCATCGTTTCCGGCCCCTCCTCCCGATACAGTGGATGGAGGTTTTTTCTCTTCTTTATTTACACCGTAACTTTGGCTTTCCGGTTGGGTTTGGATCATTGGCTGAGTTGTCTGTTGTGTAATTGTTTCACTCGATTGGCTGGCTGCCGGTGCCGTTTCAGGGTCGGATGCTTGATTCAGATTGTTGCTGTCATCTGCGGCAAGGGTGATGTTCGGAATGGTTCCCATTGCGAGAATAAAAGCAAAGCCAGAAGCGGCGATAATCCGTTTCAGCCTTGGTTTGACTGAGGCAGGACGATTGACCGGTTTCTTCTTCCGAATCCGTTTCAATGAGATCCCCACTTTCAATTTTTATGAAGGACATGGTGACCGGCCGACTTCAACCCGTTCGACAATGAAACTCGATCTGAATCAAGCCTCCCCCTTTCGATATAAAAAATTGAACGCGACCATTCCTCCCCCGTTTCGCAATCAAAACGATGCAGAAGATTGGTCTGAAAGACTCAATTCTTGTTAATGCGGCTTTGGGAATCGGTCGCTTCCTCCCTATGTCTTTAACCCTAATATAAAACTTTAAACCTAATAATCTGAATAATTAATTACAATTCATTCTTTTAAACTGATTCTTTTATATCGTTTTCACAATCATTAATAGGTAATTGGTTACCGAACACATGTTCCAACTCAAAAAAAGCAACCTCCACATTCGGGGCTGCTTTTCTGGCAATGGGCAATGAAGTTCCGGTCGATGGGCAATCATCACGTTTTCCTTCTATTTATGCCGTTGCAAGCTCAGTCTTCTTGTTCCTTTTCAAAACTGACCACGTTGCCGGATTTCGCGTCGATGTCGACTTCAAATTCAAACGTTCCGTCAGAAAGTTCAAGTTCGTAGACCGGATACCGGTCGTCGTCATCCAGTTCCACTTCCAGCACACGCACACTCTCGCCTGCTTTTTCCCGGGCGATGCGGATTGCTTCGTCCTGTGTGATCAAACCGGCGATATCAGGTTGACCTTCTTTGAAATGATCATCGTCGTCCCGATCATCCCGTCCATCGTCATCACGTTCCAGTTTCAGCACTTCACCATTGACTGCATCAATATCGACGTCAACTTCGCCTTGATCCGTCAGCAGTTCAATCTCATACATGCGGTCGCCCCGGTCGAACTCAAGCTCGCGGATCTCTCCGCCTCCTGCCGCTTCTATCGCGATATCCTTCGCTTCGTCGGCGGAAATCCAATCGGCGGATGTCTGCATCACTTTCGCCTGCGCCGAGTCGACAAGTGCCAGTTCGCCCAGTTCTGTGTTGCTCGCCGCGAACGCCAACCCTCCGATGGCAAGCGCGCCTGCCGCAACCGGTGCCGCAATCCATCTTTTCCTCATTCGAATCTCCTCCTGTTCGGTGTTGATCCCACTATATCCGGTCAGGATGAGACGACGGTGAGGCACAGATTAGAAATTGCTGAGAGCCACAAAAAAAGGAGCGCACGGCGCGCCCCTTACTTCATCATTCCGCGGATCCGGTCCGGGATCATGACGACTTCGGTTTTCAAGTCGACCGGTCTGAAATCGGGATCGATGCACTCGTCCCAGTATTCAAGGTGTTTCTTGTCGATCCAGTGGCCGGATTGTTCCACTTCCAGGCCGCCTTCTCCCTGAACGGAATACCAGTACAAATACTCTTCTCCGTTCAGCTGTTCGCGGAAGATGGTTTCCACCCACATTTTCTCTCCTTCGAGTGTGACGAGCACATCGCTCATGTGCTCATTCAGGAATCGGAGCCATTCGTCGACGACCGCCGACTTGCCGGGCTTCACCCGGAATCTCGTCAATTCCACGTTCAAGATGATTTCCCCCTTTCCCCCTCAGTCATCCCACACGACAGACATCACGCGGCCGGTGATGGCGTGGACCTGGACTTCGGCATCCATGTCGCCGGCTTCGATCTCGACGATGTAATAGCCGCCGTCATTCGAGTCTTCATAGTCGACATCATCCAGCTCGCCGCGGACTTCGCGGAGCGCGATGGCGGCCGCTTCGTTTTCGGTGAGCCGGGCCGTCTTGTCGGGCTGGTTTGTGTTGCTTTGATTGCCGCGGTTGCCTGCCTGGCTGTTTCCTTTGTTTCCTTGATGGCCATTGTGATTCGGGTTTGGGTTCTGCTTGTTTTGATCTTGATTTGCACTCGGTTTTGGTGCGGCCGGCTTTTCCGTGGCCACCGGTTGCTCTGCCGGTTCTGCAGGTGCTTTGTCGGTGACTTCTTCCTTTGTGATGTCGCCGGTGGACGCGTCGATTTCAACGTCCGTTATATGGGTGTCTTTTTCCACTTTGGCTGAATAAATTCCGTCTTTCAATGTGAGCCCGGCCGGTTCTGCGCCGTAGCGTTCTGCGAGCTTCGCCTTGATGTCTCCTTCGGAAATCAATTCTGCGTTGCCGGTCTTTTCAAGCGAAATGATGGCCCCGTCGTTGGAGTCGACAATGGCAAGGAATTCGCCGTCAATGCGCGAGAGCTGGACCCGGTAGACACTGCCGTCCTGCTGGATGTCTTTCACCTCGCCGCCATACATGCTGATGATTTTGTCTTTGACGTCAGTCGCCGCGAGCGCTTCCTCTCCGCCGCGAAAAGCGGTGAGCGCCACGATGATGAGAATGATGACGGCCGCTGCCCCGAGCCCCGCCGGCAGCAGCCATTTCGGTTTCGCCATGCCGATCTCCTCCTTCTTGCCTTCCATCATACAGGGGGAAGATTAGAAATTGCTGAGTGACGGGCACGAACCGTCCCCCGTCACGCACTCCCGCGCTCTTTCGGCAGGCTCAGGCGGAAGACGGTGCCCATGCCGACGACGCTTTCGACGGTGATGTCCGCACCGATTCCATTTGAAATTTCCTTTGCCAGGGCGAGGCCGAGGCCGGTCCCGCCGGTTTTCCGGTTGCGGTCGGTGCCGACACGGTAAAACCGGTCGAACAGATGCGGCCGGGCTTCCTCGGGAATGCCGGGGCCGTAGTCGGCGACGGAGAGGCACACGCGCCCGTCTTCTTCATCGAGCGTCACTTTCACCGGACCGTCGCTGTATTTGCGCGCGTTGTCCAGCAGGATGAACAGCAGCTGCTTGAGCTTTTCCGGATCCGTCTCGGCCAGTGCGTGTTCCGGCCCTTCCACGGAGAAGTCCCGGCCATACGCCTGGCGCATCGGCCGGACGGCTTCTTCAGCAAGTGCCCGCACGTCGGCCTGCTCAAATTTATACGAATCGGGCTTGTCCGACCGCGCGAGATCCAGGAGCTGCTGGGTGAGCATCTTCATGCGGACCGCTTCGCCGAGCATCGCATCGACGGCTTCATTCGCCACTGCCTCATCGCCGAAACCGCGCCGTTTGAGCAGGCGCGCGTAGCTTTCCAGGACGGTGATCGGCGTTTTTAATTCGTGGGAGGCGTCGGAGACGAAGCGTTCCTGCTTTTCGTAGCTGCGGCCGAGCCGCTCCATCATATCGTTGTAGGCGAGCGTCATTTCATACAGCTCGTCCCGGCCGTCCGGCTCGTCGATCTTTTCGTAAGTCGCGTCTTCCCGGTTGGCGCGCATCGTCCGGGTGAGCCTGCCGATCGGCTGGGTGACGATCCGGCCGAGTGCAACGCTCGAGGCGAACACCGGAATCATCGCCGCGGCAGCGATGCCGATCAGGATCCAGCGCAGCGTCGACAGATTATGCTCAATGTCGCCTGACAGCTGCGTAACGTGGATCGACGCGACGCCGCCCGCCGGATCGATGTACGGCAGCGTCACGGTGAGCGCCTTCGTGCCGTCGACTTTCGTTACCGTGTACGGTTTGTCCGGATCCGTTTTCGGCTTGAATTTCCTCACGCGTTTGTCGGTGTCGCTGAAAATCGGATTCTCTCCGTTTTCCCAGGTCACTTGGATGGCTCCCGTCGGGGGAGTGTACGCCCGGACGACTTCCGGGCGGGCGTCGGACGGTCCGAGTTCATTCAGCATCACCATCAGCTCCTCCCCCCGCGCCCGCAGCTGTTCGGCCTGCCGGTCATACGTCATATGTGCAAACAGGAAGTAAATCCCCGTGCTCACCGCCGCGAGAATGATGAACATGAGCAGCGTCGTGAACACATGGATCCGGGTTTTCAGCTTCATTTCGTGCTTTCCTTCATCACGTAGCCGACGCCGCGCACCGTGTGGATGAGCCCGTCGCCGATTTTCTTGCGCACGTAGCGGACGTATACATCGACGACATTCGTGTCGCCGTAATAGTCGAAGCCCCATACCGCATCAAGCAGCTGCGCGCGCTCAAACACCTGGTTCGGGTGCTTGAGGAAATGAAGCAGCAGGTCATACTCGCGCGGCGTGAGCTCGATCTCCCGGCCGTCGCGGTTGACTTCGCGTGTATGCTCATCGAGCGTCACCCCGCCGAACGAATGGACATGGTCCGGCTGCCCGTTGCCGCCGGCCGCCCCGCCGTTTCCGTTCAGCGCCTTCGCCGTCCGAAGCACCGCACGGATCCGGGCGAGCAGCTCCTCGATCTCAAACGGCTTTGTCACATAATCATTCGCCCCGAGATCGAGCCCCGCGACCTTGTCCTCGACCTCCGTCTTCGCCGTCAGCAAAATGACCGGCGCCGCGGGATCGGTCGCCCGGATGCGCCGCAGCACATCGAGTCCCGACAGCCCCGGCAGCATGAGATCGAGCAGCACGAGATCCCAGCCGCCCTCGCGGAACCGGATGAGCCCCTCATCCCCCGCATGCGCGACGCCCGCCTCATACCCCTCAAACTCCAGCTCGAGCTGCAGCACACGCGCGATATTCTCTTCATCTTCCACAATCAAAATCCGTTCAGCCATTGTCCCGAACCTCCTCGTTCCTTCTTTTCTACTATTTCTGCGGCCGGGCGGTCACCCGGGGACGAGAGGGCTTTTTGGGAAGACGTGCCGCGGATCGGCTTAACCGGACGGGCTGCGTAGGACGGGGTGTTCGGTGGTAGACTGAGAGTATCAAGGTTTGGGAGGGGATTGTATGAAGGTGATTCCGGTGGGAATTTGGGGCGGTTATCCGAAGGCGGAGTCGGCGACGTCGTCGTTTTTGATTGAGCATGACGGGTTTACGGTGCTGTTCGACTGTGGGAGCGGGGTGCTGTCGCAGGTGCAGCGGTATGTGACGCTCGATGAGATCGATGCGGTGGTGGTGAGTCATTATCATGCGGATCACGTGGCGGATATCGGGAGCCTGCAGTATCATCATCTGATTTCGTACTATACGGGGAAGCCGCTCCGGAAGCTGGAGATTTACGGGCACGACCGGGATGCCGAGGGGTTTGCGGCCTTGTCGTACAAAGAAGTTACCGAGGGTCGGGCGGTTTCGCCGGGTGAGGTGTATGAAATCGGGCCGTTTTCGGTGACGTTCGCGGAGACGGTGCATCCGGTGTATTGTCTCGCCGCACGGTTTGAGGCGGACGGCAAGTCGGTCGTGTTCACCGCGGACTCGGAGTTTTTCGAGGGGCTCGCCCGGTTTGCGGCGGGTGCGGATCTGCTGGTGAGCGAGGCGAATCTGTATGAGGAATACAAAGGGAAGTCGCCGGGGCATATGGCCGGCAGCGAGGCGGGCGAACTGGCGCGGCTCGCGGGGGCGAAGCGGCTGCTGCTGACGCATCTGCCGCAGGACGGCGATGTGCAGGTGATCCGCGCCGCCGCCATGGAAGCGTTCGGCGACAGCACAGAACTTGCGGAACCCGGGGGTGTGGTGGAGGTTTGATGGAGAGCGAGGGGCGTCCGGCTATCACGGACGTCCTTTTCGTGTTGAGGAAGCCGGCTCCCCGTTCGTGAGTTGTTCGCGGGAACGGCTGTGTTTAGCTGAGTCGAATGATTGAGGGCTTGAGTCGAACGATTCACCCCGCGAGTCGAATGATTAACTCTCTGAGTCGAACGATTCGGGCTCCGAGTCGAATGATTTCAAAACGGGGGTGCGGGATGGGGGATTGACCGTTTTTTAAATTAAACCAGACCGGGACTTAATGCTTATTTATTCGACAAACGCCGTTTCAGCCGATGCCAAATTTGAAATTCAACATCTCTTTTTCCGTTATTGACCGAGTTATCCACAGGCACTAATTTTCCGCTTTCCCTCCTTCTTCTCCGGCTTGATGCGACATGCTATGGTGGAGTCAAACTACTGGAGAGCAGGTGGGGGCTGTTAAAAGTCAGTCGATGGCAAAGCTGATCGTTTACTGCAATGAGCGCATCATTACTCGCTTCAAGGGAACCGCGGCAAAAAGAAAAGAGCTGGAAAAACAGCTCCACAACCGAAAGGCCGGCCTGGCCGGAGAAGAAAAATTACTACGGACGATCCTGTCCACCGGATTGCCGGCCGGCAGTGAAGTTCTATGGGATGTGAGTCTCCCCCTGCCGTTTGGCGCACTTATCCAGCTCGATGCAATTGTCCTTTTGCCTGCGGGGGTCTTTGTGTTTGAGGCCAAGCAGATTGGCGGCAGGCTGCGCTTCACCCAAGGACCGGCCGAGCTTCAGAAATGGGAAAACGGGATAATCGTCCAGTCGGTGGACTGTCCCGCTGCCCAGTTCCAGGATCAGCAGGAAAGCCTGGAAGTCTGGCTTGGTCTGCAACAAAAACAAGCTAAAGTTGGCGGATCCGTTGTGTTGACTGCGAATCCCACGGTCGAATATATTCCATCCGGTCTTCCTGTGATCCGGCTGCGTGAACTTCGAAGCCTGCTTCGCAGTTATCAGCGCCAACCTTCGATCTGGACATCGGATAATATCCAAAACCTTGCAGACGCCATCCGTCAGCAACACCTCCCGTTCCTGCCCTTTCCTTTTTGCGACTTCGTACAGGTCCCTCGAGAAGATATTTTCTGGGGGCCCATTTGCACTTGCTCAACCGCACTCGACCGGGTCAGCGAACGACTGTGGGACTGCCTTGTCTGCGGTCCGTCCAGCCAGGTTCCTTACGCCACGACCCTCTTGGATTGGTTTCTTCTCGGAGGAAGAGTCATTTACCCCCGCCAATTCCGCGAACTCTTCCAGCTAAGCAGTTCCAGCAGCTCCCACCGGATCCTCACGTCCCTCGGCTTAACGCAAGTCGGACAAGGGAGGACAACCTGCTATGTCCTTGATTATTCAAACGTTTTTTATTTCATCCGACAATTATCTTTGCTTTTTCCGGATAGCCGGTTGCCCTCTTCTTCAGCCGGACTGGTTTCCGGCGAGTCGAACGATTAGGGGCTTCAGTCGAACGATTCCATCTCCGAGTCGAATGATTTCGTCTGCCGGCCAGTCGGACGATGGGGCACGCTTCCTGTCCACGCCCACGAAAAAACCCCGCCTCAGCGGGGTTTTTCCTGTGGTTAATTTCCGTTATAGTAGATCGGTGCATCAGGTCCGAGCGGCAAACCGAGGAGCATCCAGATGATGAGGACGGCGCTCCAGACGCCGAGGAAGACCATCGAGTACGGGAACATCGTGGAAACGAGTGTGCCGATGCCCATTTTCTTATCATACTTCTGGGCGAAGGCGATGATGATCGCGAAGTAGGTCATGAGCGGCGAGATGATGTTCGTCGACGAATCGGCGATGCGGTACGCCATTTGCGTGAGTTCCGGCGAGTACCCGAGCTGCATCATGATCGGGACGAAGATCGGCGCCATCATCGCCCACTTGGCGGAGGCGCTGCCGATGAACAGGTTGATGAACGCGGCGATCAGGATGAACAGGAGGACGAGCGGAATGCCGGTGAGCTTGATGCTCTGCAGGAATTCAGCGCCGTACACGCCGAGGACGAGGCCCATGCCCGACTCGGCAAAGTAGGCGACAAATTGGGCGGCGGTGAAGCTGAGCACGATGAACATGCCCATCGACGCCATCGTCTTGCCCATCATTTCCGCGACATCTTTGTCATTTCGGATCGCTTTCGTCACTTTTCCGTATACGAGTCCAGGGATGAAGAACAGGATCGCGATGATCGGAACGAGCGAGCTCATGAACGGCGAGCGGATGATCGGCATGTCGCCTTCATCTCCGCGCAGCGGTGCGCCGGGAATCAGGACGAGGAGCAGCATGAGGCCGAGTGCGACCACGACCGAGATGACCGCCCAGAGGATGCCCTTTTTCTCGACAGGCGTGAGCTTCTCCATTCTTTCGCGGAACTCGCCCTTGTATTCGCCGAGGCGCGGCTCGATGATCTTTTCAGTCACCCAGGCACCTGCGAAGGTCAGGACAAAGACGGAGATGGCGATGAAGTAATAGTTCATCGCGATGTTCATGCCGCCCGCATAGGCAGGGTCGATGATGTCCGCGCCGAGGATCGTCAGCTCGCCGAGGAGTGCATCGGTCCCGGACAGCAGCAGGTTCGCGCTGAACCCTCCGGACACCCCGGCGAACGCTGCGGCGAGACCCGCGAGCGGATGCCGGCCGAGCGCGGCGAAGATGACCGCCCCGAGCGGAGGCAGCACGACATATCCCGCATCGGATGCAACGGACGACATGACGCCCGCGAACACGAGGCCGAGCGTGATGAGCCGCTTCGGCACCGACATGACGAACCCGCGGAGCACAGCCGAAATGAGGCCGGACCCTTCCGCCACCCCGATGCCGAGCATCGTCAGAAGCACGACGCCGAGCGGTGCGAAGCCGATGAAGTTGTCGGTCATGCTCGTGAATATGTAGTGGATTCCCTCTTTATTTAGGAGGTTCTTCACCTCGATCATTTCACCCGGCTTGCCCGGATGCTCCACCGAAATGCCGAATGACGAAACAATCGCCGAAAGGACCAGCACGAGAAGTGCGAGGCCGGCGAAAAGCGTCACCGGGTGCGGGAGCTTGTTGCCCGCCGTTTCTATGGTGTCGAGGAACTTTTGGAAAAACCCCTTTTTCTTTGTCGTTTCCATGTTTTCTCCTTTCTTAGATGACAATAAATATTCAGTCATTGAAGTGCCTCGTACAGGCACTTCGAGTAGTATATCGGACAGTCCGACTGAAATGAAGGCGTTTTCCCGAAGTCCCAATCGGGAGAATGCGGTGAATGTTTGGAAGAGGGTAAAGCTGGGTTCAGTTGGCGAAAATGGAAGCTCATAACCTAAAAAAGGAAGCATCCCCGCCCAGGCGGCCGGATGCTTCCTTCACTTTCATTATTCCTCGGATTGCCGGCTCGTCTGCGTCGGCAGGTCGTCCCAGAAAGAGGTGTCCTTTGAATGGATGGATCCGTCGGCGATTGCCCGCGTGGTGGACTCAAGCGTGGTGACGGTCTGTTTGATCAAGTAGCCGTTGCTCTTCTGGCCGAGCACATAAGACGGATATTCATGGTCGGCCATGCCCCTCATCTCAAAAAGAATCGTGGATATGCCGTATTCCACAGCGATTCCGTTGCGGCTGATCGTCTCTGCGGATCCGCCCGGATATTTGCCGATATGGCCCCAGCCCTTCTTGCTGATGGCGTCATAGACGACGGCCCCGAGTTGCTTGGACCCGGCCAACACATCATCGCTCACGTTCGGAGTCGTCGGATACAGGATGGAGCCGGACACGAGCTCGCCGTCCACTTCGCTGTTCGGCCCTTGGTGATGAAGGTCAATCATGTAATCGATGTCATAAGCAGACAGCACATTGTCATGGAGCGCCTTCGTTTCCGGCTGGATCCGCGTGACATGATCGCGGTTCAGGTCCACGCCGTTTGCATTGTAGCGCGTCAGGTGGTGGTCGCCGGAAGCCACATAATCATCGAGCGAAAAGTTCACATCCCCCGCGGCTCCGTCCGGATTCAGCCGCGGCACGATGAGGATGTTCACGTTGTCCGTCACGCCCTTCATCTTGCCGGTGCCGAGGCTCTTGATGAAGTCCAGCGCCCCTTCCGTCGTCAGCGCCTCATTCCCGTGCTGCTGGGTGAGGAAAAGAATCGTCGGATTGTCCGGATTCTTCATGTACTTCACGAGGAACAGATCGCGCCCCTTCATCGACTGGCCGATCACTTCCAGCTGCATGTCCTTCTGCTTGGCCTCCTGCTTTCTCAGGAAAGCCGCCATTTCGCTGTGGCTCGTCAGAATCGACGTGTTGATCGTTTCATTGCCACCGTAACCCGGCCCGTTGCCGACCGCCTCCGTCTGCATCGGCGCTACCTGCGTCGCCCCGAGCGTCAGCGCCCCCGCGATTGCCATCGTCATCATCGTCTTCTTCAATTCCATTCCCCCTTCATGTTCGGTTCTACATCTATCGTACCGGTTCAAAGGAAGCGCTTCCATATGCCGGACGACCGAAAAGCGCCGTTTCCGCAAGGGCCTTTCGCCGCGGTCCGCACCGCCCGGTCAGGGACTTTCCCCCCGGCCGGGAAGAAGAGCCGTGATACCCGTTGACGGACGGGCTGGTTCCGACCGTTGCGATTTCGGTCGTAACACGAAAAACGCACCCAGGAAATTTTTTTCCGGGTACGTTTTGTCTACAGACTGACCCCGCACAACGCGAGGGTTCTTTGAAGCCGATCAGTCAGCCGGCTGGTAGGCAGTGAGCGGAATGTCTTCGTATGCTTCGGGATCCAGCCCATAGACCGAGTCATCCGCAACCGCATCGATGATTCCGGTGAGGCCGCGTTCGACCGCCTTCACGAGCTGGCCCTTTTTCTTCTGGCCGAACGACTGCGTCTGACCCGTCACTTCGAACAACACCGTCCCGCTGCCGTTGAGCGCGTAGCTTCCGAGTGCCGTCCCCGGCAGGTCAAGCCCCTGCGAATAAAGCGTGATGTTGTTGAAGATCGAGTTGCCGACCGATTGCAGTGCATCATATGCCGCCACGTTCAGCTGGCGGGAGAAGTCATAATTGTACTTGTCCGCGTACTGTGCATACTTGGCGCCTTCAGGAGAAGACGGATCCGGCACGAAATTGCCCGAAAGCGACAGGGTGACTTCGTCCGATGTGCCGTCCACGTAGTAGAGACCCTGGTGATGCAGATCGATGAACACATCGACCTTTCCGAACTCGTCCGTGAGCGACTTGTATACGTCTCTTGACGTCTGCGCTTCAGGCGTGATGAACCAGCCCGGCGATGCGGAGTTGCCCGGGAAGTCCTGCGGCTGCGGGACATAGTTCAGGTCGGGGTTGAAGTCCCGGTTCACGTCAAAGCCCGGATTTTTCCCGTAGTCGTACATTTGCTGGATGCCGCGGTCCAGGTAATTCCACGAAGGCCGCGCTCCTGCCAGCTGCGGGAAGTCTTCCACCACTTCCGCCCATGTCATCGTGTTGCGCCGCTTGTCCCCTTCGGAAGCGTCCGGGTTCATCATCGGCATGAAGACGAACGTCACTTCTTCCCGGAGCGCCCTGGCCTAAGGCGAATTCCCGGATACGGTCTTGAGGACATTCAGGATGGCCTCGGTACCGGTTTTCTCATTGCCGTGGATTTCACTCTGGATCAAAATCACTTTGTCCCCCGAGCCGACACGGACCGTGTAAATATCCCGCCCCTGATTGGACTGCCCCGCCACCTCGAGCGCCACAAGCCCCTTGCTGCTCTTGGCAATCTGTTGGAGCTTCTTCGTCATCTCGGCATAGTCCGTAAAACCGGAGATCGAAAAGTCATGGTGCGACTCTTCTTTCGCCAATGCTTCCCCCGGCACGGCCGGTACCAAAAGTCCTGCACAAAGCGCGAGCGCCCCTACTCTTCCAGCCCACTTCTTCATTCCCCCCACACCCCTCTGATTTAATTGGCTTTCTTGGATAGATTATCAGTGGGATGAACATTAAACAATAGAGTTTTGAATATTCAGTAACCTAGTCGGATAAGTTTAACGGGCAGGTGCGTCATTTGGTTTAAGAGACGGATTGATTCGTAGGCCGAAGTACATACACAGGGACTGAGGCGGCTCTTCTGCCTCAAAAAAACCCCGCAATTGGCGGGGTTTCACTAATTTAAAACACGACCCATGCCAGCACCGCCGCGAGGACGAGGCGGTAGATGGCGAACGGGGTGAGTTTGATTTTATCGATGAGCTTGAGGAAGAACTTGATCGAGATGAGCGCGAAGATGAACGCGCTCACGAAGCCGATGATGTAGAACGGCAGGTGCGCTGCGGTCATTTCATCGAAGTTCTTCATCACGGAGACGAGGCTCGCGCCGGCCATAATCGGAACGGCCATGATGAATGTGAAGTCGGCGGCCGTTTTGTGGTTGAGGCCGAACAGGACACCGCCGGAAATCGTGGCGCCGGAGCGCGAGAAGCCGGGCCAGAGCGAGAGGCACTGGACGAGTCCGATCGCAAGCGCCTGGCGGTACGTGATCTGGTCGAGCGAAGTGATGCGCGGTTTTTTCGGACCGAGCTTATCGGCCGCAATCATGAGGATCGCACCGGCGACAAGCGCCCAGATAACGGTTTTCACGCTGAACAGGTGGTCATCGATGAAGTCCTTGAACGCAAATCCGATAATGACGGCAGGCAGCATGCCGATGATGACGTGCAGCAGGTTGAACCGCTCGCTCATCTTGCCGTCCGTCACGTCGCCCTGGTACAGGCCGATCAAGCTGAACAGCCGTTTCCAGAACACGACGACGACCGCCAAAATCGATCCGAGCTGGACGACGATCTTGAATGTATTTGCCGAGTACTTGCCGAGGAATTCTTCGGTTCTCAGCCACATGTCGTCGACGATGATCATGTGCCCGGTCGACGACACCGGCGCGAATTCGGTCATGCCCTCGACAAAGCCGAGGATGAGTGCTTTGATCAAATCAAATAATTCCATATAAAGTTAAGCCCGCTTTCTTCGGAAGTTAAAATACGAGAGGACGGCGGCGGCCAGGAGGAGTCCGAGGACCGAGTAGGCAACGGCGGAATACATGTCCATGTACCGGACGATGGCCTGCCAGTTTTCCCCGACCGCGGCGCCGAGCGACACAAGAACCGTGTTCCAGAGCAGGCTGCCCGCGGACGTCAGGACGACAAACGGAACGAGTGGCATCCGCGACATCCCGGCCGGCAGCGAAATCAGGCTGCGGACGAGCGGCACGAGCCTGCAGAAAAACACCGTCCAGTGCCCGTGCCGGTCAAACCATGCATCCGCCCGCTCAATATCCGCGCGCGTCAGCCGGAGCACGCCGCCCCAGCGGTCGACAAGCCCGCCGATCCGGTCGGCGTCAAACACCCGGCCGATCCCGTAAAGCACGAGTGCGCCTGCGACAGAACCCAGCGTCGCCGCGCCGATCACCATCGGTTTCGTCAGCGGACCTGCCGCCGCGAGAAATCCGCCGAACGTCAAAATGACCTCCGACGGAATCGGCGGAAACACATTCTCCGCCAAGATCAGCAGAAACACGCCCGCATACCCGAACTCCGCCATGAACTGCACGATCCAGCTTTCCATCCGGTCCCTCCGATTTTCTACCCACAGTTTACTAGATGCCCGCTGCGGGCGCAATCCGACTTTCGGGAATAAAAGCCGTGCCCACCCGCTCTTTGGGGCCCGCGCTGATCGGGCCGCATTCCCGCCCGGTTAACAAGACGACGACGCATCGGAAAGGTTCAGCCCCGGGGCGGTTCTTTTCCGACTTCTCTCCGGGCAGCTTCGATCCCGACATTCGCAGGGCGTATCCCGACATTCACGAAGCGTATCCCGACATTCGGCGCCTCTATCCCGACATTCACCTCGGCGCGGCTTCGATCCCGACATTCAACCGCATGATCCCGACTTTCGCAGGGCGTATCCCGACATTCGGCGCCTCTATCCCGACATTCACCTCGGCGCGGCTCCTATCCCGACATTCAACCGCGCGATCCCGACTTTCGCGGAGCGTATCCCGACATTCGGAGCCGCTATCCCGACATTCACCTCGGCGCGGCTCCGATCCCGACATTCAACCGTGCGATCCCGACTTTCGCAGGGCGTATCCCGACATTTGGCGCCGCTATCCCGACATTCACCTCGGCGCGGTTCCTATCCCGACATTCAACCGCGCGATCCCGACTTTCGCGGAGCGCATCCCGACATTCGGCGCCTCTATCCCGACATTCACCACGGCGCGGCTTCGATCCCGACATTCACCACGGGGCGGCTTCGATCCCGACATTCAACCGTGCGATCCCGACTTTCACAGGGTGTATCCCGACATTCAACCGCGCGATCCCGACTTTCGCGGAGCGTATCCCGACATTCGGCGCCGCTATCCCGACATTCACCCGCTCACCCCGCCCGTCGCTCCTCGATCAAGACGGATCTTGAACAGGACGGTGGCCGTTCCCCCGGCTTTCACTTCCGCCGTGATCCTCACTTCGTCGAATCGCCGCTCCGCGGGGAAGTTCGATTCGACGAGTTCCCAGTCCCGCACGTGGACGGCATGCCGGATCAATACCTCGACGTCACTCTGCTTGGCGTTGCGGATCTCATAGACGTATGTTTCTTCCACATACCGTCCCGTCACCTTGGAGTCAGCAAGCCCCGAATCGATCGTGATGTCGAATGCCCGGCCGGCGATCACGCGGACCGTTTCATCCTTGGCCGTGTTCTCGATCCGGTCTTCGCCGATAAACTCGGCCGGACCGCCAGCCGCCCGGCGGTACATCCAGACCCGGCCTTCGGGCAACGGGACTCCGAGGCCGTTTTCTTCGCTGTTGCGGAACACGAGCACCACGTCCGGTTTCTCTGCCCGGTAAGTCGCCTCGTAGATGATTTTTCCGTGCACCCGCTCCGCCTCCATCAGCCCGATCTGCTTGGTCTGCCCCTCGTTCAGCGTCACTTTAAACGGAACCGGATACAGATGATAGTCGGCAAATGCTTCGGGTTCCGGCAGTCCCTTGGATTGGACCGCCGCTCCGTACGCCATCCGCGGAACGGGCCCGCTTGCGGTGCGGCGGACGCTTCCCGCCACCGCGCTCAGCGTCACTTCTTCAAAGGACCTGCCCGATTCATTCGTCACCGCCATCCGGCCGGTCAGGCTGAACGTCTCTTCCGCGCCCGCTTCAGGCGGCAGCAACATCACATATTCGGCTTCCCACGTCAGGCCGTCCGTCAGATAACTCACCCGCACCAGTCCGCTTTCCTCCCCGTCCGACAGTGCCTGCCAGACGAGAGACGGCTGCTGGGCAAGTCCGCCGGGCAGTTTCGGCAGCCGGAGTTCACCCTCCGGATCCACCACTAGTTCACCCGACACCGTGTCTTCCAGGACGAGTCCGTTTTGTGCACTCAACAGGCGCAGCCGCCGAATAACACCTGTTTTCCGGTCGGCCACCGTCACTTCCCGGCCGATGTACTTCTCCAGTAATTTATTCTTGTCCGCGAGGTCGTATTCATAGCTTATCCAGCGGATCTCCGCACCCTCGACGAGCACCGACTCCGCCTCGATCCGCGGCGCCACGCCGAGATACCGGAACACCCCGTCTTCGGGAAAGGAAGGCAGCCTCCGCTCTTCCCGCACGAGCGCAAAGCCGCCGCTGTACACCGTCAATGACTGTGAAACGAGAGAATCCACTCCAATATCTGCCGGCATGAACATCTCCTCCTGTCTTGTTGCTTGATTGTACCACGCAGAGATCTGGTCCCTTTCTTCGACTTTTCCGAAATTCCGCCTACCGAAGGGTTTACTTTCCCGGTCAACGGGGATAAAATAGATTAAAAGTTGCGCAAGGGAAACTTATTGACCATTCCACATATACTAGTCTGAAAAAAGGTGATGACATGGATTTAGCATTGGATGTGAACGATCTGCGCGTGTCGTATGACGGCAAGGAAGTGCTCCGGGACGTCAGCTTCTCGGCACCGCACGGCCGGATGACGGGCATCATCGGCCCGAACGGCGCAGGAAAATCAACACTCATGAAAGCGGTGCTCGGTCTGCTTCACACCGACCGGGGCACCGTCCGGTTTGACGGAAAGCCGCTCAAGGAAATGCGGAAGCGGATTGCCTACGTCCCGCAGAGAAGCTCGATCGACTGGGATTTTCCGATCAATGTGCGGGACACCGTGCTGCTCGGGTCTTATCCGTCGCTCGGACTCATCCGCCGGCCGGGCAAAGCGGAAAAGGAGGAGGCGCTCCAAAGCCTCCGGAAAGTCGGCATGGAAGAATTCGCGAACCGGCAGATCGGCCAGCTGTCGGGCGGCCAGCAGCAGCGGGTGTTCCTCGCCCGCGCGCTGCTTCAGCATGCGGACCTGCTGTTTCTCGATGAGCCGTTTGTCGGCGTCGACGCTTCAAGCGAAGAAGTCATCATCGGGCTGCTGAAAGAACTGCGCGACAGCGGCAAAAGCATCTTTGTCGTCCACCATGACCTGTCGAAGGCCGTTGCTTACTTTGACGACCTTCTGCTGCTGAACGGCGAAGTGATCGCCTACGGACCGGCGAATGAAGTGCTCCGGCCCGTTCATATGGAGCAGGCTTACGGAACATTCGGCGGACTCATCGCGGGAGGCGGCGGCCTATGAGCGGATTCATCACAGACATCCTCAACTACGGATTCCTCCAGAAGGCGATGTTCACATCGGTGATGGTCGGCATCATCTGCGGTGTCATCGGCTGCTTTATCGTGCTTCGCGGCATGTCGCTCATGGGCGACGCCATCTCCCACGCCGTACTGCCGGGCGTCGCGATCTCCTACATGCTCGGCGTGAACTACTTCTACGGCGCGGTCGTCGCAGGCGTGCTCACGTCGGTCGGCATCGGATTCGTCTCGGAGAAAAGCCGCATTAAGAACGACTCGGCGATCGGCATCATCTTCTCCGCGTTCTTTGCCCTCGGGATCATCCTCATGGCAAAGGCGGCGAGCAGCGTCGACTTGACGAGCATCTTGTTTGGGAACGTGCTTGCCGTGCGCTCCGCCGACATGTGGACGACGCTCGTCATCGGGGCGATCGTGCTCATCACGGTCATCGTTTTCTATAAAGAACTGCTCGTCACGACGTTCGACCCGACGCTCGCCGCAACATTCGGCCTGCCGAACCGGCTCATCCACTACGCGATCATGGTGCTGCTCACGCTCGTCACGGTCGCCTCGCTCCGCACGGTCGGCATCATCCTCGTCGTCGCGATGCTCATCACACCGGCGTCAACCGCCTACCTGCTCACCGACCGGCTGCCGGTCATGATCGGCCTGTCCGCTCTTTTCGGCGCACTTTCGGCGGTGATCGGGCTGTACGTCAGCTTCAACTACAACCTGTCTTCGGGTGCGGTCATCGTGCTCGCCGCGACCGCCCTCTTCCTGCTCGCCCTGTTCTTCTCGCCGAAGCAGGGACTGCTCTGGCGGAGCATGCGCACTTCGAAAAACCGCAAGGCGGCGCGAAACGGTGACTGATTTTATTGGAAGAAAAGCTGCGGGATCCGTGGCGGGAACAAACGGCGCAGCGGGGTTGTTCCGCTGCAGGCCGCCAGAAAAGAAAGGGGTTTGTTTCAATTGAAGAAAAAACTGTGGGGGGCGCTCGTTCTCCTGCTCGTTGCGGCGTTCACGCTCGGCGCCTGCGGCAGCAAAGACGGCAAGGATACCTCCGGCAAAACCGCAGAGGACGCCGGCAAAGACAAACTGCACGTCGTCGCGACGTTCTCGATTCTGTACGATATCGCCAATGAAGTCGGCGGCGACCGGGTCTCCGTGCACTCGATGGTGCCGATCGGGACCGCACCGCATGAATACGAGCCGCTTCCGGAAGACGTGAAGAAAACATCCGACGCAGATGTGATCTTCTACAACGGGCTGAACCTCGAAGGCGGCGAGGAAGGCTGGTTCTCCCGCCTTCTCGACACGACCGGCACCGATGAGTCGAAGGTGTTCGAGCTGATGGAAGGGGTCGAACCGCTTTACCTGTCGGACAAAGAAGGACACGAAGGCGAAGTGAACCCGCATGCGTTCCTCGATCCGACCGTCGGCATCCAGATGGTCGAAAATGCCCGGGATGCATTTGTCAAAGTTGACCCGGACCACAAAGATGAATATGAAAAGAATGCGGAAAATATGCTGAATAAACTGCGGGAAATCGACCAGGAATACAAAGACAAAATCGCGGAAATCCCGGAAACGAAACGCATTCTCGTGACGAGCGAGCGCGCCTACCAGTACTTGGCGAAGACATACGGACTCGAGGAAGGCTACATCTGGGCGATTGATACGGAAGAAAACGGATCCCCGGCACAGATCAAATCGCTTGTGGATTTCGTCCGTGAACACGACGTGCCGGCGCTGTTCGTCGAATCGAACGTCGATCGCCGGCCGATGGAGACGGTATCCAATGAAACCGGCGTCCCGATTGCGCACGAGCTGTACTCGGATGAACTCGGCAAACCGGGCTCCGAAGGCGAAACGTACACGAATTTCCTGAAATACAACATCGAAAACATCCACGACGGACTGATGAAATAAAAAGAAAGCCGGCGGAGAACAGGACTGACCTGTTCTCCGCCGGCTTTCTCGTGCTGGATGTTGCGAGTCGAACGATTTCCGCCTCGAGTCGAACGATTCTGTCGCCGAGTCGAACGATTCACGCCCCGAGTCGAACGATTCCCCCGGAACCGGATGTTCACACGTTGATTTCCGCTGCCGACTCCGCGGATTTTTCCGCTTCCCCGAGGAAATCGAACACGGTGCCGATAAACGTTTTCCCGATGTATTGCATCGAGCGTTCGTCGACGTCAAACTTCGGGTGGTGATGCGGATACTCGGCGCCGATGTCGGGGTTGCCGCCGCCGACCGTGAAGTAAGTGCCTTTCACGTGCTGGGTGTAGTAGGCGAAGTCTTCGCTGCCGCTCATCGGCTCGCCTTCATGCACTTCGTCTTCGCCGAAAATTGCGGCGGCGACTTTTGCGACGCGGGCGGTTTCGCCGGCATCATTGTAGATCGACGGACAGTCACGGACGTATTTAAATTCATAGTCCGCGCCGTTGCCTTCGCATGTCGTGCGCGTGAGCCGCTCCATCGCTTCTTCGATGAGGTCGCGCGCTTCCGGTGCATATGTGCGCACGGTGCCTTTGAGCACGGCTTTGTCAGGAATGACGTTCGTTGCTTCGCCGCTCTGGAACGAACCGATCGTCAGGACGCCCGAGTGCATCGGATTCACACGGCGGCTGATGATCTGCTGGAAGTGCACAACAAGCTGGCTGCCGGTGACGAGCGGATCGATCGTCGTGTGCGGCGAGGAAGCATGGCCGCCTTTGCCGTGGATGGTAATCTCGAAGTCGTCCTGCGCGGAGGAGGAGTAGCCTTCCATGGTGTAGACGCCGCCGAACGGTTCGTGCGACATGACATGGGCGCCGATGATCGTGTCGACGCCGTCCAGGCAGCCGTCCCTGATCATCGCTTCCGCTCCGCCCGGCGTGACTTCTTCCGCGTGCTGGTGAATGAAGACGACGGTGCCGGGGATGTCTTCGCGGACTTCCGACAGGACTTTCGCGACGCCGAGCAGCGTGGCGGTGTGCAGGTCGTGACCGCAGGCATGCATGACGCCCGGAACGGCCGACTTGTACGGAACGTCTTTTTCGTCCTGGATCGGAAGTGCGTCAAAGTCCGCACGCAGGGCGATCGTCCTGCCCGGCTTGCCGCCCTTCAGTGTCCCGACGACTCCCCGGCCGCCGACGCCGGTGCGCACGCCGATGCCGAGCTTGCGGAGATAATCTGCGATGAAGGCCGGCGTCCGCTCCTCGGTATGCCCCACTTCCGGATGCATGTGGAGGTCGCGGCGGATGGCGACGAGTTCCTCTTGAAGTTCTTCATATCGGTCATACAGTTGTCCCGTCATTTGAATACCCCCTGCTTAAAAGTGATCCTGCGCCGAATCAGGCCGGCCAGACGAACAGATGTGCAATCGTGACGAACAGGATCGCCATGATGAATTGGATGACGAACAGCGGAGCCATCCATCTGAACCACTTTGTAATGGAAATGCCGCCCATTGCGAGCGCCGCAAAAAGCAGGCCGCTCGTCGGCGAGAAGATGTTCGTGATGCCGTCGCCCATCTGGAAAGCGAGGACGGCGGTCTGCCGGCTGACGCCGATCAAGTCGGAAAGCGGCGTCATGAGCGGCATCGTAAGCGCCGCCTGCCCGCTGCCGGACGAAACGATGATGTTCATGAACGCCTGGACGACGAACATCGCCCCGGCCGCAAGTACCGCCGGCAGACCCGAAACGAGGCCCGAAATGCCGTAGAGAATCGTATCGATCGTATTGCTGTTTTCCAGAAGGACGACCGCACCGTAGGCAAAGCCGACGACGAGTGCCCCGACAAGCAGTTCCTGGCAGCCCCGGACAAATGCCATGGTCGTTCCGTTGACACCCATTTTGTTGACGAGGCCGATCAGAATCGCCATGATGACGAACAGCGCAGAGATTTCCTGGATATACCAGTGGTACTCAATCACGCCATACGCCAGTGTGATGAATGTCCCGAGCAGGATCAGCAGTGTGATGCCCTGTCTGCGCGTCAACCGCATATCCAGCACGGACACCGAATCGATGTTTCGTTGTTTATCTTCTTCGAACGTGATGCTCGTCTCCGGGTTTTTCTTCACTTTCGCGGCGTACCTCATGACAAAGAGAATCGAGACGACCACATAGGCCAGCCAGAAGAAAATACGGGGAACCATTCCCGAGAAAGTCGGAAGCTCGGCGATGCCCTGCGCGACGCCGACCGTGAAGGGGTTCATGAATGCGGCGGTGAAGCCGGTCGCAACACCGACAATGACGACCGCTGCGCCGGTCATGGAATCAAAGCCCATCATGATCGCAAGCGGCACGAGGATCAGGATGAACGGCAGCGCTTCTTCGAACATGCCGATCGTGGCGCCGCCGATAGCGAAGAACATCATGAAGATCGGGATCATGAGCATTTCCCGGCCCTGCAGTTTCCCGGAGACGGAGCCGAACGCCCCTTCAATCGCCTTCGTCTCCTTGAATACGTTGAACGCACCGCCGACGATGAAGATGAAGAAAACGATTCCGGCAGCTGCGGACAAACCGCCATGAATGGCGTTGAAAATATCCATGAAGCCGGCAGGATTGGACGCAATTTGATGATAGGAGCCATCCACGATGAGGGTCTGGCCTTCTGCATTTGTCGTCCGGTCATACTCACCGGCCGGGACGAGATAAGTGGTCAGCGCCGTGAGGAGAATGACGCCGAACAAAATAGCAAACGGATGGGGAACTTCGAACTTGAACCTTTTTTTCTTTGCAGAACTTTCTGTAGCGATGGACACGGTCTATCACTCCTTTAGTGGACCTGACGCGACCTTTGCGGCCTTGCGAGTATCTATTAATTTACTCCACTAAAGGATGACGGTCAATACGAAATTAAAAGAAAATACATAAAAAATCACTCCACTGAATAACTGAATGGATTTCATTTCCGGAAGGGTTTTTCTTTTTCTTAAGAGAGAGTGAATGGAAATGGGCGGCTTCTGTGCAAGTCGACGGTCTCCAAACCGGAAAAAGCAAAAACCGGGCATCGGCCCGGTTTTATACCGTATTCAAGTTGGGCTTCACACCGTCTGTCCCATCTGCTCCCTCAGCTTTGCCTTGAGGAATTTGCCGACGGACGTTTTCGGGACTTCGTCAATGAAGGCGACGGCGTCCGGGACCCACCATTTGGCGAACTGGCTTTCCAGGTAGTCAAGCAGCTCCTGCTTTTTTTCGTTGGTCCGTTCGATGCCGTCTTTGAGGACGACGCAGGCGAGCGGCCGCTCCTGCCACTTTTCGTGCGGAGTGGCGATGACGGCGGCTTCGAACACGTCCGGGTGGGTCATGAGCGCGTTCTCCAGGTCCACCGATGAGATCCATTCGCCGCCGGATTTGATCAGGTCCTTCGTCCGGTCGGTGATCTTGATGTAGCCCTCGGGGGTCATGACGGCGATGTCGCCGGTGTAGAGCCAGCCGTCGCGGAAGGCATCCGCCGTGCGCTCGTCTTTATAGTATTCATCTGCAATCCACGGTCCTCGCACCGTCAGTTCGCCCATCGTCTGTCCGTCCCATGGCACTTCCCCGTCTTCATTGACGACCCGTGTATCGATGCCCGGGATTGTCATGCCCTGCGTGGCCCGCGCGTCGATCTTCTCGTCCATCGACTTTTCGGCCATTTCGGACGTGTAATTCGACAGGCTGACGAGCGGCGACGTTTCGGTCATGCCGTAGCCGACGATGAACGGGACGCCGTATTTCTCTTCGAATGTGCGGATAAGCCCTTTCGGCGAAGCAGAACCGCCGCAGACGATCGCGCGTAGCGAGCTCAGGTCGCGCGGCTGTTTTTCCAGCGCCTTCAGGACGCCGAGCCAGATTGTCGGCACGCCGCATGTGAGGGTCACTTTTTCTTCTTCGATGAGGTCAAGGAGCACTTCGGGGTTGAACCCGCCCGGCCCCGGGAGCACCTGCTTCGTTCCGAAGAACACGCCGGCGAACGGCACGCCCCATGCATTCGCATGGAACATCGGCACGACCGACAGCGCGGTGTCCCGCTCGCACAGCCCCATCCCGTCCGCGAGCCCGAGCGCGTAGCTGTGGAGCACGAGCCCCCGGTGCGTATACACGACACCCTTCGGATTGCCCGTCGTCGCACTCGTATAGCACATGCCGGCCGGCGTGTTTTCATCGAGGTCGTCCGGGAATTCGAACGCGTCGGATGCTTCTTCCATGAGGGCTTCGTACGAGTGGACGTTTTCAAGCCGGGTGTCCGGGATGTCGGTCGTGTCGCCCATGACGATGATGTGCTTCACCGTCGGCAGCTGCGGAGCGAGCTTTTCGATGAGCGGGAACAGGTCGTCGTCGACAAGCAGGATTTCATCCTCGGCATGGTTGATGACGTAGGCGATATGCTCGGGCGACAGGCGGATGTTGATCATATGAAGGATTGCGCCGGCACAAGGCACGCCGAAATACGCCTCCAGGTGGCGGTGGGTGTTCCAGGCGAATGAGCCGACTTTCGTGCCCCGTTCCATGCCGAGCTTCGTCAGCAGGTCCGCGAGCTTGCGGCTGCGCTTTGCAAATTCGCGGTACGGAATCCGGTGCGTTTTCGTCCGGGTCTTTGACACGATTTCCTTGTCGGGGAAAAACCGCTCCGCGCGGTCGACGAACATGTTCAAAAGCAGCGGTGTATCCATCATCTGAATCCCTCTCCTTTGTTGGTGGAATGACCCGTGAATGCGTTGACTGTATCCGGCGAAGCGTTGACGGTATCCCGGAAAACGTTGATTGTATCCCGGAAAACGTTGACGGTATCCCGCGAAATGTTGATTGTATCCCGGAAAACGTTGACGGTATCCCGCGAAACGTTGACGGTATCCCGGAAAACGCCGATCGCGACAGGCAAGACACTCGCCGGCCCTCAGGCTTGCGGGTTTCTGCCGCGCCAGTGCGGATGGCGGTCCAGTTCGCCGGGGCGCAGCACGGGGGTGAGGCAGAAATCGGTTTGGAGCGAGACGTCCAGCCAGTGCTCGTGCGGGCGGCTCCGGAAGTAATCGCCGACTTCGCGGTGCACCGGGCCACCCCGTCGTTCATCGCCTCCTTTCCATCCGGCTTGTCCCGCATGGTCGCAGAAGGCGTGCCAGAATTTCTCTTCCAGCGCCGCGAGCACGACGTGACGGCCGTCCGCCGTTTCATAAATGCCGTACCGGGCGAGGCTGCCGTCGATGCCGGGGATGCCGGTGTCCGAGAGGCCGGCCGATTCGTAGGCAAGGTGGACGCCCTGCCAGCCGGCGAGCACGTCGGTGATCGACACATCCAGCCGCGCGCCTTCGCCGGTTGTCATTTTCCGGACGAGCGCGGCGCAGACCGCTTCGGAAACGGCCAGCGCACCGGCAAAGTCGGCGATCGTGTTCAGCGGATGAACCGGACGGCCGTTTGCATCGAGCAGCTGCGACAGGACGCCGGAAAGCGCAAGATAGTTCAAATCATGGCTGCCGGCGCGGGCGTAGGAACCTTCCTGGCCGTAGCCGGTCATCGAGCAATAAATCAATCCCGGATTCAGCGCGTCCAGCTCCCTCTCCCCGAATCCGAGACGGTCGAGCGTGCCGGGCCGGAACGACTCGATGAGGACGTCGGCGTCCCGGATCAGCTGCTGTATGGCGGTCCTGCCCTCGTCCCCCTTCAAGTCCAGTTCGATGATGTTCTTGCCGCCGTTGTTTGCTTGATGGACGATGCCGCCGCCGAGCGTCTTGCCGGGCTCCCCTCCCGGCGGTTCGACCTTCGTCACCGCGGCGCCCATTTCGGCGAGGCGCCAAGCGGCATGCGGGCCCGGGAGGTAATAAGTGAGATCCAGAATCCGGATTCCCTCAAGGAATTTGCCGGCGGCCGGACTCAGCCGGGGTGCCCGGCCCGCTTCTTTAATTTCCCTCATTGTCCGGTCAGCCCCATGTTTTTCGCAATGATCGTTTTCATGATCTCGTTCGTGCCGGCATAGATCGACATGACCGGGATGTCGCGGTAGCGCCGGGCGATTTTGTATTCTTCCATGTAGCCGTAGCCGCCGTGGAGCTGCATGCAGTCGGCGGCTGCGCGCTTGGCGGTTTCGGTGATCCACGATTTCGCCATCGAGACTTTCGTGACGATGTCTTTGCCCTCGAGGTGATCGGCGATGAGCGATTCGAGGAATGCCTTGCCGAGCTCCGCTTCCGTTGCGATGTCCGCAAGCTTGAACTGGGTGTTCTGGAAAGCGGCGACCGGGCGCCCGAACGCTTCGCGGGATTTCACGTAGTCGACGGTGAGTTCGAGCATGTCCTCAAGCGCGGTCTGTGCGGCGAGCGCGACGACAAGGCGTTCCTGCTGGAGTTTCTCCATCATGTAATGGAAGCCCCTGCCTTCTTCGCCGAGCAGGTTTTCCGCCGGAACGCGGCAGTCTTCAAAGTACAGTTCGGCCGTGTCCTGAGAGTGCATGCCGACCTTGTCGAGCTTGCGGCCTTTCGTGAATCCGGGCGTACCTTCCTCGATGAGCAGCAGGCTGACCCCGCGGTGCTTCGGCTCGGCCTGCGGATCGGTTTTGACGGCGACGAGCATGAGGTTTCCGTTGATCCCGTTCGTGATGAACGTTTTCTGGCCGTTCACGATGTAATGGTCCCCGTCGCGGATGGCGGTCGTCCGGATGTTCGCGAGATCGGAACCGGTGCCCGGCTCGGTCATGGCGATGGCCGTGATCCGGTCGCCGGTCACGCATCCGGGCAGGAACTGCTGCTTTTGAGCAGGCGAGCCGTACGCTTCGATGTACGGCACGACGATGTCATTGTGGAGGCCGACGCCCGTCAGCCCGGCGCCTACCCGCTCCAGCTCCTCCCCGATGATCACCCCGTAGCTGAAATCCAGCCCGAGCCCGCCGTACGCTTCGTCCACCTGCGGGCAGAGGAAGCCAAGTTCGCCGAGCTGCTTCCAGAATGATTTGGGGATGAGCCGGTTTTTCTCCCATTCCTCGTAATGCGGTTCTGCTTCCTTCTCCATGAACTTCCTGAGCGACTCCCGGAACAGTTCATGCTCGGCCGTTTCCCAGCGGTATCGTGCCATGGTGTCACTCCCCCTTTAGTGATAGATGAGATTCAGATTGTTTATGGGCAATGCGTTTTTATAATGAGTGGCGTAAGTTGGCTCTCGAGTGGCGCGAGTTTGGCTCCGAGTGGCGCAAGTTCGGCCTCGAGTGGCGCAAGTTGATCCTTCCTCCAAGATTTCGTGGAGTTCTTTCACTCACCGCTGCGAAACCTGAACGGGTTCAAGTCCCGCCGTCTCCCCTGCTCACTTCGGCTGCATGCGGATGGCGCCGTCGAGGCGGATGGTTTCGCCGTTGAGCATCGGGTTCGTGATGATCGATTCGGCGAGCTTGGCGTATTCTTCCGGCCGGCCGAGCCGCTTCGGAAACGGGACCATCTGCTCGAGAGATTCACGGGCGCCGTCCGGCAGTCCGTCGAACATCGGCGTGTCGATCAGTCCCGGTGCGATCGTCATGACCCGGATGCCATAACTCGCGAGTTCCCGGGCGATCGGAAGCGTCATGGCAGCGACACCGCCTTTTGATGCACTGTAGGCGACCTGGCCGATCTGACCTTCGAACGCGGCGACGGAGGCGGTGTTGATGATGACGCCGCGCTCTCCGTCCTCGCCCGGCTCATTGTCCGTCATCGCGTCCGCGGCAAGCCGGATGACGTTGAACGTGCCGATCAGATTGATCCGGATCACCTGTTCAAACGTTTCCAGGGCAAGCGGGCCTTTCCGTCCGAGCAGCTTGCCGGGCGTCCCGATGCCCGCGCAGTTGACGACCGCGTTCAAGCCGCCCATCGCGTCTTTTGCCGCGGCGACATTCCGCTGCACGCCTTCTTCGCTGGAAACGTCGGTTTTCAAGAAGAACGCCGTCTCCTCGCCGAGCTCTTCCGCGAGCGCAAGCCCTTTTTCTTCATTCAAATCAAAGATGGCCACCTTGCCGCCGGATGCGGCGACGCGGCGGGCGGTGGCTTCGCCGAGTCCGGAAGCCCCCCCGGTGATGATTGCTTTCACTTGGTTCATGTCCATGACGATTCCCCCTGGTCAACAGTCTATTTTGGTGAGTGAATGCTCATTCGTTCCTGTCCATGTAAAAAAACTGCGTTTATTCCACCCGCTCGATGATCGTGGCGTTCGCCATGCCCATTCCTTCGCAGATGGCGAGGAGTCCGTAGCGGCCGCCGGTGCGCTCGAGGCGGTTCATGAGCGTGACGAGAAGCTTCGTGCCGGTCGCGCCGAGCGGGTGGCCGAGTGCGATGGCCCCTCCGTCGACGTTGAGCTTTTCCGGATCTGCGCCGGTTTCCGCAAGCCAGGCAAGCGGCACGGGGGCGAACGCTTCGTTCACTTCGTAAGTGTCCATGTCGCCGATCTTCAGGCCGGCTTTCTCGAGCACTTTGTGCGTGGCGGCGATCGGGCCGGTCAGCATGAGCGTCGGATCCGAGCCGACTACCGCGCGGGCGACGATGCGGACCTTCGGCTTCAGGCCGAGCTCATCCGCTTTTTCGCGCGACATGATGAGGACCGCCGAAGCGCCGTCGCTCATCTGGCTTGCGTTGCCCGCCGTGATGACGCCGCCTTCCTTGAACACGGTTTTCAGTCCGCCGAGCACGTCCGGCGTCGAGCCTTCGCGCGGGCCTTCATCGGTATCGAACACGAACGATTCCCCGTCTTCCCCGGTCACTTCCACGGGGAGGATTTCGTTTTGGAAGCGGCCTTCCCGGATTGCCGCAAAGGCCCGGTCATGGCTGTTCGCGCTATATTCATCAAGCTGCCCGCGGGTGAAGCCCCACTTTTCAGCGATCCGCTCGGCGGACAGCCCCTGGTTGATGATTTCATGCTTGGACGTGAGCTGTTCGCTCGGCTTTTTCCCGCCGGCATTCGAAAACATCGGCTCCCGCGTCATGCTTTCGACGCCGCCCGCGATCACGATGTCCATGTCGCCCGACGCAATCGCCTGTGACGCAAAATGCACCGCCTGCTGGCTTGAACCGCACTGGCGGTCGATCGTCACGCCCGGCACGTCCACCGGAAAACCGGCGATGAGCACCGAAGTCCGCGCAATATTGCCCGCCTGCTCGCCCGACTGCGTCACGCAGCCGAGGATGACATCCTCCACTTGCTCCTTTTTGATCCCCGCGCGCTCGACCAGCCCTTCAAGAACCGCTGCCGCGAGCTCATCCGGCCTCGTAGCCGACAAGGCCCCCTTGCGCCGGCCGACTGCTGTCCGGACTCCTTCCACAATGACGGTTTCCCGCATTCCGACTCCCCCTCTTTATTCATAATTACAAGACTATTCTATTAAATATCGTAGCATGAAAACGCTGCCAGCGTCCATAACGTTTGGGAAGAAAGTCCGGGAGACGGGCGGACGGAACGGCTTGCCGGCAGGCGCGGGTTTGCTTGCTTCACATTCGGCGGACGTTGCTTAACATTCGGAGCACTTTGCTTAACGTTCGGCGGGCTTTGCTTAACATTCAGAGCACGTTGCTTAACATTCGCCGCCACACCGCCTCCGGACCCGGCGAAAATCAGCCTCCGGACCTAGACGGAAATCGGCTTGCCGGCCGTTCGGTTTGACCGGCCGCCATCCTACAATGGAGATACAACGAAAGGAGGCGGAAACAAATGAAGAAATTTTTGCTTGTCTCAATCGGAATCGTCGCCGGGATCACGGCGCTGGCGAATCTCGGCGCGATCATCGGGCTCGTCATCTCGGCCGCCATCATGTACGCGGGGTGGCATTTCTACCACCGCACCGAGTCCGGGTTCGGCCGGTTCTGCTGGGCGGCGGTCGGCGTGATCGGCGCACTCACCGCGATCGGCAACATCCCGGCGTTCGTCGGCCTGCTCGCCCTCGCAGCCCTCTGGTATGTCTACCATAAATGGAACAACCGCGACTCGAACATCATCGACGCATCAAACGATCCGTTCGACAACTTCGAACGCGAATGGAGCAAACTGACGAAATAAACGCCGCCGGGACGCTTTGCCCTTACGGCCCCATCCCGCCGGAAAAACCAAAGGAGGACTCACAGATGAACACATTGTGGAACCGGATCAAATACTCCGTGCAGGCCGACCTGCACGATCTGCTCGACAAAAAAGAACAGCACAATCCGATTGCGCTGCTCAATGAATATATCCGCGCCGCGGAAAAGCAGACCGACTCAACCGGACGGCTGCTCGAGCGCCAGGCGAAGCTGAAAGCGGAGCTGGACAAGGAGCGCGCGGAAGCCGCCGCGATGCTCGACAAGCGCCGCGCTCAGCTGGAATTGGCGGAGAAGGCCGGCGAGGAGGATCTCGCCGCATTCGCCCGTGATGAAGTGCGGGCATACGGCAGCCGCGTTGCCGAGCTCGAAGGATCGATTCTGGAGACCGAGGGCGAACTGATCGCGCTGGAGCGGAAGTTCGAGGAAATGAAGCACAAAGTGAAAGACATGAAAGTGCGACAGCTCCAGCTCATGGGCAAGGAAAACGCGACACGCGCGCACCGCCGCATGGATTCGTTCATCGAGCCGGAAAACAACGGATCGGTTGCATCCTACAGCGAAATGCGCGACTACATCGAGAACCTCGGCGCCGGCCCGAAGCCGGCACAGCCGGAAGCCGATCGCTCATCGATGGAGCGCCGGCTCGACGCACTGACAATCATTGAAGAATGTGAATCGAAATCCGTCTGACGGCGACATCCGCCGCGGGATTTTGTACACTGGAGGAAGGGGGCGGCGACCCGCCTTCCTTTCTTTCATGGAAAAATGATTCATCTGTTGAAGTAACCCCCACCCCGAAAGGAGGAGACACCGATGAACCGGTTGACGACGGACCAGCTTAGACTCATCCTCATCGGCTTTTTGCTGCTCGTATTCGCAGAAGCCGCTTTTTCGCATAACGGCAGCATCGTGTTCGTGCTGCTCGGTGCCGGGTTCATTTACTACGGGCTCCGGCAGCGGCATAAGTGGCTGCTCTGGACCGGGGTGTTTTTCCTCGCCGTTGCGCTGCTGTCGCTCTGGACGCTGCGCCTGTTCGTGTTCGGCGTCCTCGCTTTTATCTTCATGCAGCTGTGGAAGGGCGTGCCGTCAGAAGAAATCACCCGGCCGCTCCGGGAAATGCGCAAAGAAACGCCGAACGGCATCCTGCGCAACCGGCTGTTTTCCGTTCAGTCGACGCCGTTTTCGGCATACGAATGGGAAGACATCCACATCCAGGGGCTGTTCGGCGACCTGCATGTGGATGTGACGGAGACGGTGCTCCCGAAGGGCACGTCGTTCATATCCATCCGGCAGGGAATCGGGAAAATCCGGATCGACGTGCCGTATGAAATTCCGGTGCGCGTGCATTATACGACGCTGCTCGGCGATTCGCGGCTGTTCAACCGGCACCGCAGCCGGCTCGTGAATGAGCAGCTTCATATGAAAGACGGCTACGGAGAAGAAGACCGGCCGGCTTCGGAGCTGATCATCACGGTCGCCACCTGGTTCGGGGACGTGGAGGTGTCGCGCAAATGAAGGCATTCATCACACGCGGCGTGCTCCTGTCGCTCCTGTTCCTCTCCGTTTCATTCGGAATCCTGTTTCTCCTGCTCGGCGTCCCGGCGGAAGAAACGTGGATGCCGCTCATTGAAGACGAGCGATACGACATGCCGCCGGCGGTCTGGATCCTGGCGGGGGCCGTGGCGCTCGGCTGGTGTTTGTCCGCCTGGTCGGCCCTGCTTGTCCGATCGGCAGGCAAATCCGTCGAGCACCGGCTTGCCGTGCTTGCGGGCGGCAGTGCGGAAACGGACGAAACCGCTCCCCTTCCCGATAAAACCGAGCGGGTGCTGGCCGAAGTGGAATCGCTCATCGGCACCCAGCGCGAACGGCTGAAGCAGATTTCCGACGAACGGGCGGAAACCCAGGAAGAGCTTGTGCAGGAGCGGCTCGTGCAGGAACGCCAGCGGCTCGCCCGCGAACTGCACGATTCCGTCTCCCAGCAGCTGTTCGCCGCGTCGATGCTGCTGTCGGCAATGGCGGAAAAAGAACGGTTGGAGCGCGGCGAACCGAGCAAAGTGCTGATGCAGGTGGAACACACCGTCCAGCAGGCGCAGGTCGAAATGCGGGCGCTCCTCCTTCATCTGCGCCCGGCCGCACTCAACGACAAAACACTGTCGGACGGTCTGCGCATGCTGCTGCGGGAACTGGACGAAAAAGTCCACTTTGAAATCCGCGGGCGCATCGAAGACGTCCCGCTGTCCAAAGGCGCGGAAGACCATCTGTTCCGGATCGCCCAGGAAACGCTGTCGAATGCGCTCCGCCACGCAAAGGCGACCGAGCTCGACGTGCTGTTCGTCGAACGGGACGGCCTCGCGATTTTCCGGGTGCAGGACAACGGCGTCGGCTTCCGGGACGGCGGAGGCAAAGCCGGCTCTTACGGCTTGCGCAATGTGCGCGAGCGGGCCATCGAAATCGGCGGCACGTGCAAAATTGTCTCCGTTCCTTCACAGGGAACGATCGTCGAAGTGAAAGTCCCCGCTCTCCCTTCTTCTGACGGAGAAGGCGGGGCGCAGTCCGCCGAAGCGGGCGATCCGTCCGGCGGCGCGGACGGCACGGCACTTCTTCAACCAGAACAAGAGGAAACGGAGGGGTCGCGATGATCCGGGTGATGCTGGCGGATGATCATGAAATGGTGCGCATCGGAGTGGCGGCGTTTTTGCAGCTGCAGCCGGACATGGAGGTTGTCGGCGAGGCGGCGGACGGTTGCGAGGCGGTGAAGCTCGCGCTGGAACTGCGGCCCGACATTATCCTGATGGACATGGTCATGCCCGAGTTGAACGGCGCCGAGGCGACCGCCGCGATTATCCGCGAGTGGCCCGAGGCGAAAATCATGGTCGTGACGAGCTTCCTCGACGACGACAAAGTGTACCCGGCGCTCGAGGCCGGCGCGGTGAGCTATATCCTGAAAACATCGAAGGCCCAGCGCATCGCCGACGCCATCCGGGACACACTCGGCGGGCAGACGGTGCTCGAGCCGGAAGTGACGACGAAGATGATGCAGCGGATGCGCGGCGTCGAGCGGCTGCCCCATGAGGACCTGACCGCCCGCGAGATGGAAATCCTTCTTCTGATTGCGAAGGGCAAGACGAACCAGGACATCGCCGACGAGCTGTTCATCGCGCTGAAAACCGTCAAGACGCACGTGTCAAACCTCCTCTCGAAACTGGAAGTCGACGACCGCACCCAGGCCGCAGTGTACGCTTATCAGAATGGACTGGTAGAATAAGAAGAGAGGCGGACGGCGGGACGGCGGATGGAGCCGCACCGCCCGCCGCACAGCGGCTTGGGTGGATTTGTGGAGTGAGTGTTGACTGAGCGATCGATCGGACGGAAAGCAGGTGGATTTGAATGAACCAAAACAGCAGACTCGTCCCGGTCGCGGCGATTTTCTTCATCGCCGTGATCTTCATGATGAACCTCGTCTTCCCCGCCCTCGCATTCCGGTGGAAGATGGTCGTCATCATCGTGATCCTCGGCATCACCGGCGCGGGCATCATGATGTGGACCAAGCGGCGCAGGGATGACGAGTGATTCGGGGCGAGTGGTTAGGGGTGTGAGAGAGTGCTTTGCCTGGGGTGAGTGGAATCATAGAGGCCGTGAGTGAGCGCGTTGACGAGATGAGTGGAATCATAGGCCCTGTGAGTGAGCGCGTTGACGGGGTGAGTGGAATCATGGAGTGATCGTGGTCACTTCCCTGCGTCATTTCACGCAGAAGGAGAAGAAATCTGCGAGACGGGAGGGAAAAGCGTCAGGTGAAGACCCCGCAGAGCGGAGCTCGAGGAGTCTGAGGCGACGCCCGCGGTAAGCGAGCGGATTTCTTCGACTGATGGAGTTCATTGCTCACAATCCGTGGCGTTGCCGACGAGTGGAATCATAGAGTCCGTGAGTGAGCGCGTTGCCAGGGTGAGTGGAATCATAGGCCCCATGAGTGAGCGCGTTCCTGTGATGAGTGGAAGCATGGCTTCCGATACATAGGAAAAGGCTGAACCGAACCCTATAAAACGGACAATTTAATAAAAAACCTGCTTATGAAGCGATGAGATGATTCCG
>NZ_JBHLWY010000010.1:0-44998 GCF_042432615.1 Bhargavaea ullalensis
ATGTTCAGGAAAAAGAAAAACTGTAGCCAAAGGAGCATTAGGCTCACTTTGTCTACAGTCTGAGACCGGTTATCCCGGTCTTTTTGTTTCTCATTTTTTCGGTCCGACCGTCGCGCCCATAGTCAGGAAGGCATCCGTCATTGCGCCGTCAGGCTTGTCAAAGACCGTGAGACGGACAATTTTGCCTGAAGTGACGAAGACGGCACCGGTCATGAGGACCTCATCCGACTTCGCCTGTTTCAATACGAGTTCCTCCACAGAGGGATCTTCGGCAAGGCTATACTTGCCGATGACTTCCTCCGGATCGGCGCCTGTGCTTTTCAGTGTTTCTTCCATCGTCGTGACGGTGTTCGTGTAATCGGATCCGTCTTCGCCGAACACTTCGATCCGCATGAAATTCTGCTCATCCTCGGTCGAATAAAGCGAATCCCTTCCCGGCTCCTCGGAAGTGAGCTCAAAGCCGTCAAGCAGGTAAACGGAGTAATCCTGTTCGTCACTGTCGGTCAGCACGGCCTTGCCTCGCTGCTCGGATCCGTCTTTTTGGTAGACCAATTCACGGTCAGGACCGCGCTCTTCCTGTTTGTCCGGTTCTTGCTGATCTTCAGTCCCGCCTTCTTTATCCGCATTTTCGCTGTTGCCGGAATCTGTTTCTGTGTCCGTGCCGGTGTTGTTTTCTTCAGTCACCGCATCCCCGTCACCGGACGGATCGGCGCTGGCTCCCTTGTCACCGCCAGTGTTGCAGGCGGCCAGCATCAGGGCGGCCACTGCAGAAAGGGAAAGAATCTTCCATTTTGCTGTCATGAGTGAATCTCCTCCTTCAATTAAGTGGACGACCAGCCGCCGTCTTGGTTTCACCCGGCCCGTGTAAAGGGTTTTCCCCATAGCCCGTCGAATGAATCACGGAGCGGCAAGGCCCGGGCAGATCAATCATCGTTGCCGTATAAAATTTTATATCGTTTATGGTTGACGACGGTCTTTTCTTCCATCTCCAGCTCGTCGAAGTTTTCCATGAAAGTCAGGTTTACAATAACCGAGTTTTCATTGACTTTCTCAACGATTCCTTGAAGGCCGTCCCTGAATTCAATGATATTTCCTACTTCCGCAATCTTCATGCTTCCAGCCCCTTCCGATTGATTATCTAACAGTTTGCCTTATATTCTCTTGAGAGTAAAGAATTTTTCCCCCGGCGCAGTTTCCGTCTTTTGCCGAAGGGGAGAGGGGGAATCGTGATGGAGAGTCCTTTTATGCATCGGATCGAGCGGGTCCGGCTGCAGATGATCGAAACCGCCCGGATCCGCGGTCTGGATGACCGGGAGACGATCCGGCTCAGCAGGCAGCTCGACCGCCTGATGAACGTTTACGGAAATCTCCGGGAAGGCCGGCGTCCGGTGTTGATCCGTTGCCGCCGTCAGGCAAGTTACCAGCCCATCGCCAGAGTTTCCCCGGATTGCACATCGAAAAGCGAAAAAAATATGTGATTGCTGTGATAATAAATGTTTAACGTGCCCAATATGTGGCTATAGTACTTCTGAACACAGCAACATTCTCATTTCCCCCTTTATTTGGCGGTGCCGCTCAGCGGTGCCGTCCTTTTTTATTTGCCCGGCAGTCTCTTTGGCGGGCACAATCTTCATCCAGGGGAGATGTTTGGTACAATGAGTAAAATGACAGAGGGGGAATGAGGAATGGAGCCTAAACGGATTGCGTTCATCGGAACGGGGGTCATGGGGGCGAGCATCGTCCGCCATTTTCTTGCTGCCGGCCATGGGGTGACCGTGTACACCAGAACGAAATCAAAGGCGGACCCTTTGATCGGGGAAGGGGCGGTCTGGGCAGAAAGCCCGGAAGAAGCGGCAAGGGAAGCAAAAGTGGTCATGACGATGGTCGGGTATCCGTCGGATGTTGAGGATGTCTACTTTGGCGATCAGGGCATCTTGTCGGGAATCCGGCCGGGATCGGTTGTTTGTGACTTGACAACCTCCTCTCCGCAGCTGGCGGTCCGGATAGCGGAAGAGACGGAGAAACTCGGCTGCGGGTCCGTTGATGCACCGGTTTCCGGGGGGGATGTGGGGGCGCGCAACGGCACGTTGTCGATCATGTGCGGAGGCACGGAGGAAGCGTTCCGCGAAGTGGAGCCTCTGTTCGGGCTGATCGGCTCTAATGTGATCCATCACGGGCAGGCAGGTTCCGGACAGCACGTCAAAATGTCCAATCAGATTGCGATTGCGACCAATATGATCGGGGTCTGCGAGGCGCTTGCGTATGCTGTGAAGGCGGGCCTGAACCCGGAGCGCGTGCTCGAATCGATTGCCACGGGTGCTGCGGGCTCCTGGTCTTTGAGCAACCTGGCACCGCGCATGCTGAAAGGCGACTTTGCACCCGGGTTTTACGTGAAGCACTTCCTCAAAGATCTCCGCATCGCGCTGGATGAGGCAAAGGTGATGGAATTGCCGCTGCCGGGAGTGGAGCTGGCCGAACAGATGTATTCGGATCTGTCGGCCAGAGGGTTCGGAGATGACGGAACCCAGTCGCTCTACAAACTTTACACGCAATTCAGCTGAGCGGCCCGAACCAGGGCTTGTGGCCGGAAGAAGTTTGATTCCGGCCTTTTTCTTTTGCCCTGGAGGCCTGGCCCGGACGGTTCTTTGGCTGTTGCGGCGGGGTTGGCCCCGAGTTGCTTTCTTTCAGGCCCGTGTAGTCGGAGAGCAGCTGTTTTGCCGCTTTCAGTCCAATCCGCCCTTTCGGATTGCGGATTTCCATGTTTTGCTCACCGAGATGGGGGAGCGAGCGGAAATCGTCTTTTGAAGCCGGCAGATGAAACAAGTAATCGCCGCACCGGATCAGCACTGCAGACTGTTGCCGGCTGAAGCGGGGGTTTTGCACGAAATGAAGGCCCTTTTTCTCCGCCAGGCCTTCCGTGATCATCTTTTCCAGGGCAGCTTTTTTCAAGTTGTACAGAAAACGGTTGTCCGGCGCGGTTTTTGCGTGGCGGTTGACGGTATGTACGGCCTCCGCCAGCCTCAAAGAAAAATCGGGTGCGTCCATGGGCTCTCCTCCTGTCTTGGCTGTTGACGACATCTTATCATGATTGCCGCGGAGAGGGGAAAAAGAAGGCGCGGCGAATGAGACAAACATTCCGGGGCATACTTTGAAAAAGAATGCCGGGAGGGACAGCAATGGATATATGGCTTTGGCCGCTGATCGGTGTCATGTTGCTCATCGCCGCGATCGGAATCGCGATGAGCCGCAAGATGGAGGGGATGATCCCTGAGGACGGCCGCGATGAAATTCCACAGGAGGTCCGGGAACACCCGTTCAAGTTCAATCCGATCCTGATCGTCATCGGCATTTCCGTCGTCTTCATTGGAATCGTCATCTTCTATTATGCGTTCATTTGGTGACCGCCGGGTGCTATCCCGGCGGTTTTTCCTCCTCTTTTACGGGCGGTCCCCGGCACCGCAGCGGCCGTGCCGCATTTCCCTTATTTTCCTCAACTACTCATAGACAGCCGCTTCCTAAATAAAATGTGTGCCGGCCGACATGATTCCGGGTTCCTTCGGGTATGGAAAGTTAAAGGTGCGCCACAGCCCGTCTTATGCCGGCCAGAGCCAAGCGGCCCGCTTCGCCTTTCTTTGTCCGGCTGCGCGGGCCGGCTCTTCGGGTCATAAGCCGTTCTGCTTTGCGGGGCGGGCCCCGCGACGCAGCCCGTCTTATGCCGGTCAGAGCCAAGCGGCCCGCTTCGCCTTTCTTTGTCCGGCTGCGCGGGCCGGCTCTTCGGGCCATAAGCCGTTCTGCTCTGCGGGGCGGGCCCCGCGACGCAGCCCGTCTTATGCCGGCCAGAGCCAAGCGGCCCGCTTCGCCTTTCTTTGTCCGGCTGCGCGGGCCGGCTCTTCGGGTCATAAGCCGTTCTGCTCTGCGTGGCGGGCCCCGCGACGCAGCCCGTCTTATGCCGGTCAGAGCCAAGCGGCCCGCTTCGCCTTTCTTCTATCGCGGCGCCGCCGGGGCTTGTGGTATGATGGAAATACAGGGATTCCTGGAAATGAGGTTTGACAAAGGGGACGGATTTTATGATTTCCGTAAACAGCACAGACTTTCTGCACGAGTCCATCAGGGACCATATCATCTCTTCCGAAAAGGTAGCGCATGTCCAAATCGGCAACAATGCGGAACATGCGCTCCTTGTCCTGACGAAGACGGGCTATTCATCGATTCCGGTGCTGGATCCTCAGTACCGGCTTAAGGGTCTGCTTAGCATGGGCATGATCACGGAAGCGATACTCGGGCTTGAGCGCATCGAGTATGAACGGCTTTCCGGCATGAAGGTGGATGAGCTCATGCAGACCGATGTTCCCGTCATTGGGATCAATACCGAGTTCAGGCGAGTGTTTGACCTGCTCATCAACCACCCGTTCCTCTGTGTGGAAGATGAGGAAGAGATGTTCGCCGGCATCATGACCCGGCGGGTGCTCATGAAGAAGTTGAAAAAAGCGGTTTACACGATGCCGCGATAAGCAATCAGCCAAAAGGTCTCTTCCCGAGGCCTTTTTTTCGGTTTTATTTCCTCAAAAACTCCGGGAAACCGGTATGGGAGGCTTGTCCGTTGAACGTCAATGAATTCACCGTCATCCAGACACTTGCCGATGAAGGCAATATGAGAAAAGCATCAGACCGGCTGTTCATCTCTCAGCCCGCACTGTCGCAGCGACTCCGTTCGATCGAGAAAGAATGGGGGGTGCAGCTGTTTATCCGGTCGCCCAAGGGACTGACGCCGACACCGGCAGGAGAGCATGTCATTCAGTTTGCAAAGGAAACACTTGCCCGCCACGAGGAAGTGACCGAGGCGCTGCAGACGATGGCGAACAAAGTGCATGGCACGCTCAAGATCGCCTGTGCGTCGATCGTCGGCCAGACATGGTTGCCTCGGGTCCTGAAGGAGTTCATCACGGAGCACCCGGATGTGAAAGTGTCGCTCATGACCGGCTGGAGTTCGGAGATTGTCCGGGCACTCCATGACGGAGAGGCGCATATCGGAATCGTCCGCGGCCACTCTGACTGGAAAGGGTCTAAAATCCATCTGTTCCGGGATCACCTGTTCCTCGTTGACCGGGTGATCCGATCCGTGAAGGAAATTCCGGATACCGACCGCCCGTTCATCCAGTTCAAGAGCGATTCAGATTACTACGAGGAGATTCGCGAATGGTGGCAGCGGCATTTCACTTCCAATCCGCAGCGCCAGATCACCGTCGATCAGATTGAGACATGCCGCCAGCTGGCACTGAACGGGATCGGCTATGCCATTTTGCCGTCCATCACGCTGACTGATGTGGAGTCGGTCAATAAAATTCCGCTCACGGACAGCGATGACCGGTTCGAGTTGTCGAGGGACACTTGGCTCATCGGCTACGAACCGTCATTTTCCCTGCCGCAAATGGATGCGTTCCGCAGGATTGCCCTGCAGCATGCGAAAAAAGTTGAGTGAATAGGCGGAAAAAGCGGAACCAAAAGAACCGCCCGGCGTACTAATGGATAGATGCGGGAAAGGACGGGATGAAGATGGGGAAACGGGCATTCGTGTTTGCGGCTTTTGGACTTGCCGTGATGTTGCTCGGAGCGGTTCCGGCTTCTGCGGCTCCGTCGCTTGAAGTGAAAGCTTCCGGCGGGCTGGACGGAAAGGCGAAGGAAGGATCGGGATTTCCGGTTCAGATTGAGATCCATAACAGCGGAGACCCGTTTTCCGGCGATTTGATCCTGGATTTCCATCCCGGCTACCGGTCGGGAACCGCGGAGGCCATCCCGGTGGAAGTCGGCAGCGGGGAGACGGCGGTGATCAGGACTGATGTAGAAGAAGCCGATTCGTATTCCTACCAGGAAAACGGGTTCAGGTTTTTTGAAGGGGGCTGGGAAAAAGGCCGGGAAATTAAATACAAAGGAGACCGGTACCCGAAGCTGAGCTTCTATTTTGAGGATGCCCAGTTTCTGGTGGCTCTTTCGGACAGCGGGGATCGGCTGGCTGCGCTAAAGGATGCAGGTGCGGGACCGTCTTCGGAGAAGGTGTTCATCCAGCCGATGAAGGATGAGGGGTTTCTCGCACCGGATGAAAAATCGGGCTGGGGTTCTGCGGACGTCATTTTCGTGGACGAGACCGTGATGCCGGGCTTGACGGCGGCTGAACAGGAAGCAATCGGCGGCTGGGTGAAAGACGGCGGGACGCTCGTCCTTGGCGGTTCGGATGATCCGGAAACGGAAGCGGGCATCTTTGCGGATCGGCTGCCTCTGAAAATAACGGGCAGGACGGAAATCGACGGAGCCGGCCTTTCCGCACTTGTTCCGGGCGCGGAATTCCCGGAGACGGTTCCGGGATTTGCCGCCGAGGCGGGCCCGGGAGCAACGAGCCTGGCCCGGGCGGACGGGAAACTGATCGCGGCGTGGCTGCCGTACGGTTCCGGGAAGATTGTCCAGACGGCGTTTTCCCTCGGCGACAAGCCGCTTTCTGAAGCACCCGGCTACCCGCTGCTCATGACCCGGCTCCTGACCGGTGCACCGTCTGCGCAGGCCGGCGGAAATTGGATGTATGCCAATCCGCAGGACGGTTTCGTGGATCTTGGAAAGTCTGCGACAGAAAGGTTTGCGACGTTTGATATTCCGTTTCCGGCCATTTTGGCGGTTGTGATTTTGTATATTGTTGTAATCGGTCCGATTCTATACGTTCTTCTGAAACGGAAGGACAAGCGGGAACATGCGTGGTGGATCATTCCGGCAGTTTCCGCCGCTTTGTCGGCCGGACTGTTTGCCTACGGGGCCAAAGACCGGCTGCTCAGCCCGCAGCTGCGCCAGGCGGCTGTCTTGATCGATGACGGTTCGGGCAGCCCGTCCGGCAAATTCATCGGATCGGTCCTGACCAATCGTGCGGGCGATGTGGAATTCCGGGCACCGTCCGGCCTGACCCTGACGGCGACGGGCTCCTCCAACCCGTTCACCGGATCGGCGTCGGACAGCCTGCGCCATGCGGTAGCGGAAAAAGGGGCGGAAGGGACGCGGCTCGTGCTGAGGAATCTGCCTTTCTGGTCGGTCGGCACCGTGTACGGGGACGTCAGTCTTCGGGAGGGCGGCTCAATCGAGACTGACCTCAAATCCGAAGAAGGAGTGTTGTCGGGAACCGTGGAGAACGGGCTGGACGTCCGCCTGAAAGACGTATCCATCTGGAGCGGCCTGGAATTCATCCCGGTCGGGGACCTGGAGGCGGGCGAGCGCAAGGAAGTGCATGCGGTGCTCAAGGGAGGCCAGCTGCTGCCGGCGGTCTCCGGCGGCTACGGACAGGCCGGCGGTTTAGCGGGAAGTGCGAACGGTTACGGAAGCAGCAAGGATCCGCGTGCTGCGGAAATGGCTGAAGCGGCCTCCCTGCTCCTGGACGGAAACAGTCCCGCCGTCATCGGGCGGACCGATTCCTCATTGATTCCCCTGAAGATGTCCGGCAATCCGGTCCAGTCATCCGTCACGGTCATTGTCCGGCCGTTCGAGCCGGACGTCCGGCTGACAGGGCAATTCACCGTTCCGGCGGAGCTGTTGGCGACTTTGCTTCAGCCCGAGGAAGATCCGGACCTCTACTATGAGAAGTCGCCGGACGGGGAGATGTACATGGAGCCAGGGAACTATGTGTATGAAGCGAGAGTGCCGGAAGCGTTCAACGCGGCCGCGGAGAGCTGGAAGTCCCTGTCGGTCGGCGGCGGCCGCGGGTTGGACGACATCAGCCTCCTGAACGTCAGGACCGGTGAATATGAAACACTTGACGCCGGCCAACAGATTGATCCGCCGGAAGATTATGTGTCTGAAGACGGCGAAATCCGGATGAAATTCCGGAAGCTGCCGGGCGGGGACATGGCGGAACTGCCGGAAATCGGATTGGAAGGGGTGGCTGCGCCGTGATTGATATCAGGAAACTGTCCAAGTCATACGGGGCGTTTGATGCGCTTCGGGATCTGGATCTGGAAATAGCGGAAGGGACTGTATTCGGCTTTGTCGGCGCAAACGGTGCGGGGAAGTCCACGACGTTCTCCATCCTGGCCACGCTGCTGCCGCCCACTTCGGGTGATGCGCTGATCGGCGGGGCAAGCGTGAGGAGTGCCCCCGCAGAGGTCCGGCGGAAAATCGGCTACATGCCTGATTTTTTCGGTGTATATGATCAACTCAAAACCGATGAGTATCTGGACTTTTACGCAGGCAGCTACGATATCCGACCGCGCGATCGCGATGTCCTGATCAGCCAGCTGCTCGAACTCGTCAATCTCACGGACAAACGCGGAACATATGTGGACTCTTTGTCGAGGGGGATGAAGCAGCGGCTCTGCCTCGCGCGCAGCCTGATCCACGATCCCGAGGTGCTGATTCTGGACGAACCGGCTTCCGGCCTGGATCCGCGGGCGCGCGTGGAAATGCGCGGCATCATGAAGCAGCTGAAGCAGATGAACAAAACCATCCTGATTTCTTCCCACATCCTTCCGGAGCTTGCGGAAATGTGCGACGAGATCGGCGTGCTTGACAAGGGTAGGCTCGTCGCGCGCAACTCCGTCAAGGAGATTCATTCCCGGCTGAAGGGCGACCGGCTCATCACGGTGAAGCTGAACGGCCCGGCGGACCCGGCAGTCCGTTTTTTCGAATCCCGCCCCCATATCTCCGGGATATCGGAAGAGCCTGCCGCCGGCGAAATTAAATTCTCATTCAGCGGAACGGAAGCAGAGCAGGCGGCCCTGCTGGCGGCTGCCGTCTCGGACGGGCTCGGTGTCCGTTCATTTTCTGAGGAAGAGACGGACCTCGAGGATGTCTTTTTGGCCATCACGGAAGGAGGGGCCCGCAGTGAATGACAGACTTTCGAACCCGGTTCTCATGAAGGAAGTGAAGCTGCGCTTCCGGTCACCCAAAAGCTTCATCGGCATCCTGTTTTATCTGGGTGCGATGAGCCTGTTCGTGTTCGGTTTCCTGTACATCATGACCACGTTTGACGGGGCGGGATCGGGTTTTGTGAATACGGAACAGAGCTTTATCTTATTCACGGTCCTCACCTACATCCAGCTGGCGCTCGTACTGTTCATCACGCCGGGACTGACGGCGGGGGCGATCAGCTCCGAAAGGGAAAAGCAGACATTGGGCATGCTCCTGACGACAACCCAGACTTCATTCCAGATCATTTCCGGCAAGCTGCTGTCGTCGATCGCCTTTCTTCTGCTCATGCTTATTTCCAGCCTGCCGATCTATAGTCTCGTCTTCCTGTTCGGCGGCATCTCTCCGCTCCAGCTGCTGCTCATGCTGTTTTATTTTATGCTGACCACTGTGGCGATCGGTAGCGTCGGCGTCATGTTTTCCACGCTCATCCGGAGAACGGCCGTCGCCATGATCGCCACGTACGGCACGATGCTGGCGCTCACTGCGGTGACGGGATTCCTTTCTGTGTTCACCGCTTCCGTCAGCCAGCTGGGATCGGCGGCGGGGCAGTCGGTGATGGCCCATTTCTGGGCATCGATCAATCCGGCGGTGCTCGTCGCCTCACTGCTGGCCCCCGGTTCGGGAAATATTTTGGCTGACATGACGGGAATCAGATTTCCGGTCTGGATCACTTATCTGCTGTTTTACGCGGTACTGATCATCGTTTCGGTATTTGTCGCCGTCAGCAGGCTCCGTGTGAACATGAAGACCGGCAAATAGGAGGGAGCGGAATGGACAGCAGTGCATTGCTGGAACGGATGATCGGCAAGGTGCGCCGGCGGCTCGGTGTTCTTTGGGCGGCAAGACAGGGATTGAGGGGCGTTGCCTGGGGAATCTGGGCAGCGGCCGCTCTTTTATTGGCCACGCGATTTTTTGTGCTGCCCGGATACCTTTTTTATGCTGCGGGAACTTTCACCGCAGTGCTGGCCGCAGTGCTGATCGCCGGGCGGCAAAGCGTGCCGGGCAGGAAGCAGGCACTTTTTGCACTGGACCGGCATGTGCCGGACAATCTGATCCTCGCTGCAGGTTCTCTGAACGGGCATTCCGGTCCATTGGAAGCCCGTTTGCTCGAGGAAGCAGCCGGGAGGGCGGATGCTGCGCTGGCAGGATTCCGGAAGGAGAAAAGGCACTGGGTGGAGCGGAAGACGTTGTTTTGGGCCGCTGCCGGGCTCGGTGTCCTTCTTGTGTCCGGGTTGTTTCCGTCTTCCGCCCAGCAGGAGGCGAAGGAAACCGAATTGGAACGCAGCATCGTGACTTCCCTTCAGAAGCAAGTGCACCGCCTGCGTGAGCGTACCGCAGAAGATGAAGTCGGAAAACAGCTGGCCGATCTCGCTGCGGTGCTCGGCAAGACCGAACGCCCGGAAGAGGCCATCCGCGAAACCGTGAAGCTTCAGCGTGAGCTGAGTCTCCGGGACCGGATGGGCGACACGGGGGAACGGCCGGACATCGATGGCAACGGATTGTCTGCGGGAGAGACGGCGTCTGAATTGGCGCAGATGGCGGGCGATGCTGATGAGCGGCTCTCAAGCCTTGGCCGCTCTGCTGCGGACAACGGGGGAGAGCCGCCCCTGGCAGTCAAGGAAGATCCTGCGGACAGCGGCGGTGGAGACGGTGGCGGACGCGGATCCGGCGGTGAAAACGGGGATACTCCAAACGGCCGTGCGCCCGGTTCCGCAGAAGGCTCCGAAAAGGGTTCCGGACAAGGTTCAGACGGTTCCGGGGAAGACCCGGACGCAGTGGGCGAAGGGGAAGGAACCACCGGAGAAAAAGCCCCCGGTTCCGGGGAACCCGATTCTTCCGGCAGCGAGACCGGCGGAAAAGGGGACGGCGCTGACGGACAAGGCGGAAAAGGTGCAGGCAGCGGCCGTGGAAGCCGGACTCTTGTCAGTACGCCGCCACCCGACATGACGCACCGGGATCCCACATCGGACAGCGGACCCGTCCGTCCGGGAGGTACACCCGAAAAGGGCCGGGTTCCCGCGGAGAAGGGAACCGTCCGCCCGTACGGCGAGGCACTCGGCGATTACCGGGACGCCTATCTGGAAAGCGCCGGACAGCTTGGCCTTCCAGAGGAACTGCAACGGGTTCTGAGCGAATACTTTTCTTCCCTGGAAAAAGAAGACTAAGGAGGCGGGACGGCCATGGAGACTGAAGAATATGCAGAAATGGGGCGGGCAATCCGCGACATCCGAGATGAAGTGGGAAAGTTCATCGTCGGCCAGAAAGAAGCGGTGGACCTGATCCTCTTTTCGATCATCGGAGGCGGACACGCCTTGCTGGAAGGGCTTCCGGGTCTCGGGAAGACGATGCTCGTCCGGACATTCTCCGAGGTGCTCGATCTTGGTTTTTCCAGGATCCAGTTCACGCCGGATCTGATGCCTTCCGACATTACGGGCACGAGCATCCTCGAACGGCTTCCGGACGGCGGGCAACGGTTTGTGTTCAGGGAAGGCCCGATATTCAGCGAAATGGTACTCGCCGATGAAATCAACCGGGCGACCCCAAAAACACAGAGCGCCCTCCTGGAAGCGATGGGGGAACGCACGGTCACGGTACTCGGCGAGACGAGGCGCATGGCGGATCCGTTCTTCGTTTTAGCCACGCAGAACCCGATTGAACTGGAAGGCACCTATCCGCTTCCAGAAGCACAGCTCGACCGGTTTCTCTGCAAGATCCTCGTTCCGTATCCGGACCGCGAAGAGCTGAAGGAAATCATGCGGCGGACGACGGGTGCGGATCCGGCACCTTTGAAGAAAGTGATGGATCCCGGAGCGGTCAGAAGGGCAAGGGAACTGGCCAGGGCGGTCGTCCTGCCGGAAGAAATGCTGGATGCGGCGGCCCGAATCGTTGTCGCCACCCGGCCGGAAAAGTCGGACATCCCTGATATTGCCCGCTTTGTCCGGATTGGCAGCGGGCCGCGCGGACTCCAGAGCCTCATCGCGCTTGCCAAGTCGCGCGCCCTGTCGGAAGGACGGTATCATGTATCGATCGCCGACTTGCGGGCGTCCGCAGCCCCGGCGCTCCGCCACCGGCTGATTCTCGGCTATGAAGGAGAGGCTTCCGGCGTCACGCCTGATGATCTGATCGGCAAGATTGTCGGAGAAGCCCTCTCCGGTGTCCGTTCATGAACGAGGAGGTGTTCTTCCCTGCGGAGTGGCTTGCCCGGATCGGACGGTGCCGGCTTGTTCCCCATTCCCGCTTCAGAGGTGTCCAAAGGGGATCGAGCCTGTCGGGCAGGACCGGAAACTCACCCGATTTTTCCGATTTTGCGGAATACCATCCCGGCGATGATATCCGGAAAGTCGATTGGAATGTGTATGGACGGACCGAGAAACTGTACGTGAGACGTTATCTTGATGAGCGCGAATTGCGTGTGTCGGTCATTCTCGACGGGACCCGTTCGATGGCCGGCGGCGGCCGCTGGCTGTTCGCAAGACAGCTTTGTGCCGCAATCGGGCTGATCGCCCTGGGCTCGGATGATCATTTCTCGGCAGGCCTGGCGGGAGGCACGCCTGCTGGCCTGTTCAGCGGAAAGGGGGCAAGGAGCCGGAATGCCTTTTTGCAAAAGTTGACCTCGCTTCCCGCACCCGCAGAAACCGGGGGCTTTGCAGAGGAAGCATGGAAATTCGCCGGACAGGCTGCCACCATCCGCTTCCTCATCACGGACGGGCTGGAGCCGGCCGGACACTTTGAGGCGCTGTTCCGCCGGATGCTCGCTGCGGGCGGGGAGACGCGGTTGATCCTCGTTGGCGGGGAAGACGCCGCCGTGCCGGATGTTCGCGGAGACTTCCGGTTCATCGACTCGGAAACCGGAAAGTCCGTGGCCGTGACGCTGACGCCCGGGGCGCGCCGGGCTTACGAGGAACGGCGCGTTGCACACCGTCTCGCGGTTGCCGGCATTTGCCGGAACTTCGGTATCCGGCTGCTGGAAGTGCAGCCTGCCGAAGGGATTCCCGGTTTCGTCAACGGAAAAATGAGGGGTGCCGGATGGATCCGCTGAGGGTGAAGTCCGGGGCGGTGCCTTCGGAAAGGAGGGGAGCGGATGGAAATCGGGTCGCCCGGAATGCTGTGGACGGCGGTCATCCCGGCAGCCGTCGTGCTTTATTACTTTTTTACAAAGCGCTATGACGATCTCATCATTCCGAGCACGCTGTTTTTTGAAGAGACGAAGCGGCATGAGGAGGCGTCGCCTTTTCTCCGCCGTCTCAGGCGGAATGCCTTGTTTTACCTCCAGATGGCAGCGCTGCTTCTGTTCGTGTTTCTCCTTCTCGGCCCTGCGCTCGGCAAAGGAGCGCAAAAGACGGGAGAAGTGCTGTTCATCGTGGATGCGTCCGCTTCGATGCTCGCGGAAACGGACGGCCGGACACTGTTTGAGCAACACCGGCAGACAATGGGTGAACTGGTCCGTGGGCATCCAAACAGCCGGTTCACCGTCATACAGGCCGGCGAAGAGCCGGAAATCTTGCTGTCCCGCTCGGATGTTCCCGGGGAAGTGCTCGGCATCCTCGACGGCCTCCGGGTGACGTACGGACCTGAAGAGATGGAAAGCACTTTGGCGCTCGCAGTGACGGCGGCGGACGGCCTGTCTGCGACCGCCCACGTGTTCACCGATTCCCTTGAGGGGAAGAGCCTGCCGGAAACAGAAGGGCTCGCCTGGCGGGTGCATGCGGCCGGGAAGGCTCCGGACAACGTTTCGGTGGAGGCGTTCGGCGTGGCAGACACGCCGGACGGGCGTTCGGCAATCGCAAAGGTGGGCAATCAGTCCGGCGCAGAAAAACGGATCACGCTTTCTGTACGGGACGAAACGGGACAACGGGCAGCGGAACCCCGGGAGATGACGCTGGAACCGGGAACATCCGAGAATATCCGGATCGACGGCTTAAGGGAGGCAGCCGCCTATTCGCTTCAGGCGGATGCGGAAGACGGCTATGAGCCTGACAACGAGGCGTTTGCTGTACCGGGCGGCCGGTCGCTCCCCGTGTATGCGGATTCCCGTCTCCATGCCCTCGTACACAAAGGCCTTCGCGCGGCCGGTTACCGGACACTGCTCTTTGATCCCGGAGAGCAGGGCTCGCTGCCGGACGAAGCGGTCGTCTTCACCCCTGATGAACGGCTGTTCATTCAGCGGGGCGGCCGGACGGTTCTGTTCGGCCGGAGCATGGAAAAATCGTCCGGACCGCCCGCAGCGGCAGACCGTGCCGAAGATTCGCTGTTCTCGTTCGCCCCGCTGGAAGGAGTGTATGTTTCGGAGCTGTACCCGCCGTTTGGAGACAGATTCAAGACGATTGCAGAGGCCGGCGGACGGCCGTTCATCCAGCGTTCGGAAGCGGGCGGCATCGCAGTCCTTGCGGAACCCCAGATGACCGACTGGCCGCTCCGGCCGTCTTTCCCGCTGTTCCTGTGGAGCACCGTAGACCGCTATTCCGCCGAAGGAGGCGGGCTCGGCTCTTTCCTGCCGGGCGAGCTCCGACCGTTGCCGCCTCCGCCGGGTGGAGACGGCTGGGAACTGTTCACGGCCGGCGGTGAATTTGTCGGAGACACCCAAGCCGGCCGCACCTTTCAAGCCCCGAAAAGGCCCGGCCTGTACTTGCTCCGTTCCGCCGGTGAGGAACGGTACCTGGCGGTGGTCCTTCCCGACTCGGAAAAGCATCCGGCTGCGGGACAATCATTCAGTTCGGGCGAAGAGGGGCAGCGGAGCGGGGCGGATCAAGCGGGAACTTCCCCGGCCGTCCCGGTCCTCCTGCTCATTCTCGCATTGATGCTTGCCGAATGGGAGGTGCAGCGCCGTCATGGACTTTCGTATTGAACAGCCGTATTGGCTGCTGCTTGCCGTCCCGGCAGCGATTTATTTGGCCTGGACTTACAGGCGCTCGGTGAAGGGAGGCGGGCGGCGCGGCGTTGTCCTGCTCTTGCTCAGGAGCACGGCCGCGGCCTGTCTGATCATTGCGGCGTCTTCTCCGCATCTTCTGCTCGGAAGCGGCAGACAGCAGATTTTCATTCTTGCCGACCGCTCCGTTTCCATGGATGGAAGCGAAGACGGGGTGGAGTCGTGGCTGTCCGGAGCGGCAGCCGGGAAAAAAGAAAATCAGGATGTCCGCATCCTGTCGTTTGCGGGCTCAGTCCGCGAAGGTTCAAAAGGCGGCGGCTTGCGTAAGGAATCCGGACCGGGCGGAGCGGGAGAGACGGATCTTGAACAGGCGATCCGCCACGCGGCTGCCGCTGCCGGCGGAAAACCGGCCAGGATCGTCCTGCTGACAGACGGCCGGGAAACGAGGGGAGATGCACTCGCCTACGCCCGTTCCGTCCTCCCGCCGCACATCACCGTCGATGCAGTCGAATTTTCTCCTCCTCCCAGAGAGGATGCGGCGGTTTCTTCTTTCCGGATTCCGCCGTCCGGCCGTGCCGGCGAGGTGCTGGATCTGGAAGTGACCGTCGAGTCGACGGCCGCGGCGACTGGCCGTCTGCTTCTTTTTAAAGAGGACCGTCTTGCAGAAGAGCGGACGGTTGAGCTGAGTGAGGGAGAAAACCGGTTTTTGTTCAAGGAAACGCAGGATGATGAAGGGTTCATCCGATATGAAGCCCAGATCATCACGGAAGGCGACGGAATCGGCGAGAACAACAAAATGAACGCGGTGACGGATATCGCGGGGCCGCCCCGTTTCCTCCTCGTCGGACAAGACAACTCGCCGAGTCCGATCGGCAAATGGATCGGGAACGAAAAAGTCCGCGTCGACAGCATCGGCGCGGAAGAACTGCCGAATGACCTTGCCGCATACCTGTCTTATGACGGGATCATCTTTGACAATATCCCCGGACATCTTGTCGGGGAGGACCGGATGGGTCTGATCCAAGAAGCGGTGAAAACGTTCGGAACCGGATTCATGATGGTCGGCGGGGAGGAAAGCTTCGGCCTGGGCGGCTATTACAGGACACCGATCGAAGAACTGCTTCCCGTCTCCATGGACGTCACCGGAACGCACATCATCCCGTCTCTCGGCCTGGTGATCGTCCTGGACAGGTCCGGAAGCATGATGGGCACCAAGCTGGACATGGCGAAAGAGGCCGCTTCCCGGTCGGCGGCACTGCTGCGTCCCGATGACACGCTCGGGTTCATCGCGTTCGATGATGAGCCGTGGGAAGTGATCGAAACGGGTCCTGTCGGCGATCCCGCCAAGGCGCTGGAGTCGATCCAATCGGTGATAACCGGCGGAGGCACCGATCTGTTCCCGGCTGTCCGGCTTGCCGTTGAGCGGCTGTCGGAAGCGGACGCCCAGCGAAAGCATGTGATCCTGCTGACAGACGGGATGTCTGCAGAGGGCGGCGACTACGAAGGCGTGCTGAAGCAGGCTGCATCCAACAACATCACGGTCTCTTCCGTCGCCATCGGATCTGATGCCGATCGTGTGCTGCTCAGCCGGCTTGCAGACCTCGGCTCCGGCCGCTTCTACGATGTCCGTGATGCTGATGCGGTTCCGGCCATCCTGTCCCGGGAGACGGCCATGCTGTCCAGGACTTTCATCGTCGATGAGCCGTTCCGTCCCGCCGTCCGACCGACCGAAGGCTGGGAGGTCCTCTCGGGATCCCTGCCGGAGATGAATGCGTATATCGCCGTGACCGCGAAGCCGTCAGCGGACGTGATCATGGAAAGTCCACTGGAAGATCCGGTCATCGCGGAATGGATGTACGGACTCGGCCGGACGGTCGCCTACACATCGGGTTCCGGCGGATGGAGCGGAGGCTTTGCCGGCTGGGAGGATTGGCCGCGGCTCTGGACGGCTGCAGCCGCCCGTCTGCTTCCTTCTTACCGGGAAGAGCCGTTTGAAGTGACGAGGAGCGAGGACGGCTCCTATCTTGTAACCGGCTCCGGCAGATCCTCTTTCCTGGATGTGGCAGTAGTGGACGCAAAGGGCAATGAAATCGAAGCGTCCGTCGACCCGACCGGTCCCGGGAGTGCAAGGGTGAGGTTTGATCCGGCGCCAGGTCTTGTCTTTTTCAGAATCTCTGGCGACGGGGAAACCTACGCCAAAGTCGGCCTGTCCGTGCCTTATGGGTCGGAATACAGACCCGGCCCGCCCGACGGGAAATTGTTGGAGGCGCTTGCCGAAGAGACCGGCGGCCGGATGGTCGAAAAGCCAGCGGAAGCACTCAGGACGCAGGAAAGGAAGCAGTGGGAAACGGCGCCGGCCTGGCGGTGGTTCGCCCTTTCTTCCATGCTCCTGTTTTTCGCCGACATCACGCTCAGGCGATTCGGCAGTCCGTCGGCAACAGTGAACAAGCGAAGACGGATGAAGGAATCGCCCGGTGCACCAGCCGCCGGTCCGTCCCATATCCAGAGGCTGCTGGATGAAAAAAGGAAAAGTGAATGACGAAAGCCGGAAGGGTGATTGTTTTCCCTTCCGGCTTTCTTTGATGTTATCCCGCCGTCTGCACCTCACGGGTCCTGAGATGATTGAGCCGTTCGCGGTTTTTTGCGGCCCAAATTGATGTGATCGCCAGGCAGCCCGACAGGATGAGCATCCCGGCCACATACGGGTAAGCCATGTTTACGTCAAAGAGAGTTCCCGCAAGAGCCGGTCCGATCATGTTTCCGAGGCTCATATAGGCGTTCATCAGCCCTGCGGCAAATCCTTGGCCGTCGCCCGCCATTTTGGAGATGAGCGTGTTGATCGCCGGCCTCAGCAGGGAGGTCGCCGTAAAGAAGAAAGTCGCCACGAGCAGGATCGTCCAGAACGTGTGCACAAAAAGGATGCCGATCATCGCAATGGCGGCCACGGCGAGGTTCACCAGAATCACCTGCATCTCGCCGAACTTCTTGAAAAGGGGGCCGACAACGAATGTCTGGACGATGACGCCGATGAATCCGCCGACGGTGAGGAGGACCGCGATGTCCGAAGGCGTATAATTGTATTTCTTATCCACATAGAACGAGATCGTCGCCTGGAAGTTGGCCAGCCCGAATGAAAAGACGAGCATGATGATCAGCAGGACGAAATACGGCATCGCTGCCGAGCGCCGGAGCTGGGAGATGATGTTGTCACCCGGTTTCCCGGATCCCTCTTCAGGCCGGTGTGCCGGAGCATGGGGATCGGGGAGGATGAACCAGGATGAAAGAGCCGCGATGAGGGCCGCGCTGCAGGCAATGTAAAACGGGAACTGAAGGCTGACATTGGCGAGGAATCCTCCGATCGACGGTCCGATCATGAACCCGAGTGACATGGAAGCCCCGAGCCAGCCCATTCCCTTGCCGCGCTCTTCGAATGTCGTGATGTCCGCGACGAATGCCATCATCGGCGGCACGAGAAAGGCTGAGCCGAGACCGCTCAGGAAACGGGCGGCGAACAAAATCCACAGATGGCTTGCGAGACCGAAGATGAGCTGGGAAACGCCAAAGACGACAAGCCCGAAAATAATGAGCTTCTTTCTTCCATACCGGTCCGATAAATTGCCGGACAGCGGGGAGAAGAGGAACTGGGCAAACGCGAATGTGGCGATGAGAAAGCCGAACACCTGGCCGGCCGCGCCGAACGTGTCCAGATAACCGGGCATGATCGGGATGATCAACCCGATTCCGGCCATCGCAATGAACATATTGAACATGAGAATATAAAGCGCAAACCGGTTGCTCTTTACGGCCATGCCGCATCACTGCTCCTTTTTCTTTCGAGTGTCTAATCATTTTACCACATCGGCCGTCCGTCTTCCTCTGCCCGGGTCAAAAATTTTCTGGCCCGGGAAGCAATTAAGCTGGAAGGACGTTGTCCCCGTCTGCGGACCAGGCCGCAAAACTCCCATACAACCAAAACGGCAGGAGCACCGGGCTCCTGCCGTTTGTTCAGTTCATTTCCATTTTGAATTTCAGGAATCGCTCGTTGTAGATGCCGAGCATTTCAGGACCGAGGTCGCGATACACTTCAAGGTGTTCGCGGGTCTCTTCGTCGGGATAGAATCGTTCGTCATTGACAACTTCCGGATCCATCAGGCCAAGGGCATCTTTGTTCGGCGTGGAATAGCCGACGTAATCCGCGTTTTGCGCGGCCACTTCCGGATCGAGCATGAAGTTGATGAATTTGTGGGCGCCGTCAATGTTGGCCGCCGTTTTCGGGATGACCATGTTGTCGAACCAGAGATTGGAGCCTTCCTCGGGAACGGCATAGTCGAGCGAGTCATTTTCGCTCATCATATCCGCAGCCTGGCCGGACCAGGTGAGGGCGACGGATGCTTCATTGCGCTGCATCATCTGGGTGATTTCGTCCCCGATGATCGCTTTTACATTCGGTGCAAGCTCGGACAACTTCGCGGAAGCCTCATCGAGTTCCCGCCTGTCCGTCGAGTTCAGGGAGTAGCCGAGAATATTCAGCCCCATCCCGACCACTTCGCGTGCGCTGTCGACAAGAATCACTTTTTGTCTGAGGGCGGGATCCCACAGATCATCCCAGCTGCTGAAGTCGTATTGTCCCCCGAGCAGTTCGGGATTGAAGACGATGCCGAGCGTTCCCCAGAAGAACGGGATGGAGTATTCATTGTCCGGATCGAACGGCAGGTCCAGGAAGTACGGATCGATATGCTTCAGGTTCGGGAGCTTCGAGTGGTCCAGCGGGATGAGGAGGTTGTTCTCCCTCATTTTCTCGATCATATATTCCGACGGGACGGCGACATCGTAGGAAGTGCCGCCCTGCTGGATCTTCGTCATCATCGCTTCGTTGGAGTCGAACGTTTCATAGACGACCCGGATGCCGGTTTCCTCCGTGAATTGCTTCAGCAGGTCCGGATCGATGTATTCGCCCCAGTTGTAGACGGTGATCGTGTCGGCGCCCGCCTTGCCGGAAGTTTTGCCGAGCTCGGCATTCGCCCAGATGAGCAGTGCCGATGCGATGAGGACGGCCAGTGCCGCCCGGATGATGTCCTTCATCTCTTCACCCCCGTGATCGGCGTTTTGCCCCGGCGGTTCAGTGCATAATAGCCGAGGACGAGCCCGACTGTGACGATGAACAGCAGGCCGGACAGCGCATTGATGGTGAGCGTCACGCCGGTGCGAGCCATTGAATAGATTTCGACGGACAGCGTGCTGAAGCCGTTGCCGGTGACGAAGAACGTCACGGCGAAGTCATCGAGCGAATAAGTGAGGGCCAGGAAAAAGCCCGCAAAAATGCCCGGTTTGATGTACGGGATGATGACACGGGTGAGCACATCCTTGCCGGAAGCGCCGAGGTCGCGCGCTGCGTCGATGAGAGAGTCGCTCATCTCCAGCAGTTTCGGCAACACCATCAAGACAACGATCGGCACGCTGAAGGCGATATGCGAGACAAGAACAGACGTAAACCCGAGCTTGACGCCGAGAGATGTGAACAGGATGAGGAACGACGCGCCGATGATGACGTCCGGACTGACGATGAGCACGTTGTTCAGCGACAGCAGGGTGTTGCGGAGCTTGCGGTTTTTCAGATAGACGATCGCAAGCGCGCCGAGGACACCGATCGTCGTCGCGAGCAGTGAAGACAGGAGGGCGACGATCACCGTGTTGAAGACGATCATGATGAGCCGGGTGTCTTCGAACACCGCTGCATAATGCTCCCAAGTGAACGATTCAAAAGATGACATCGTCCCGCCCGAGTTGAACGAATAAAAAATCAGAAAGAAGATCGGGGCATACAAGATCAAAAAGACGAGTCCGAGGAACAGCTTCTGCCCCTTAGCGGTTTTTCCCATGTCCGGACCCTCCTTTTTCCCTCTGCTCGGTGAAGAGCATGATGATGAACATGAACAGGATGAGGAAGACGGCGATCGTCGATCCCATTCCCCAGTTTTGAGTGACGAGGAACTGCTGCTCGATGGCGGTGCCGAGCGTGATGACCTTGTTGCCGGCGATGAGCCGCGTGATCATGAACAGCGACAGCGCGGGAATGAAGGTGACCTGGATCCCGGACTTGACGCCGTTCATCGTGAGCGGCAGGATGACCCGGCGGAATGTCGTCCAGGAGTTTGCGCCGAGATCACGCGATGCATCGATGAGCGCGGGATTCAGCCGGTCGATCGCATTGAAGATCGGCAGAATCATGAACGGGATGAAAATATACACCGATACGAACACGAAGCTGAAATCGGTGAACAGGAGCTGCCGGTGCCCGATCCCGATTGCGGCGAAAAACGCATTGATCGGACCGTACTGGCCGAAAATGCCGATGAACGCGTACGTTTTCAGCAGCAGGTTGATCCAGGACGGGATGATGATGAGCAGCAGCCAGAGCTGCTTGTGCTTCGTTTTTGTCAGGAAATACGCCGTCGGGTAGGAGATCACAAGGGAAAACAATGTAATCAGGAACGCATACCAGAACGAGCTCAGCGTGAGCCGAAGATAGATCGACGAGAAGAAGTTCCGGTAATTTCCGAGTGTGAACCCTCCGTCCAAATCGAACAGCGAGTAATAGCCGACAAGTGCAATCGGAGCAATGACGAACAGCAGGATCCAGGCGCCGTACGGAATGAGGTAGAACGCGCGGGCGGCCTTACTCTGCATAACCCGTCACCTCGTAAGACTCGAGCCTCCGGTCAAAGTCTTCTTCGGTCTCGTTCAGCCTCATGACGTGGATCGCCTCTGCGTCAAAATCGAGTCCGATTTCATCGCCCACCTGCGCTTTCCGGGTGGAGTGGACGAGCCACTCATTGCCGTCCTTGTCGTACGTCGACAGTTCATAGTGGACGCCCCGGAACAGCTGGGTGTCGACCGAGACGACGAGTTTCCCTTTCTCGGAAGAAGTGATCTCCAGGTCTTCCGGCCGGATGACGACTTCGATTTTCTCGTTCGGATCCAGGCCGGCATCCACGCATTCGAATTCCTTGCCGGCAAAGCGTACGAGCCGGTCCCGGATCATGACTCCGTCGACAATGTTGGACTCGCCGATGAAATCCGCGACGAACCGGTTGATCGGCTCGTCGTAAATGTCGATCGGCGTGCCGGACTGGACGATCTTGCCCGCATTCATGACGAAGATCTCATCCGACATCGCAAGCGCCTCTTCCTGGTCGTGCGTGACGAAGATGAAAGTCTTGCCGAGGCGCTGCTGCAGCTCCCGCAATTCATACTGCATCTCGGTGCGCAGCTTCAGATCAAGCGCGGAGAGCGGTTCATCGAGCAGGATAATCTCCGGATCGTTCACGATGGCCCGGGCGATGGCGACCCGCTGTCGCTGGCCGCCGGACATCTCGGAAATCTCGCGGTTCTCGTATCCTTCGAGATTGACGAACTTGAGCGCCTCCCCGACCCGCTTCTTCACCTCGGCCTGCTTCACTTTTTTGATCCTCAGGCCGAATGCGACATTTTCAAACACATTCAGGTGGGGGAAGAGCGCATAGTCTTGAAAGACGGTATTCACCTGGCGTTCGTTCGGCGGAACGTCATTGATGTTCTTGCCGTTGAATAAAATCCGTCCGTCGGTCGGCTCGATGAATCCGGCGATCAGCCGGAGAATCGTCGTTTTGCCGCAGCCGGACGGACCGAGCAGCGTGTAAAATTTCCCGCGTTCCATTTCGAAGCTGATGTTGTCCAGGACGGTCGCATCGTCGCTGTACCGCTTGGTGACGCCTTCAAATCGGATGATGGGCTGTGTAGTCAATGTCAAACCTCCAGTTTCGTCAAAGATAGGATTCGGTTGCCACGAGCAGGCACTCCGCATCGGTCTGTCCGGCGTTTGAGACCCGGTGGTCATCCGCCGCCTCGTAATAGACGGCGTCCCCCGCCGCGGCCAGGAAAGTTTCTTTGCCAAGCTCAATCTTGATCTTCCCCTTGAGGACGTAGATGAACGTTTCCGAGAGGGACGGCTCGAATTCCTTGAACCGACCGCCGGGTCCGAGTGTGAGGAGCACCGGCTCCATCAAGTTTTCGTTTGATTCGGAAACGAGCCAGCGGACGGTGAATTTCCGTTCGGCATCCGTGTTCAGCGTGTGCTCGTCTTTGCGGAATACAATTTCCCGCCGCTCGGCCCCGTCATCGAAAAACTCTTTCGGCGACGAACCGAGCACTTCCAGCAGGGAGAAAAGCGTTTCGATGGAAGGGGAGGTGAGGTCCCGCTCCAATTGGGAAATGTAGCCTTTGCTTAAATCTGTCCGTTCGCCCAGCTCTTCTTGGGTCAGTCCTTTTTTCAGCCGGAGCCGCTTGATCTTTTTTCCGATTTGCATCGGGATTCCTCCCGTCGGTTTACTGTTATCAAACTTAAAGTTTAGTAAAACACGTTTCATTATACAAAAACAGTGGAGGATTGCAAGCAAAAAAAGCGGCCGGAAACATCGGCCGCTTGATCAAAGGTCCATATCATTCCATCTCATCCGTAGCTTACGCCAAAGCGTGCGGCCGAGCGTAGTGACGGACAGGTAAACGGACAAGGCAATTCCAATCACGGCGGTGAGCAGGGAAATCCACTCGAAAAAGCCGTAAGATTCGATCTCCGTCCAGCTTGTATCGTCTTTCCAGTCGTCAATGACCAAGTTCATGCCATAAATCCCGGATATCACCGTGAACACGGTGAGGAAGAACAGGAGCAGGTTCATCCGTGACGTGGCCGAGTTTTCCTGGACACGGTAAAGTTCATCGAGGGTTTCCTTCACTTCCCGGTACAGGACATCGAGCGTGAACGCTTCACGGAAACGCCGTCCGAGTTCCTTTCCTTCCTGGCGCGCGCTGATATGCTCGAAGTAATACCAGGAAGAAAAGATCGTGATGAGCTGGATGAGGCGCTTCAGGAATTCCTCGTCTTTGTCCCATTTCAGGCGGCTGTATTCAAACGAGACGCGCAGCAGCATGATCCGGTAAAAGTAGTGGATGAGGAAGTTGTAGTAATGCGTGCTCATGAAATGGGCAAGCGGTCGTTCCATCTCCGACCGCGGCTTCGTCGAAATCGCCGCGAACGTGTAGTCAGTCGTCAGCAGATAATAACCCGGCGCCCATCGGTCATGGAGATATTTGTCCAAGTAGTCCTGGACGTATTTCCTGTTGGTCGTTGAGATGAATCGGTTTCCATGCGCATCCAGGCCGTCCACACGTCCGATGCGAAAAAGCTGTTCATCGGAAATTTCCGTGCCGGGCTCTGTGAAGTAAAAGGCATGGACGTACATCCGTTCATCTTCAAAGTAGGGGAGGCTCCCGAAATAGCCGGTCAGCCGCTCATCGTGGATGATGAACGGCTTCATGGCCGCCGCCATTCGTCCAAGAAGAAAGTCATGGATGTTTTCGTAAAACTCCCCGTCGTTGCAGTGGATTGATGTTCCTTTTTCTTCCTTCAGCTTATTTTCGGCCGCCCGGAAGTGCTGGTTGAAGTCCAGGATGCCGGAAAGGGGGAGAGGACCGGTCAGCAGCTCCACACGGGTTGTCAGGAACGCCAGCCCGAACGGGGCGAGCGTAATGTCGATGCTGATGATCCGGAATGGATAGGAGCGGTCCTTCACTTCGAGAATGTATTCTTCGCAGATCGGTTTCGAAAACCGGCGGAACCCGTAATCCTCCGGAGATTCCGGGAACAGTTTTTGCTCCACATAGGGGAGGAAATACTGATCGAGCTCTTCCCGCATGACCTGGACACCCTCCGGATAGATGGCCTTCAGAGAAGCGGAATCGTCCAATGAAAAAAATTTAAAGCCGTCTTGCTCAAGGGCGACGGTTGCCTGCCGGGCCTTCTTCTTTCGGTAGGCAAACGGAAGGACGAATGCCAGATGGGCTTCCGTCACCGTAAAATCGGCCGGCTCTGCAATCACTTCCATAAATTCACCGCGATTCATTGTTGTTTTGTTTGGATGTGGTACACTAATGGAAAAAGGAGGGGCAGCCAATTGGAACAAAGAAATAACTTCTTCCTGAACCCCGGCGGCAGAAAGGGGCGGAACAATGTCTCCCCGGTCGTCGAAGGGATTTTCCTGATGACGAAAGACCGGATCATCCCCTATGAGGAACTCGACGATTATTGCGAAGTCTGCCTGGAGCCACTGTCGTATGATGCGACATACGATGCTGCCTACTGCGCCGAATGCAATGAGTGGCGGGAAGAGGCCTGCAGCGATCCATCTTGCCAATTTTGTTCCGCCCGTCCAAAACGTCCGCACAACCGGAGCTGATCAGCCCGGTATTCATAAAACACATTCCCTCAAGCGGCATGCCGATAAACACGGCTGCCCGCAGGAAGGCAATCCAGACAGACGGAGGACCGGAACATGAAAAAAGAATTTGTGGTCATCGGCCTCGGCCGGTTCGGCGGCAGCATCGTCCGCGAACTGATCCAGCAGGGGGCGGATGTCCTGGCGATCGACCGGGATTCCGAGCGGGTCGATGAATTTGCAGCGATTGCCACGCAGGCGGTCGCCGCAGACACGACGGACGAGCAGGCGCTCGTGTCACTCGGCATCCGGAACTTCGAGCATGTCATCGTGGCGATCGGCGAGCACATCCAGTCGAGCATCCTGACGACGCTCATCCTGAAGGAACTCGGCGTCGCCAAGATCACCGTCAAGGCCCAAAATGACTACCATGCAAAAGTACTGCAGAAAATCGGCGCCGACCAGGTCGTCCACCCGGAACGGGACATGGGTATCCGGATCGCCAATAATATGATGTCCAATAACATCCTGGATTATCTGGAATTATCGGATGAGCACTCCATCATGGAGATCAAGGCGAACGAACTGCTCGCCGGCCATACAATCCTCGACCTGGACATCCGCGCACGCTACGGCATCAACATCGTCGCCATCAAACGAGGGGAGGAGGTCGTCGTCTCCCCGATGGCCGACGAACAAATCCAGCTCGGCGACATCCTGATCATCATCGGCTCGGACGGCGATATCCTCCGGTTCGAGAAGAAGGCCCTTCACTAATTAAAAACAAGCCGCATGCCCCCGGGCCTGCGGCTTTTCTGACTGTGGTGCAACATTCAGAGCGGCTTATCAGATCATGTCTAAATAAAGCCTTCGCGCTCACTCAAGGGTTGTATGATTCCACTCGAGCCATCAACGCGCTCACTCGCAGCCTTTGCGATTCCACTCGCACATTAGTCTTGTGTAAACTCCATCAGTCGAAGAAATCCGCTCGCTTACCGCGGGCGTTGCCTCAGCCTCCTCGAGCTCCGCTCTGCGGGGTCTTCGACGGACGCTGTTCACGCAGGTGTCTCGCGGATTTCTTCTTCTACTTACATAGAGATCTGGACGTTAGTGCTTTCCCGACGATGTAGGGTATTATCCAGACATTCGCGGGCGCAATCCCGACATTCGGAGCGTCAATCCCGACATTCGCGGGCGCAATCCCGACATTCACCCATAACAAAAAACCGCATCCTCCTGGAAGGATGCGGCAGAACTTATAAATCAGACTTCCATGACGACCGGCAAAATCATCGGCCGGCGTTTGGTTTTGTCAAACAGGTATGGTCCGAGTATGTCGGAAATCTGGCTTTTCAGGGCTTCGGGATCCGGCTCTTTTGACGAGGCGACCGACTGGCGGAGCCTGCGGTTCAGCATCGACTGGGCTTCGTTGATCATCGCGCCCGACTCACGCATGTAGACGAATCCGCGGGAGATGAGGTCGGGGCCGGAGACGATCTTGCCTTTTGCTTTGTTGAGCGTGACGACCACAATGACGAGGCCGTCCTCGGAAAGAACCCGGCGGTCGCGCAGAACCACGTTGCCGATGTCGCCGATCCCGCTTCCGTCGATGTACACATCACCCGACGGAACACGGCCGGCAAGGCGGGCTTCGTCGGAACCGAGCGCCAGCACGTCGCCGTTTTCCATGATAAAGATGTTTTCCTCCGGCACGTCACATTGGACGGCCAGGGACTTGTGCATCTTCAGCATCCGGTATTCGCCGTGGATCGGCATGAAGAACTTCGGCTTGATCAGGCGGAGCATGAGCTTCTGTTCCTGCTGGGAGCCGTGCCCGGATGTGTGGATATTGTTGAGCGATCCGTGGATGACTTCGGCGCCCGCCCGGAACAGCAGATTGATTGTCCGGTTGACGCTCGCGATGTTGCCCGGAATCGGGGAAGACGAAAAGATGACAGTGTCGCCAGGCTGGATCTGGATCTGCCGGTGCGTACCGTTGGCGATCCGGGAAAGGGCCGCCATCGGCTCGCCCTGGCTGCCCGTGCACAGGATCAGTGCTTCATTGGCCGGAAGCCGGTTGAGCGTCTGGGTGTCGACGAACATTTCCTTCGGCGCGTCGATATAGCCGAGTTCGCGGCCGATCGTGATGGCGTTGTCCATGCTGCGGCCAAACACGGCGATTTTCCGTCCGTGCTTGATCGCCGCGGTCACCGCCTGCTGGAGCCGGTAGATGTTGGACGCGAACGTCGCGAAGATGATGCGGCCGTCCACCTTGCGGAAGATCTCGTCGATGCTTTCGCCGACTTTCTTCTCGGACATCGTGAAGTCCGGAACTTCCGCATTCGTGCTGTCCGACAGGAGGCAAAGGACGCCTTCCTCCCCGATCTGTGCCATTTTCGCGAGGTTGGCCGGCTCGCCGACCGGTGTGAAGTCGAACTTAAAGTCACCGGTGTGGACAATGTTGCCCGGAGGCGTTTTCACGACAATTCCGAAGGCGTCCGGAATGCTGTGTGTCGTCCGGAAAAAGCTGACCGAGGTTTTGCGGAATTTGATCACGTCGTCTTCTTTGATTTCAATGAGCTTCGTACGGCGAAGCAGGCCGTGTTCTTCGAGTTTGTTGCGCAGGAGCCCAAGTGCGAGCTTGCCGCCATACACAGGGATGTTGACTTTCTTCAAAAGATAAGGAATTCCGCCGATATGGTCTTCGTGGCCGTGTGTGACGAAAAGGCCCTTGATCTTATCTGCGTTCCGTTCGATGTACGTATAATCCGGGATGATGTAGTCGATCCCGAGAAGGTCATCGTCAGGGAACATGATACCCGCGTCGATCAGGATGATTTCATCCTGAAACTGGACCGCGTACGTGTTTTTGCCGATTTCGCCCAGTCCGCCCAGTGCGAAAACGGCTGTCTGGTCATTTTTTACAGACTTCATCCGGATTACACCTGCTCAACGTGGAAGTTCTCGGACTTCATCTCATATTCAAGATGCCCGCCTTCCAGCAGCTGGATGTATTCGATGTTGTAGCCGCGTTCCTTCACGCTAGCGCGGACCTGGCGCTCGTTCTCTGCCTCGACATACATGGATTTTGTGTTTTCGCGGACCGGCACTTCATGCATGTTCTCTTGGTAAAATACTTTGTAGATCATCTTCTGCTCTCCTTTTTCACGTTCAAATACTTGCCATATCCTTTATAATAGCATGCAGGCCCCGCGAAATAAAGAAAAGCCCCCGGTATGAGCGGGGGCGAATCATCATGCAATGGACTTTTTGCCGAGGATGCCATTGAGCCGTTTCAACCATCGACGCTTCAAGCGTTTCAGCATGGCAATCACTCCTTGTCCCTATTATATGCATGAATGAATGTTCTGTCAAGTGTTTTTCAAAGTTTGGGAGGAGGAAATGTGCTTGGGTAAAATTTTGTTTTTCGATATTGACGGTACGCTCTATGACCATGAGAAGAAGCTTCCCGCGTCAGCGAAAAAGGCCATTTTAGCGGCACGGAACAACGGCCATCTGATCGCCATTGCAACCGGCCGGGCGCCTTTCATGGTGCAGCCGGTGCTTGATGAGCTGGAGATCGACACGTATGTCTGTTTCAACGGACAGTATGTCGTCCACCGCGGCGCAGTTGTTCACCAGGGCACACACGACCCGGTGCTGCTGGGGCGGATCAAGCAGGAAGCAGACCGGCGCGGCCATCCGCTCGTCTACATGGACGACAGCGAGATGGTCGCTTCCGGTGAAGGGCACGGGTATGTCCGGGAGGGCCTTGGCACACTCAAGATCACTTACCCGAGGGTCGAAGCGGATTTTTACAAACGCCACCCGGTGCACCAGGCGCTCCTTTTCTGCAAAGAAGAGGAAGAAGAAGGCTACAGAAAAACTTTCCCTGAAGTGGAATTCGTCCGCTGGCAGCGCGTCAGCTGCGACATCCTTCCCGGCGGTGCGTCAAAGGCCGCCGGCATGGAACATATCCTGGAGCGGGAGGGTCTGAAGATGGAGGATGCGATTGCATTTGGCGACGGCTTGAATGACCGGGAGATGCTGGCGGCCGCCGGAATCGGCGTCGCGATGGGGAACGGGCATGACGAAGTGAAACGGCTGGCCGACTACGTGGCCGGAGACGTGGCGGAAGACGGCATCGCACGCATTCTTGAAGAGCTCGGTCTCGTCTGAACGTCCATCGGTCAAATCAAAAAGGCAAGAGGCATCCTTTAGGGCCCCTTGCCGTTTTTTTATTCGTTTTCTCCGAGCGGCTTTGCATCGGGATAGTTTCTGAACGGTTCATCGGGATCGATGTGATCGTAGAACATGACACCGTTCAGATGATCGAGCTCGTGCTGGAATGCGATTGCCGGCAGTCCCTTCAGCCGTCGCTTGATCGGCTCCCCGTCAGGCGTGAAGCCTTTGATCGTCACTTTTGCATAGCGGGGGACGAAGCCCGGGACTTCCCGGTCGACCGACAAGCATCCTTCGCCGCCGGGAAGATAGGCCTTTGCGCCGGAGTGGCTGGCGATTTTCGGGTTGACGATGACGAAGCTGACGGGCTCGCTGTCTTCATCGACAATGTGCAGCGCGAACATTCTCTTCGGGACATCAATCTGGTTGGCGGCCAGGCCGATCCCCGGACGAAGACCGTATCGTTCGGCTATCTCGGGATTTTGGCTGTTCTTGAGGAATTCGAGCATTTGCCGGGCAGTCTCTTTTTCTTCCTCCGACAAAGGGAGGGCCATCTCTTCCGCTTTCATGCGGAGCGTCGGATGGCCTTCCCGGATAATCCGATCCATCGTAATCATGTTGCAGACTTCCTTTCGTGCGACTTGGCATTACCATTAGTATATCGCGGAAGGGGCATGCATGAAATAAAAATGCCCGATTTCATTGAAAACGGCCGAAACTCCTAATATAGTAAAAGGAACTAAGAAGGGACGGGAGGATTGAAGGAAGTGAAAAAGAAAATTGCAGGCACGGCACTGGCCGCGGCCCTGTTCCTTTCCGCCTGTTCGTTCGGTGCATCCGCCCATGACAAGCTCGCCGGTGCCGTCAGCGACATCCAGGAGGAGGAAAAACCTTTCCTGGAATCACAGGAAGACATGGCCGGCCTTGAGAAAAAAGAAAGCAAGCTGTTCAGCTCGATGATGGAACTGACGAAAGACGATGCCGACAAACTTTCCGGCATGGTGAAAGAAGCGGACGAATCGGTCGATGAGCGGCTGACCCTCCTGGACAAGGGAGACGAGTCGGTCGGGAACGCGGAAAAAAAACTCGCCGCTCTCGATGACGTGAAGACGGATGACGAATCGGCGAAAAAAGCAATCGGTGAACTGAAAGATGCGATGGAAAGCCGTTACGCAGCGCAGCATGACTACTCCAAGCTCTACCGGGAAGCGGCGGATCTTCAGAAGAAGCTGTACGCCATGCTGACCGAAGAAGGGGCCGACTTCAAAGAGATCCAGGACCAGGCCGACGCAGTCAATGCAAAAAATGACGAAGTCCGCGCCGCGCTCGGTGAATTCAACGAGACGACGGAACGGGTCAATGAACTGAAAGCGAAAGCATTTGACCGCATGGAAGAGGACAGCTCAAAGTAATCACTGCAACAAATCAGGGGTGCCGGCGGGCGCCCTTTTTCAATGCCCAAAGAGAGGATTTGCCGGACAGCCGGCGATTTTCCGCATGCTTCCCCAAGATGCGGGGCATGGTTAACTGGGCGGAGAAAGCATCTCAAGACGGACAACGATAGTTTTTCGGTCACTGCGACCGGGAAAGGATAGGATATGGTGCTTTTTTGATATGGTACAAAAGAAGTTGATGTGCTAATACAGTTGCTGAATTGAAGGGTTGTGTACTAATACTAAAAGCGCTTTCAAATCGTTGCATTGACCGGACTTTTCCGTTCTTGTATAATTCATTCGTGAGAAGTTGTACCACCCGCAAGAGGCATACCCGATAATACAGAAAAGGAGAGTTGCAGAACATGGCTGCCAAAAAGTCGAACCGACTCGATCCGGAACAAACGCTCCGTGAGATCGAAGAGAAATTTGAGATGTTCCAGATTCTGAATGAAGAGGGGGAAATCGTCAACAAGGAGCTGGATCCGGGACTTTCCGATGAGGAATTGACCGAACTGATGACACGCATGGTCTGGACACGGATCTTGGACCAGCGTTCGATCTCCCTCAACCGCCAGGGCCGCCTCGGTTTTTATGCGCCGACGGCCGGGCAGGAAGCATCCCAGCTGGCATCACACTTTGCGCTTGAAAAAGACGACTTCATCCTGCCGGGTTACCGGGATGTTCCGCAGATCGTCTGGCACGGACTGCCGCTTGACCTTGCGTTCCTCTGGTCCCGCGGACATTTCCAGGGCAGCGAAATTCCTGACGGCGTCAACATTTTCATGCCGCAGATCATCATCGGCGCCCAGTACATCCAGGCGGCCGGCGTCGCGCTCGGCAAACAGAAGCGTGGCGAAAAGTCGGTCGTCGTCACCTACACGGGTGACGGCGGAACGTCTCAGGGGGATTTCTATGAAGGAATCAACTTCGCGGGTGCCTACAACGCGCCGGCCATTTTCTTCATCCAGAACAACCAGTACGCCATCTCGACGCCCCGCGAGCTGCAGACCGCAGCGAAGACACTTGCACAAAAAGGCGTGGCTGCAGGCATTCCGAGCGTTCTTGTCGACGGGATGGATGCGCTTGCCGTCTATGCGGTGACGAAGCAGGCACGCGAACGCGCGCTCAACGGCGGCGGCCCGACACTCATCGAAACGATGTGCTACCGCTATGGTCCGCACACGATGGCAGGGGACGACCCGACCCGCTACCGTACATCCGAAACGGATTCCGAGTGGGAAAAACGCGATCCGCTCATCCGTTTCCGCAAGTATATGGAGGCGAAGGGCCTCTGGAACGAAGAAAAGGAAAATGAAGTGATCGAGCGTGCCAAGGAAGAGATCAAGGCTGCGATCAAAAAAGCGGACGCCGCTCCGAAACAGAAAGTGAGCGACTTCCTCAAGATCATGTACAAAGGCGACATGCCGCAAAACGTCCAAGAACAACTCGACATTTACACAGAGAAGGAGTCGAAGTAACCGATGGCACAATTGACGATGATCCAGGCCATTACGGATGCCCTCCGTACAGAGCTTAAAAATGATGAAAATGTCCTCGTCTTTGGTGAGGACGTCGGGGTCAACGGCGGCGTCTTCCGCGCCACGGAAGGCCTCCAGAAAGAATTCGGCGAAGACCGCGTGTTCGATACGCCGCTCGCAGAATCAGGAATCGGCGGCCTGGCGATCGGCCTGGCCATGCAAGGTTTCCGCCCGGTTCCGGAAATCCAGTTCTTCGGCTTTGTCTTTGAAGTGATGGACTCCATCAGCGGGCAGCTTGCCCGGCTGAGCTTCCGCACGGCAGGCAAGATGCATGCGCCGGTGACGATCCGTTCGCCGTTCGGCGGCGGCGTTGCGACACCGGAAATGCACGCAGACAACCTGGAAGGCCTCATGGCACAGCAGCCCGGACTCAAAGTGGTCATCCCGTCCGGTCCGTATGACGCGAAAGGCCTTCTCATCTCGGCCATCCGCGATGAAGATCCGGTCATCTACCTTGAGCACATGAAGCTGTACCGCTCGTTCCGCGAAGAAGTGCCCGAAGAGGAATACACGATTCCGCTCGGCAAGGCGGCCGTCAAGCGGGAAGGAACGGACCTGTCCATCATCACATACGGCGCAATGGTCCGTGAAAGCCTGAAGGCGGCGGAAGCGCTCGAGAAGGAAGGGCATTCCGTTGAAGTGATCGACCTGCGCACCGTCCAGCCGCTCGATATCGACACGATCATCTCTTCCGTTGAAAAGACGAACCGTGCGATTGTCGTCCAGGAGGCCCAGCGCCAGGCGGGCATTGCTGCGAACGTCGTTTCTGAAATCACCGAGCGTGCCATCCTGAGCCTGGAAGCGCCGGTTCTCCGCGTAGCGGCACCGGATACGATTTATCCGTTTGCCCAAGGGGAAAACACATGGCTCCCGGATGCAAGCGACATCATGGAAACAGCGAAAAAAGTTCTCGGATTTTGATCATTGAGCGAAAGGAAGGGTGAGAGGCGTGGCTTATGAATTTCGGTTGCCGGACATCGGCGAGGGGATCCATGAAGGCGAGATCGTAAAATGGTTTGTCGGAAAAGGCGATACGATCGAGGAAGATGACACACTCTGTGAAATCCAGAACGACAAGGCCGTCGTTGAAATCCCGTCGCCGGTCGGCGGAACGGTCGAGGAAGTCCTCGTCCAGGAAGGCGAAGTGGCCGTCGTCGGAGATGTGATCATCCGGATCGACTCCCCCGACCACGAGGGAGAGGAAGACACGGCCGGCACGGAGGAAACAGAGGCGCAGGTCCAGTCGACACTGGAATCGGGCCAGGATGTGGAAAAGGCGGAAGCCCCTAAAGGCGGCAAGGAAGAAGGCGTACCTTCGGCTCCGGCACAGTCTGCCGGAAAAGAAACAGACGGACGTCGCGTCATCGCCATGCCGTCCGTGCGCAAATATGCACGCGACCATGACGTCAACATCCGCGAAGTGGAAGGCAGCGGCAAAAACGGCCGTGTGCTCAAAGAGGACATTGATTCGTTCCTGAGCGGCGGACAAAAACAGGAACAGGAAGCTCCTTCGGCAGAAGCGGCGCAGGCGCCACAAGAGCAGGAGCAGCCGGCTGCGGCAAAGGCAACGGTTCCGGAAGGCGACTTCCCGGAAACCCGGGAGAAGATCTCTCCGATCCGCAAAGCGATCGCAAAGGCGATGGTCAATTCCAAGCACACCGCCCCGCACGTCACGCACCTCGACGAAGTGGACGTCACGGCGCTTGTGGAACACCGCCGCAAGTTCAAGGAGATTGCCGCCGAAGAAGGCATCAAGCTGACTTATCTTCCTTACGTCGTCAAGGCGCTCGTTTCCACGCTCCGGAAATATCCGCAGCTGAACGTGTCGTATGATGACAACACCGAGGAAGTCGTCCAGAAGCACTACTACAACATCGGCATTGCGGCCGACACGGACCGCGGACTTCTCGTTCCGGTCATCAAGCATGCGGACCGCAAATCGGTGTTCGCCGTGTCGGATGAAATCAATCAGCTAGCAGGGAAGGCGCGCGACGGCAAGCTCGCCCCGAATGAAATGAAGGGCGGCTCCATCTCCATCTCGAACCTCGGATCGGCGAACGGCCAGTGGTTCACCCCGGTGATCAACCACCCGGAAGTCGCGATCCTCGGAATCGGTCGGATTGCAGAGAAACCTGTTGTCAAAAATGGTGAAATCATGGCCGCTCCTATGTTAGCATTATCGTTGAGCTATGATCACCGGATGATCGACGGCGTCACGGCACAGCAGGCGCTGAACCATATCAAGAAGCTGCTCGCAAATCCGGAACTTTTACTAATGGAGGCGTAAAACAATGGTAGTAGGTGATTTTCCAATTGAAACGGACACACTCGTCATCGGATCCGGCCCAGGGGGATACGTTGCGGCGATCCGTGCCGCGCAGACCGGGCAGAAAGTGACGATCGTGGAACGCGGAAGCCTTGGCGGCGTTTGCCTGAACGTCGGCTGCATCCCGTCGAAAGCCCTCATCTCCGTCGGCCATCGCTATGTGGATGCGCAAGGTGCCGACGCAATGGGCATTACGACCTCCGACGCGAAAATCGACTTCTCCAAAGCCCAGGAATTCAAAAACAGCGTCGTCAAGAAATTGACGGGCGGTGTCGAAGGCCTCCTGAAAGGCAACAAGGTGGAAATCGTAAAAGGCGAAGCGTACTTCGTTGATGCGCACACGGTCCGGGTGATGGACGAAAAATCTGCCCAGACTTATAAATTCAACAACGTCATTCTGGCGACCGGCTCCCGTCCGGTGGAAATCCCTTCGTTTAAGTTCTCGAAGCGGATCATCGATTCGACCGGCGCGCTGTCGCTCGAAGAAGTGCCGGGCAAGCTCGTCGTCATCGGCGGCGGCTACATCGGTACCGAACTGGGTTCGGCTTATGCGAACCTCGGCTCCGAAGTGACGATCCTCGAAGGCGCGAAGGACATCCTCGCGGGCTTTGAAAAGCAGATGACGCAGATCGTCAAAAAAGGCCTCAAGAAAAAAGGCGTTGAAATCGTCACGGGCGCCATGGCAAAAGGCGCAGCAGAAACCGAGAACGGCGTGACGGTCACATACGAAGCCGGCGGCGAAGAGAAGAAAGTCGAAGCCGACTACGTGCTCGTCACCGTCGGCCGCCGTCCGAACACGGATGAAATGGGCCTTGAGGAAGCCGGCGTGAAGTTCGGCGAACGCGGCCTCATCGAAGTGGACCGCCAGGGACGGACAAGCGTGTCCAGCATCTTCGCGATCGGCGACATCGTACCGGGTCCTCAGCTTGCCCACAAAGCTTCCTACGAAGGCAAGGTCGCAGCCGAAGCGATTGCCGGAGAAAAATCCGAAGTGGACTACATGGCCATCCCTGCTGTGTGCTTCACGGATCCGGAACTCGCGACGGTCGGCCTGAGCGAGCAGCAGGCGAAAGACGAAGGCTACGAAGTGACGGCGGGCAAATTCCCGTTCGGCGCAAACGGCCGCGCACTTGCGCTTGATGCAACCGACGGCTTTGTGAAGCTCGTTTCGCGCAAAGAAGACGGACTGCTTCTCGGTGCCCAGATCGTCGGCACAGGTGCATCCGACATGATCGCAGAACTCGGACTGGCCATTGAAGCCGGCATGACGGTGGAAGACATCGCCATGACGATCCATGCCCACCCGACTCTCGGCGAAATCTCGATGGAGGCGGCGGAAGTCGTCCTCGGCTCGCCGATCCACATCCTGAAGTAATCTTTGGACATTCAAAGAGCTGTCCCGAAGGCCGAACCGGCCGCCGGGGCAGCTCTTTTTTTATGTGCAAGCCCGGCCGTCCGGATGTCCTGAGTTCATTGCATGGGCGGGAGCGTGCGTGATAGACTGGAAATTCGAAGGGAGAGTGGACAATATGAGAAAGACAACATGGCTGATGTACATAGCCGTTGCCGCACTGCTTCTGCTCGGCGCATGCGGCAATGGCAGCAAGGACAACAACTCCGCTGCCACCGGCGAGGGGGAAACGGTGCCGGCCGGCGGTCAGCCGGAAGAAGATCAGTCCGGCGGCGAAGAAACGGGCGGCGCCGGGGAAGGGGACAAAGAGACGGCTGAAGAAACAGAAGAAGAAGCTGAATTACCGGCCGAGCCGCTGTATGAGCTGAACGAAGCAACCTGGTCATTCCAACCGGTCGGCGACGCGAATCCGCAAGCCGCACTGCTGACATTTGACGATGCACCCGACAAGCATGCGCTGGAAATTGCCAAGACGCTCATCGAAAAAGACGCACCGGCCATCTTTTTCGTCAACGGTCACTTCCTGGATTCTGATTCGGGCAAGGAGATGCTGAAAGAGATCCACGACATGGGCTTCCCGATCGGGAACCACACGATGACGCACGCCAACCTGAAAGAACTGTCTGAGGATCAGCAACGCGAAGAAATCCTCGGCGTCAATGAAATCGTGGAGTCGGTCATCGGAGAGAAGCCCCGCTTTTTCCGGGCTCCGTTCGGCTCCAACACCGACTTCAGCCGGCAGCTCGTTTCCGATGAAGGCATGCTCCTCATGAACTGGACATACGGCTATGACTGGGAGAAGCAGTATATGGACGCCGACGCACTTGCGGACATTATGGTGAACTCCGAATACCTCAACAACGGGGCAAACCTGCTCATGCACGACCGGGAATGGACGTCCGCCGCGCTTCCGCGGATCATCGACGGCCTGCGCGGGAAAGGCTACGAGCTGATCGACCCGGCGACGATCAAGCTCCCGGAGAATTGAACCTGATTTGGGCGGATGTTTAACAAACTGCCTTGAATGTCAGGCAACTTCACCGCTCTCGAAAAAAAGCAGTTCCGCACAATCGCGGAACTGCTCAGACTGTAGCCAAAGTGAGCCTAATGCTCCTTTGGCTACAGTCTTCTTTTTCTTGAATATCCTTCGGATTTCCGCTGCGGGCGTTGCCTTAGCCTCCTCGAGCTGCGCTCTGCGGGGTCTTCGGCTAACGCTTTTCCAGCAGGTGTCTCGGGCTCTCCGCTCCAGACCACTTAAAGTGTGTTGAGACGATCAAAATAACAGACTAATAAACGGATGATGAGCATGCTGTCAAAATCAAATGGAACCAATCAAGATCAATTCCATAGAAGAGGTCAGGCAATCTGAGGATCTAACGCTATTTTTATTTCCATAAAAATAGAAAATCAGGTCCGGAAGTGTTTGCAGGACCTGATTTGTCTACAGTCTGAGCAGTTTCGCACATCCGCGGAACTGCTTTTTTTTCGGCATCGATTCAGGAAAGGATCGGCTTCTGTTCGCGGATGACGAGCAGCGTTTCGATCGTGTCGTCTTCCGGGCCCTGGACGGGAAGCCCGGCTTCCATGTTCATGCGGATGTAGTCGATGTTGTCGCGGGTGACGATTTCGCCTGGGATCACGATCGGGATGCCGGGCGGGTACACCATGACGAATTCCGCCGAGATCCGGCCCTCCGCTTCATCGAACGGGACCGTTTCGGTTTTTGCGTAAAAGGCGTCCCGGGGCGTCAGCGCAAGCGCCGGGATTTCCGGCAGCGTGACGAATGGCGGATGTTCGGAGCCATCCGGCGCGAACTCTTCCGCCAGCCGTTTGAGCGCATTCACAAGCAGGCTCGCTTCGCGTGCCGTATCCCCGATCGTGAGTATGCACAGGATGTTATACAGGTCCGACAGTTCCACTTCGATGTTCGCCTGTTCGCGAAGCCACACCTCGGCCTGGCTGCCCGTGATCGACAGGTCCTTCACGCTGATGAGCAGCTTTGTCGGATCGGTGTCATGGGAGGCGGAGCTGTGGATCAGTTCCTGCCCCGGGCACCAGAGCCCCGGGATCTTGTTGATCCGCCTGCGGGTGTCGCGGGCAAGCCGGATTGTGTTATCCAGCAATCCGTGTCCGTTCATGGCCAGTTGTCTCCGTGCGCAGTCGATGGATGCGAGGATCGGGTATGAAGTGGACGTCGTTGTCAGCATCGAAAAAATCGACTGGACGCGCTTGCGGCTGACGAGTCCTTCCCTCAGGTTCAGAACCGATCCCTGGGTCATGGCACCGCCGAGCTTGTGCACCGACGTGGCAGCGAGATCCGCTCCGGCCGCCATCGCCGACACCGGCAGCCGGTCATGGAAGTGGATATGGACGCCATGCGCCTCGTCGACGAGCACCGGAACGCCGTATGAATGGGTGATTTCCACGATCCGCTCAAGATCCGCGCACACTCCGTAGTACGTCGGGTTGATGACGAGCAGGCCCTTCGCGTCAGGATGAACGGACAGGGCCTTTTCCACAGCTTCGGCAGAGATTCCGTGTGAAATGCCGAGTTCCGGGTCCACTTCGGGGTGGATGAAGACGGGCACGGCACCGGCAAAGACGATCGCGGACATGATCGATTTATGGACGTTCCTCGGGACGATGATTTTGTCGCCGGGCTCGCATACGCTCAGGATCATCGTCATGATCGCGCCGCTTGTCCCCTGCACTGAAAAGAACGTGTAGTCGGCGCCGAAAGCCTCCGCCGCCAGCGTTTGTGCCTCATGGATTGCGCCTTTCGGCGAGTGAAGGTCATCAAGCGGCGAAATGTTGATCATGTCGATGGACAGGATAGGATCGCCGGCGAATGCCCTGAATTCGGGATCCATCCCGCGGCCTTTCTTGTGGCCGGGTATATGAAACTGGACCGGATTGCGGTCCCGGTGTTTGAGCAATGCATCAAAAAGCGGGGTTTCCTGCTGGGACAATCTGCTGCCTCCTCATCATGCGGTTTCAAGGGGAATTATAGCACCGCACCAACCGGTTGTCACCGTCAATCCGCGGTACGGTTCAACTCCGGCCAAAGGTGCGATATGATGGAGGAAAGGGGGAATGATGATGGAGTGGAACACAAGGGTGACCGGGCTGCTTGGCATTGATTGTCCGATTGTCCAGGGAGGACTCGCCTATCTCGCTTATGCAGATTTGGCAGCCGCCGTATCTGAAGCCGGGGGACTCGGACAAATCACGGCGATGAGTCTGCCCGGACCCGATGAACTGCGGGAAGAGATCCGGAAAGTCCGAAGCATGACGGACAAGCCGTTCGGCGTAAACTATGCGATCGGACAGCACGGACGTCCGTATGACCATATGCTGGACGTGGCGATCGAGGAAAATGTGCCGGTCGTCACAATGACGGGCGGGAACCCCGCGCCGATCCTGGAGCGTCTGAAAGGCACGGACATCAAGAAACTGGTGCTCGTGGCCGCCGTGCGGCAGGCTCAGAAGGCCGAAAGCCTCGGAGCGGATGCGGTCATGGTCGTCGGACAGGAAGGCGGCGGCCATCTCGGACGGGACGATGTCGGCTCGATGGTGCTCATCCCGCGGGTCGTGGACAGTGTGTCCATCCCGGTCATCGCTTCTGGCGGCATCGGGGACGGCCGGGGATGGATGGCCGCCATGGCGCTCGGCGCGGAAGGGATTGAAATGGGGACCCGGTTCATCGCCACGAAAGAGTGCATTCATGCATCGGATGTGTACAAGCAGGCCCTGCTGGATGCAAGCGAAACCGGGACCGCCGTCATCAAGCGCCGTCTCGGCACTCCCGCCCGCGCGCTCGCCAACAGCTGGACCGGACGGATTCTGGAGATTGAAGAAAAGACGCCTGACTATGAGGCGCTGAAGGACTTCATCAGCGGTGAAGCGAACCGGCGCTACATCCATGACGGCGACACGGAAGGCGGCTACGGCTGGGCGGGCCAGGTCACAGGGCTGATCGACGACATTCCGACCGTGGCGGAGCTGATCAGCCGGATGGCGGGAGAGGCGAAAGCAATCCGGACGAAATGGGGTTTTGGACTAAACTGAGGAGGTGCCAAAATGGATTATTCCTATCCGCTTGAACCGGACTGGACAACCGAAGAAATCATCGATGCAGTCAAATTTTACGAGGCGGTCGAAAAGGCGTACGAAAAAGGGATCAGCCGGGGAGAACTGATGAAAGCGTATCGGCGGTTCAAAGAAATCGAACCTTCCAAGGCGGGGGAGAAGCGCATCTTCAATGAATTTGAGGAAGCGAGCGGTTATGCCGCCTGGCCGGTCATCCGCAGGCTGAAAGACAGTCCGGACGAGGAAATCATAAAAGGAGCGGGGGCATAATGCCCTCCGCTCCTTTCATTTCCGGCCGGTGAGGGTCCGGTAAACCGGCAGCAGCCGGTTGAAGGTGTCTTCTGCACAGGCGAGGAACTCGTCTTCTGACAAGTTCACCGCTTCTTCCCGCGCAATATGACGACCGACGAGGAACTCGGCCTTTTTCACCGTCTTCAGCCGCTCCAGCAGGCTGATGACCTCATCGCCGCCGTCCGCGTGAACAGGGGAGGATTCGGGCGACATGTGGTCTCCTGAAACAATGAAGTCTTCCGGCAGCCCGTCGAACAGTTCCGTGTCCGCAAGCATCCGGTCCGCCATCATTTCCTTCCCGGGCAGTTCGTAGACCAATGCCAGAATGACGAATACTTTGGTTCCGAACAGCCCGATCTGGAAGTGGGGAAGAGCCTTGTATCCGCGGTTGCTCGTTGACCAGGCGACCCACGTGTCTTTCGGCGGGTTCACCTTCCTCCTTGCATGCTTGGCGACATGCGGGTGGAATTCTTCGCCGAGCACCGAGGAGAAGTAGTGGGCGTAATGCACGCCGAGCGCCTCCAGCTTCGGACGGACCGTGGAAATCAGCGCTTCCATGCGCGCCTCCAGCCCGTCGATTGCGAATACATCGAAGTCTTTTTCTTCCCATTTCATCTTGGTCATGGACTCACACCTTTCTCTCTGTACGTTTATTGTAGCAAAAAACGGGGAACAATCTTTCCAACAGGACATCTCGCCGGGGGAACCGGAAAATGAGCGGCATCCATTACAGTGAGGTGACCAAAAATTCCGCGAAAGGGTGTATCGACCATGAAACAAGTCATTCATGTAATCAGGAAAGCGGATGTGGAAAAGCAGTACGTGAACATGCTGACGCTGGAACTTGACTATGAACTCGCCACTCTCTACGATGCCATGAACGAGTCGGATGAAGAACAGCAGGAAAAAAGCAAGCAGCGACTCATGGAGATCCACACAGAGCTGGAGAAATACAATGCTCTTGCAGCGAACTGAATCGGTTAGCAAACGGGGGGATCCGGGTTCATCCGATGGTTTAATTGGATGAAGCGGATTCCCTTTCGGTATAATGGACGGCAGGGCACCCGGGGCTGACCGGTGTGCCGGAAGGGGGAGGCCATTGGACTGGGGAATGATCGACCGCTACGCAAAGTCGCTGATCAAGGAAGCGGGCCACAGGATCCGCGTGTCGTTTGCCCGTGAGATACAGATTGACACGAAAGACGACGCCAACGATCTGGTGACGGACATCGATAAGGACATCGAGCAATTTTTCATTTCAAGAATCCGCCAAGATTTTCCGGACCACCGGATTTTGGGCGAGGAAGGCTTCGGGGACGAAGTCAGCTCCAATGAAGGGGTCATCTGGATACTGGATCCGATCGACGGGACGATGAACTTCATCCATCAAAAAAGGAATTTCGCCATCTCGCTCGGAATCTACGCCGACGGTGCGGGGATGCTCGGCTACATCTATGATGTGATGGCGGACGATTTTTATCACGCCGTGCGTGACGGCGGCGCCTACCGCAACGATGAGCGGCTGCCCCGTCTTGAACGGACGCCGCTGAACGAAGCCGTCATCGGCATCAATGCGAGCTGGGTCTGTCCGAACCGCTATGTGGACCATGAACGTGTGGCCGGTCTTGTGAAAAACTGCCGCGGTACCCGCTCTTACGGTTCGGCGGCCATCGAGCTGGCCCACGTGGCGTCCGGCCGTCTGGACGCCTATATCTCCATGAGGCTTGCGCCTTGGGATATTGCGGGCGGCTCTGTGATCGTCGGGGAAGTCGGAGCACTCACGACGGACCTGCGCGGCCGGGAACACGACATGCTGACGAAGGGGACGTTCATTGCGGCGAGGCCCGGGCTGCATGAAACGATTCTCGGTGAGTATATCCATCTGAAATCATGATGCGAAAATGAAAAGCGGGCACACCGTCGGCCGTTGGACCGGCAGGAAATCTTTCCCTGCCGGATCAAAACCGCCGTTTTGGTGCCCCGCTCTTTCATTTTATAAAAGTCCTTTTTCGCGCATCGCCTTTTTGGTCTTGAAGCCGAAGCCCATCACGGCAAACAGGAGCACGACTGCCCCGATGATGCCAAGAATGCTTCCGGCCCCGATTGCAAAACCGATGGCGACCATCGATGCGAGCGCCGCCAGGGCAAAAAGGACAAAGACCCACTTCACGTTTTTCATGGCCAACCCTCCGGAAAACGGCCTTCGCCGTATTTAAAAGATGACAAACGGCCATCATGTGATATAATAACACAGTTATAAATCCGGCAACAGAAAAGTGAGTGAAAATAAAATATGACAACGCTTCGTCAAGATATACGCAACATCGCCATCATCGCACACGTTGACCACGGCAAAACAACACTGGTCGACCAGCTCCTGAAACAATCCGGCATTTTCCGTTCCAATGAACATGTCGATGAACGTGCGATGGACTCCAATGACATCGAACGCGAGCGGGGCATCACGATCCTCGCCAAAAATACCGCCGTCCAATACCACGATGTGAAAGTCAACATCCTCGATACCCCGGGACACGCCGACTTCGGAGGCGAAGTCGAGCGGATCCTGAAAATGGTCGACGGCGTCCTTCTCGTCGTGGATTCGTACGAAGGCTGCATGCCGCAAACCCGCTTCGTGCTGAAAAAAGCGCTTGAACAAAACCTCAAGCCGATTGTCGTCGTGAACAAAATCGACAAAGACGCCGCGCGTCCGGCCGAAGTCGTCGATGAAGTGCTTGAACTGTTCATCGAGCTCGATGCAAACGACGAGCAGCTTGAATTCCCGATCATCTACACATCGGGCATCAACGGCACAGCCAGCCTGTCGCCGGATCCTGCAGACCAGGAAGAGAACATGCAGGTGCTGTTCGAATCGATCATTGAAAACATTCCGGCACCAGTTGACAGCCGGGACGAGCCGCTTCAGTTCCAGGTTTCTCTCCTGGACTACAGCGACTACGTCGGCCGGATCGGCATCGGCCGCATTTTCCGCGGCAGCATGCACGTCGGCCAGCAGGTTGTCCTCATGAAAAACGACGGCACCCGGAAAAACTTCCGGATCACCAAGATGTCCGGTTTCCTCGGTCTCAAGCGGGTGGAAATCCAGGAAGCCTTCGCCGGTGACCTCGTTGCCGTCTCCGGTTTCGAAGACATCGACGTCGGCGAAACGGTTTGCCCGGTCGACCATCCGGAAGCACTTCCCGTGCTCCACGTGGACGAGCCGACGCTCCAGATGACATTCCTCGTCAACAACAGTCCGTTCGCAGGACGCGAAGGGAAATGGATCACGGCGCGCAAAATCGAAGAGCGTCTGGAGCAGCAACTCCAGACGGATGTCTCCCTCCGGGTGGATCCGACCGATTCACCGGATGCCTGGGTTGTCTCCGGCCGCGGCGAGCTTCACCTCTCGATCCTGATCGAGAACATGCGCCGTGAAGGATTTGAGCTCCAGGTTTCCAAACCGGAAGTCATCGTGCGCGACATTGACGGTGTCCGCTGCGAACCGGTTGAGCGCGTCCAGATTGACACGCCCGAACAGTATACCGGCTCGGTCATCGAATCACTCGGCGAACGAAAAGGCGAAATGCTTGATATGGTCAACAACGGAAATGGCCAGGTCCGCCTCGTCTTCAATGTTCCGGCACGCGGCCTCATCGGCTACACGACCGAATTCATGACGATGACGCACGGCTACGGAATTCTGAACCACACGTTCGATTCGTACCAGCCGATGTCGAGAGGCCGCGTCGGCGGCCGCCGGCAGGGCGTGCTCGTCTCGATGGATAACGGCACGGCCACCACTTATGGTATAATGCAGGTGGAAGAGCGCGGTACCATCTTCGTCGAGGCGGGAACGGATGTGTATGCCGGCATGATCGTCGGGGAACACAGCCGCGAGAACGACCTCACCGTCAACGTCACGAAAATGAAGCAGCAGACAAACGTCCGCTCTGCAACGAAAGACCAGACGGCGACGATGAAGAAACCGCGCATCATGTCTCTTGAGGAAGCCCTGGAATATCTCAACGACGATGAATATTGCGAAGTCACGCCTGAATCGATCCGCCTGCGCAAAAAACTCCTCGACAAAAACGAACGGGAGCGGAGCGCCAAGAAAAAGAAAATGGCAGAATCCGAGGCGTAATCGCATCCGAAAGGGAGATCCGTCTTGAAAGATGCGCAAGTATTTGAGAGGATGTCGCCGATTGCCCGGGCGATTTATGAGGCGATGCCATCCAATGATTCGGCGGGTTATGTCCTGCTGCTCGTTGTGTTCGCCCTGTCCGCGTTCGTCTACCACCTTGGATTTGCGAAGAAGCTGAAACTCTGGCAGAACGCCGTGATCTACGTGTTCCTGTTTCTCGGCTGCCTGATGCTCACCTTCCTCGCATTCTTCCTTCCGATCGTGGAAGGCCTGATCGTGGCGGCGCTCATCCTCATCATCTATAAGGTCCGGAGAATGTCCGACCATAAGCACGAACAAAAGAAATCCACGTCAGTCTGACGTGGATTTCTCAGACTGTAGACAAAGTGAGCCTGGTGCTCCTTTGGCTGCAGTTTTTCTTTTTCCTGAATATCCTTCGGATTTCCGCTGCGGGTCCTCGCTTACCGCGGGCGTTGCCGACGCCAACGCGAAGTTTGGCGTCTGCGCTCAAAAGCGATCGCGTTGAGC
>NZ_JBHLWY010000011.1:0-72727 GCF_042432615.1 Bhargavaea ullalensis
ACTTCTGCCTTCACAGCTCGGGACTTGCACCCTATAGACTGCGCCCATGCTGGGCGCACATAAAAAAAACCGCCCCGAAGGACGGTTTTCATTTTCACTCACCGGATCTGCACATTCCTTCCCGACACGAGCCCGGCAAGCAAAATCGCCACCGAGACGCCGAGCAGCAGCAGGAGCGGCAGTGTCCAGCTGTTCGTCGCATCATGCAAAACACCGAACAGCGCCGGGCCGGCCGCAGCGAGCAGATACCCGAACGACTGGGCCATGCCGGACAGCTCCGACGCTTCCTGGGAACTGCGCGTGCGCAGGCTGAAGAACATCATCGCGAGGCTGAATGCGGTCCCGCCGCCGATGCCGATCAGGATTGCCCACACCACCATAAGCGACGTGCTGCCGAACAGGATGCCGAGCGTGCCGCCGATGAACAGCGCTCCCGTCAGGATGACGAGCGGAATCTGGCTCTTCATTTTGCCGGCGATGATCGGGATGATGAACGTGAACGGGATCAAAGCAAACTGCATGATCGACAGCATCCACCCCGCGGCGCTGACCGTGATGCCGCGTTCGGTCATGATTTCCGGCAGCCAGGCGACGGTCGTGTAGAAGATGAGCGACTGGAGCCCCATGAACACCGTGATGCACCAGGCAAGCTTCGACTTCCACATGTTCGCGCCCTTCTGCACCGCCGCCCTGCCGGCAGAAACACTCCTGCGCAGTTTCACCTGTGGCAGCAGCACGAGAATCGCGACTAAGGAAATGAATCCCCAGTACCCGAGCGACCCGTTCCAGCCGAGCCGGCCGGCGACCGGAACACTCAGGCCCGACGCAATCGCCGCACACACATTCATCGACACGGCGTAAATGCCCGTCATGAGACCGATATGATGCGGGAAGCTCGATTTGATCAGCCCCGGAATGAGCACGTTGCCGAACGCAATGCCGAGTCCGATGAGCAGCGTGCCGGCAAACAGCGGCCCGACGTGGCTCACCATGCGGAGGAACACGCCGGCCGTGATGAGAACAGACGCCCCGAACAGCACCGTCTGCATCCCGAAGCGCCGCGATAATTTCGGCGCAAACGGCGAAACGGCGGCAAACGCGAGCAGCGGGAGCGTCGTCAGAAAGCCCGCGGCAAAACTTGAAATGCCGAGGCTGGCCCGGATATTTCCGACAAGCGGTCCGACCGACGTGAGCGGCGCCCGCAGATTCGCGCCGACGCTGATGATCGCCAAAAATACAAGCAGCACCTCCGCGCTTGCGATCATTTTAACCTTTGATTCCTCTTGCTGAAGTAACTCTGGTTGTTGTAATCTCATGGTCGTCCCCTTTATCTATGTAAAAGTGTGTCTTTGAACCGGTGGATATACGCATTGACCGCATCCATCGCCCCGTCCGGATCCTGCCGGACAATCGCCTCGACAAGCGCATCGTGGACATCCCGGTGCCCGCTCTGATCGGCCGTCGCATCCAGGATATTGCGGATCGACGACTCCAGCGGGTCAATCAGATGCCCATACAAATCGATGAGGACGGGATTGTGCGACGCCCGCACAATCGCCCGGTGCAGCGCGAGATCCGCCGACATATAGCCCTGCGGATCGCCCGCAGACAGCATCTCCTTGCAGGCAATCAAAGCCGACTGCATCTCCTCCAGATCCGACGCGTTCCGCCGGACGGCCGCAAGCCGCGCCGCTTCGCGCTCCAATGCATGCCGGACCTCCAGCGTATCGAGCACATCCGCCCGGTCCACCCGCTTCCGGATCGCCGCCTCCAGCACGCTCGACGAGCACACATAAGTGCCGCTCCCCTGCCGCGACTGCAAAAGCCCCGCGTGAACCAGCGCCCGGGTCGCTTCACGGATTGTATTGCGGCTCACCTCAAACTCCCCGACCAGCTCCATCTCCGTCGGAATCCGCTCCCCGACCGGCCACTCCCCGCCGTCAATGAGCGCCTCCATCTGGCCGACCACCTGATCCACCAGCGATGCCCGGCTCGCCTTCGAAATTGCCGACATTCAATTCACCTCAAATTTGTAGGATGATTGGACGATTGACAGTTTAACATATGTGGAGCGGGTGTGTAAATAAGAGGCGGCGTTGGTTTGAGGGGACTATTGGGGATTAACGGGACTTGATGCTGGTGTGAGTGGAGTAAGTTGGGTCGCGAGTGGCGCGAGTTTGGCCGCGAGTGGCGCGAGTTTGGCCGCGAGTGGCGCGAGTTTGGCCGCGAGTGGCGCGAGTTGAGGCGCAGGCTCACATGGCAGAATGAAAACAGAACAAAGAAGAGAAGGGACGAGGTGCAGGCGTCTGCATCTCGTCCCTTCTCCTCCTTTTTATGAGCGTTGCCTTTATCTTTATCCCGCTCACTCCCCGGTCTCCTCATAAAACACAATCCGGTTCGAGGACGGGTCCATCACGGTCAGTTCCTTCATTCCCCACGGCGCCTGCTCGATCTTCGGGTTCATGAACGGGTAATCACGTCCTCGCAGGCGCTCCAGAAAGTCTTCCAGCCCGTTCATCCCGATGCGGACGGCGCTCCCGGGCGTCGCGTCGCCGTGGTGCTCGCTCAAATGAATCACATTTCCGCCGAGACACAGCTCGGCGTACACGGGCATGCCTTCATCAAACCGGTGCTCCCATTCAAGCGCAAATCCCAGGTAGTCCACATAAAACGCGTACGTCTTCTCGCGGTCGAACATCCGCAATATCGGTATGACCATCCCAACTCCTCCGCCCGTTGCTGTCCTGAACCCTCATTATATCATCGATCAGAAGCCCCGCTCACTCGCCGTAAGTTTCATTGAACTTCTCCGCAAACGCCTCGGCCGCACCCGGTGCCAGTTCAAGCGGGGCAATCGCCGCTCCGCCGACCGGGGGCATCTTCGGCGCGACGAATCGGAATTCATAGCCGCTCCCCGCCCTCAGTTGCTCCAGCTCACCGCGGAACAGCCCGAAATCCGAAAACACGCCGCCCGCCAGCACGACCGGAACCGAACTCCCCGAAAACGCACTCCGGCGAAAACAGCTCACCACACACTCCCAGAACTCCCCGCACGCCCGTCGGACAATCGCGCCCGCCGCCGCGTCCTCACGCGCCAGCTCAACGACGCACCGCCCGAGCGGCGCGACCAAACTACGCGGATGCACGCCTTCGTCCCCGTACAGCAGCGGGATCAGATCCGGCACCTCAGCCACGCCGAAATGTTTCAATACCGCCCTGGTCAGCGCCGTCTCCGCACCCCGCCCGTCATATGCCCGGAACACGCTCCGCAACGCCTCAATCCCGAGGTCAAACCCGCTCCCCCGGTCATCGAACAGCCACCCCCACCCGGCGACCCGGTGCTCCGCGCCCGCCTCATCCAGGCTGTATGTAATCGCCCCGGTCCCGGCCACCTGGACGATGCCCGGTGCGCCGAGCGTCCCGGCCATGAGTGCATTCACCGAGTCATTCGACACACTCAGCCTGCACCCGGCCGGCAGCAATTTGCCCGCCGCCTCCCGGACAAGCCGTCCGCCCCCGCTCTCCATCACGCCGCTCATTCCCGCATGCAAGAACGCCAGTTGCTCGAACGCTTCCGGGTCCGCAGCGCGCAGCCGCCCAATCAGACCCGACAGCACCGCGGCAAACTCCCCGGGACTCATCACCGTCGGATTGCTCGGCCCCGCCTCCGCACGCGCCAGCACACGCCCGTCCAACCCGCACAAAACCGCCGCCGTCTGCGTGCCGCCCCCGTCGATCGCCAACACCGTCATCCGAAACACCCCCTTCTCACGGCGGGAACCGGTACTGATTGATGAACCGTACCGCCTCTGAAATATCCCGCACCGGATCGGCCCGCACCTCGCGCTCCACCGTCAGATACCCATCATACCCGATGTCCGCAAGCGCCCGGAAGTACGCATCGAACCCGACCGCCCCCTCACCGAGCGGCACCTCACGGAAAAACGCCCCGCTTTCCACCATCGCCGCAATGTCCCCGTGCGAACTGCCCTCATTGAACCCATGCATCCCGTACACATCCCGCGGATCCACACAAGCAAGCCGGACACCATCCTTCACATGCGTATGAACGATATAGTCCTTCAGCAGATGCACCCCCCTCACCGGATCGTCCCCCGTGACCATCACGAGATTCGCCGGATCATAATTCACCGACACCCCGTCGCCCGGCAACGAATCAAGAAACCGCTTCAGCCGTTCCGCCGTCTCCGGTCCCGTCTCGATCGCGAAATACCCGTCCACACTTTTCGCATAAGCCGCCAGCTCCCCGCACGCCTCCTGCATCACCGCATACATCCGCCCCGACTCATCCTCCGGCACGATCCCGATATGCGTCGTCACCACATCCGTCCCGAGATCCTTCGCCAAGTCGATGATCCGCTTCGACTTCTCGATCTTCTCCCGGTTCGCCGCCGGATCCTGAAACCCGTGCCCGCCGAGATCCCCGCAAATCGCCGACACCTCCAGACCGAGCCCGGCAATAAACCCCGTCAGCTCCCGTCTCTTGGCGGGGCTCATTTGCGAAGGCTCCAGCTCGCCCGATACCGCATACATCTGGACCCCGTCCGCGCCGATCTCCTTCGCCTTCACCAGCGCCTCCCGCACCGGCAGCCGCAGATTGTCCGTGATCACCCCGACCGGATTATTCAGCCTAACCGTCACCGTACACCACCTCCTGACCGGATTTCGCCGACTCGTAGATCCCGTCCAGCATCTTCATCACCTCAAGCCCGTCCTCAAGCGGCGCATGCGTCCCCCCGCCTCCGAGGCAGCATGCGACAAAGTGATCGATCTCCGACCCGAACGCCTCGTCAAAATCAAGCGTCAAGTGGTCAATCTGAGGATGCACGTTCAAAATCGTGTCGTGCTGTTCCGTCACGAGCAACAGTTCCGGCTCCAGTTCCGCACCGCCCTTCTTCCCAAAAAGCTGGATCTTCGTCTCGGTCTCCTTCGCATGCAGGCTGAACGACACGTCGAGCAAGAGCGAGGCGCCGTTCTCGAACTCGATCAGCGCCGCGGCCAGGTCCTCGACGTCGTTCTTGTCCGCGCTGTAGTCGGCCGCCTTATAAAACGACAGGTTCCCGACGTTCGCCCGGTTGCCGAGCTCCCGGTGAGTCACCCCCTTGATCCGCGCGACTTTCGGCTTCCCCATCAGGTACCAGACCGTGTCGATCAAGTGCACCCCGAGGTCGATGAGCGGCCCGCCGCCGGAGCGCGACCGGTCCGCGAACCACCCGCCCGGATTGCCGATCCTCCGCAGATGCGTCGCCTTTGCGTAATAAATCCCGCCGAGCAGCCCGTCGTCGATGAACTTCTTCAGCACCCGCGTCCCCGCTGCGAACCGGCGAACGAACCCGACCTGGAACACCTGACTCCGCCCGGCAGCCGCATCCCGGATCTTCAGCGCCTCCGGATATGTCATCGCGAGCGGCTTTTCCACGAGCACGTGTTTCCCGTGAGAAACAGCGTCAACCGACAACTGCGCATGCGTGTCATTCCAGGTGCAGATGCTCACCGCGTCAATCTTGGGATCCGCCAGCAGTTCCGCCGTCGACCTGTACACCTTGTTGACCCCGTACCTTGCCGCCTTCTCCCGCGCCCGCTCCGCCGACAAATCGTAGATTCCGTGAAGCTCCGTCTCCTCGTTCGCCGCATACGACTGCAAATGATAATCCGAAATCATCCCCGCCCCGATCACACCCACCCTGAGCTTGCCCAACTTCCCGATCCCCCTCTCCGTTGCCCGCACCCGCCACGTCGCCGACTTTCCTTCATCATATGGGCGGGCGGAGCGTTTCAACACACAATTATGGAAGGAACGGAAGGCATAAAGGGGCGAGTGAGACGCTAAGTGCGGCGAGTGAGACGCAATCCGGTGCGAGTGAGACGCTAACCCGCGCGAGTGAGACGCTATGCGCCGCGAGTGAGACGCTTTCCGAAAACGCGAAAACGACCATGCTGCTTCGCATGGTCGTCGCGTCCGCCTTAACACCGTTCGGCTACTTTCTTCCTTTTCAATTGTTTTCGGCGGATGACGTACACGGCCGCGAGCAACAGCGGAATGACAATGCCCGATAAAATGGAAAGTTTCACTCCGACGGTTGCCCGCCACTCTTTAAACTCGATGATGCTCGGAAACAGGGTCAGGGACAAAAGAAAAGCCATCGTCCCCAGCGGCAGAATAAATGTCCTGTAATTCCCTGTCCCGAACAGCCGGGAAGTCCCGAGCGTCGCCGCATACAGGTAAATCGAAGTCTTGAAAAACAGCGTAATCAGCCACAGGAAAGCCATCGTCGATTCGATCCGCTGAATAAAGTTTCCGATGTCGATCCTCTTGGCCAGTTCATATCCCGGGTATTGCTGTTTCGCCGTATTGTCGCCGCCCAGTACGGTGACGCATAAAAGCGTTAGCAAGATGATCACCGCCGCACTGATCGCGCTGCCGACCAACATCGAACGGCCGGCCCCTTTCTCACTGTTGGTGGAAACAGAATAAATCACGAGCATGGTGACCGTGTTCAGTGCAAACACCTCAATCAGGGGAAAAGAGGCACGGGCAATCGTTCCGGCTCCATGCTCAAAAACCGGCCGGATGTTCTCGACTTTGATTTCCGGCAGCAATAAAATGAACAACAGGAACAAAAACAGGAAGTACATCACAATAAAAATTTCTGATGCACGGGCAATCGTCTCCAGCCCGAGAAACAAACCAAGCAGAACGGCCGCGAGCATAAGGAGATTCAGCGCGGGCATCGGCGTATTCGGCAGCATTTCCGTCTGCAGAAATGCACCCAGGTAATAAAGCAAACTGGACGCGTAATTCATCATGACGACGATGAATACCGCGACCATGACCTTTCCGATCCATCGGCCGAGAACCCATTCCATCGCCTCAAAAAGTGACATTCCCGGATAGCAGCGGGCCAGCACACCATAAAGAGCGATGATGACCATTCCGGCCAACGTCCCTGCAACAGCCGCCAGCCAGGCATCCTGTCCGGACTTTTCCGCCAAAACAGCCGGCACTGCCAAGATACTTGTGCCCGTCGTGAAAAAAAAGACGAGCACTCCGAATTGATAGGCACTGATTCTCTCGGTTTCCTTCATCTCAGCCGTCCTCCTACTTGTCCTCAAAGCGGGTTCAGCAATGTCCCGGTCATCTGGATGTCCATCTCCACCTTGACCTTTACCGGAACATCCGAGAAGCCGTGATCGGCCCACTCACTTTTCAGGCTCTTCCACTTGTCAGGATAAGACCGGTGGATGGTCCGCCCGAATCCAAAAATATCAGAGCCCCTTCGAGACTGGGCTTCCTTGATCGTTTCCTCGATGGTGCCCGTCAGTTTCTTTTCAAAGAGACTCTCCAAGGTGTGAAGACTTTCCGGCTTTTTCATGTCAAGTCCGCATTGGACGGATCCGACATTGCCTTTGTTCTTGACCGTGATTTCCATTTCCGGACTTTCACCGTTGAAGCTTGCCTTGATTTTGGAATCCGACTTCGTCACTTCAATGGCCACGTTTCCCCCCTCTGGGCAGGAAACGGTTTCGACCGTACTTTTTATATTTCCGGACACATAGTTGAAGCCCTTGCTTTGTTCCGCGCCGAGCCAGCCGACGAGCCGGTCTTTTTCAAAGACGGCCAGATTATCAAAATACAGCCGGACGGCCGGCCGGATTTCCCCCATCATTTCCTTGCTGGCCTCACCGGGATCGCCGGTTGACATCACACCGGTCAGCACGGCATCCTTTCCTTCGCTGGATATATCAGCGAGCAGCTCATGAAGAGAGATCTTCTGGACTGCCGACCAGTTATCCGAAGAGTTTTCCAGCATCTCAAAGAGTTTGTTGGCCGGAATCGTGTCAAGCGCGGTCGGAACCGCCAGAATTTCCGAGGCCGGACGGTCTTTTGAAACAACAACGGAAAAATCAGGCCGCAATTCCCAGTCACGAACGAAGATATCCAGCGAGTCCCAAATCCCCTCTCTCGCCATTTCCTCTCCGATCACAAGAAGCTTCAGATGACCCGGGTAAATCTTCCGTGGCACTTGCTTCGTCATCTTGCGGATCGCTTCGTAAGCGGTCTCGCCATCCGCCTGGAACAGGAGGACGGGGGTTGCCTCAGCTCCTTTGGTTGAGGATATGGCAGAAGGCACAACAATCTGCGCGGAGACCCGGAAACCACCGTCGTCCGACTTGTCGATCCCGAATGCGACGGTGATGGCGATCTCATTCAATTCCCGCTTGTCCCAGCAACCGGTAAGAAAACAGCAACAGATCAGTATGATCAAGAGCGGCTTTTTCATGGAATCACCTTTTCGATTCAGAGTTGTCCGTATCCGGAGTTCCGGGTACGGCCGGCTGCTGACGGACCGGGTTTGCTTTCCCGATCAGCTTCGGACGCCGGAACATGCGGGGGATCGGCGCCCGGATCATCGTGTCTTTTTGATCGCTCCAGTTAAACGGTGCGAGCGGGCTCGTATAAGGGACGCCAAACGAACGCAGGCTGCACATATGCAAAATCATAAGGATCAGACCGATCATGATGCCGTAAAAACCAAAGCAACCCGCAATGATCATGAAGCCGAATCGCATGATCCGCACCGTAAATCCGAGGTCGTACACCGGGGAAACGAAGTTGGCAATGGCAGTCAGGGAAACGACGATCACCATCGCAGCGGAAATGATCCCCGCTTCCACCGCCGCCGTCCCGATGACCATCGCGCCGACGATGGAAATGGCCGATCCGATATTCCGCGGCATCCGCAGCCCGGCCTCCCTCAGAATCTCAAACGCCAATTCCATGATGAAGGCCTCCATGAGTGCCGGGAACGGGACACCTTCGCGCTGGGCGGCCAGACTGATCAAAAGTGGCGGCGGCAGCATATTTGGGTGGAACGTCGTGATGGCGATATAAAAGGCCGGGAGCAGCATGGCGATCCAAAACGAAGCATAACGGAGGAGCCGGATAAAACTTGAAAATAACACCCGTTGATAATAATCTTCGGGAGACTGGAAAAACTGGACGAACAGCGCCGGCACGATCAGCACAAATGGAGTGCCGTCCACGAGAATCGCAATTCTTCCCTCCAGCAGGTTGGCCGCCACCGCGTCCGGCCGCTCCGTGTTGTAGATCGTGGGGAACATCGTATAGTCGGTATCCTGGATAAACTCCTCGATATATCCGCTTGACAGGATCCCGTCGATCTTGATCAAGTCCAGCCTTCTGCGCAGCTCGTCCAGCACACTTTCCTCGACCAGGCCGTGGATATACATCAGCTCCACCTCGGTCCCGGACCGTGTGCCGACCTTTCTTGATTCATTCCATAGATTCGGATCCTTCAACCGCCGCCGGATCAGCGCCGTGTTCACCCGGATATTTTCCGTGAACGAATCCCGCGGACCGCGGACAACGGTCTGTGAATTCGGCTCGGTGACCTGCCGCTCCGCCCATTTTCGGTTCGGGATAACCAGGCCGGCGGCAAACCCGTCCACGAGCAGGAGTGTATCCCCCGACAGCAGACTGTCCAGCAAGGAAGAAACCGTGTCGGACTCCTGCACTTCTGCGACCGTCAAAATCCGTTCTTTCAGCTCTTCCAGGAAGGCGGCATCCGGCTGTCCGCCCTCTCTTACTTCTATTTCCGGCAAATCGATCATCAGCGTTTCCAGGAGAAAATCCTGGAGGGAGGCCGTATCCGTCAAACCATCCGTGTACAAAATACCGGCCGGAATCCCTTCCCGGCCAATTGCGACCTCCCGGCAGACAATGTCCGAGCTTTCTCCCAAAGTCACCTTTAACAAAAGCAGATTCTCCTGCAGACTCTTTTGCAGGCGGTCCCGTCCGGAATCCACGGCAGACGCATCTTGCTTCCTATCGGTCATTGCCATCCGGCCCCCTCTCCCGCCATATTTACAGACAGTATGAAAACAAGGGAGATGGATTATACATAGGATGAAAGATTTGGGCAAAAAAAAGACAGCCTCAATGAAATCTTAAGAGGGTGTCGATCGTTCGCGGGGACGAGCCGGGCTCTTTATCCCTTCAGGCTCATCAAGTATTCTTCTGTTTCTTCCTGCTCTTTTGCCACACGGCGAATCTCCATTTCCAGTTCCGCAATTTCCGACTTCTCTTGTAAACGGTCCCGTTTGATGGCAAGATGCCGCAATTTCCGTTCTTTTGCATCGAGCAGCACTTCCGCATGAACCTTCGACAGCTTGCGGCTGTTAACCGGGACTGCTTCATGGTCCATCTTCCTCAATGACGGGGACCCTGTGCCTTTTTTAGACTTCATTGCCGGTGAGGCCGGCACTTGCGTTTTCCTTGTTCTCCTTCCTCCCATGATGGTTCCCGAAAACACCGAGACCCTCAGAAAAGCGCCTGCCAACAGAAGCCAGGCAACCGGATGGGTGCTTCTTATTAATCCCGCATTCAGGCTGACGATGACCAGCACACCGAACAAAGCCATCATCACAAAGCCGCCGCGTTGAACCCGCTTTTTGTTCATCCCGTTCCCCCACTTCCATTGTAAATCCACCAATATTTTCTTTAATTCTAATCAATTATATCCTATTTTTGATCCTTTGCAGTAAAATAGTTGAAATTTCCAATGCACCCCATTCCAAAACGAGATTGTCTCTTAATTTATTATGAAGTACAATTATTCTGACATCTATTTCGGAGGTGAATGAGCCGGGATGCCCAATTGAAAATGAAATGTAGGAGGAGACAGATGACAGAACCGATTTTGTACGAGAAACGAAACCAGTCCGCCTGGATTTACTTGAATCGGCCCGAGGAAATGAACGCCATCAGCAAAGAACTGCTTCGCGCACTTGAAGAAGCGGTGATCCGGGCCGAACACGATGAAGACGTCCGGGTTGTAATCGTCTCAGGAAAAGGAAAAGCGTTTTGTGCAGGGGCAGACCTGAAGGAATTGCTGGAAGACATTGAAACGCAAGACTCCCTTGAACCGGGCCTGCTGGACCTTGTCGGGTCGGTGTTCGGCAAACTCGAAAAGTTGAGCAAGCCATTAATCGCAGCACTCAATGGCATCACGGTGGCGGGCGGGCTGGAAATTGCCATGACGGCGGACATTGTCATCGCTTCACAGAAAGCAAGAATCGGTGACGGTCATGCGAATTTCGGCGTGATCCCGGGAGGCGGCGGCGCCGTGAAATTGCCGAGAAAAATCGGCATCAACCGGGCCAAATACCTGCTGTTCACGGGAGACTTCCTCAGTGCAGATGATATGAAAGACTTCGGCCTGGTCCAGGAAGTGGTCCCGCCAGAAAATCTGGAGGCCGCCGTCCAGGACACGGCTGATAAAATTTCCGCGAAAAGCCCGCTGGTGCTACGGAAGATGAAGGAACTCGTCGCGGACGGCATGGAACAGCCGCTGGAGATTGCCTTGAAACAAGAACTGCTGTCACTCCGGGAACACACCAAATCGCACGACCTGACAGAAGGCCTGTCCGCGTTCGCCGAAAAGCGCCGGCCGGCATTCAGGGGCTACTGACGATCGAGCCACCGGACCAAAACTTTAGGGGGATGGGACATGAATCTCGTACAGGTATTTGAACAAAACGTGTTAAGGCATCCGGAAAAGACGGCAGTCATCTATGAAGATCGGACTTACACGTACGAAGCCCTCAACAGAACAGTGAACCGGCTGGCCAATGGACTGATGGAATCAGGAATAAAAAAAGGCGAGAAAGTCGCCTTGATGATGAAAAACTCCGACCACTTCGCCATCGCCTATCTTGCATGCGTCAAAATCGGCGCCGTTCTCGTACCGATGAATTTCCGGCTCGTGGAGCGGGAGCTCGCCTATATCCTCGGCCAGTCCGACAGCGTTCTCGTCATCTGTGATTCAGAATACGAAGAAATGATCCAGAGCACAATCAGCGACATCCCCGCCATCCGTCAGGTGATCACCACCGGACCACCTGCGATCAGCGGCAATCGGACCATCGAATCGGCTTTTTCTGAAAACGTTTCCAACCCGGAGGTTCCACTTGCGGACACCGACGATCTTCATATCTTGTACACTTCCGGAACGACCGGTCACCCGAAAGGTGCCTTGTTCGACCATCAGCGGGTGACAAGCACGATGGTGGGGCTCATCGGCATGCTCGGCTACAACACCGAGGAGCGTTTTATCCATCTCGCGCCCCTTTTCCATGCCGCCCAGCTCATCATCTGCCTGACGAGCGGCCTGTTCCTCGGAGCGACTCATGTGATCCACCGCGACTTCAATCCGGCCGCCGTGTTCCGGGACATCGAAAAATACCGGATCACCAACTTCTTTGCCGTGCCGACGATGTACAACGCCCTGCTCGCCCATGAAGACAAGAACCGCTATGACACATCTTCGGTGAAGCGGTTCGCCTACGGGGCCGCGCCGATGTCCGCCTCACAGGTGAATGCGTGCATCGAGTTCTTCAACACCAAAAACTTTTACAGCCTGTGCGGCCTCACCGAAGGCGGTCCGTCCGGCATCTTCCTGTCCCCCGCCGGCCACGAAACCAAAGTCGGCTCCGCCGGCAAAGAAGGCCTGTGGCTCACCGAAGCCAAACTCGTCACGCCGGACGGCCGCGAAACTGTGCCCGGAGAAGTCGGCGAACTGATTTTGAGAGGTCCGACCATCATGAAGGAATACTACAAAAAGCCGGAAGCCACGGCGGACACCCTGCGGGACGGCTGGCTTCATACGGGAGACCTCGGATACCGTGACGAAGACGGCTATGTCTACATCGTTGACCGCAGCAAAGACATGATCATCACCGGCGGCGAAAACGTCTACTCCGTAGAAGTGGAAAACGTCCTTCACGGGCATCCCCAGATTGCAGATGTCGCCATCATCGGAACTGCCGACCCCAAGTGGGGCGAAGTCGTGACGGCGGTGATCGTTCCAAAAAAGGGAGAAACGATCGATCCGGATGAGCTCGAGGCCTACTGCCGGAAGAACCTATCTGCTTTTAAGATTCCAAGAAACATCCTCTTTGAAGAGGAACTGCCGCGAAACGCTTCCGGCAAGCTCATGAAATTCAAACTGCGCGAACAAGTGAACATCCCGGCCGGCTGAGACACCGGCCTATTCCAAAACGGCAGCACGCGCCTGATGCGCACGCTGCCGTTTTGTCATCTCCGTTCGAAGTTGCCACCGGGTGTAATTTGACTATTGCCTGTTCAAAAATCGCCATATTGATTTTCCGGCTTATTCCCACCTCGAAAAACGAAATGCCCGCTGGTACTTCATCTTGCCTGTGCCGGGAAGGATCGGGCCAACCGAGCGATAAATTTTGCACCGCCGGCGTCCCGCCACGGTCTTGGCAAACAAGAGAGCATGGTCGCTTCCCAGCTGTTCCGGCGAATCGGCCTCCAGCTCCACGATGAAATCCCAGTTCTCTGTCCAATCGGCACGCAGGATGTCCAGCCTATAAACATCGGTGACTTCTCTCTCATGTTCCAGTACAGCATCCATCCGATTTCATCTCCTTCATTGTCAGGGTTGTTTTAACACGACATCCCAATGCGTGTCTTTATGCCCATAAATACCGCGAACAAGTCCGAATCAGTGTTTTCTTTCTCGTTGAGTGTAAGTCCATTGAACTAATTCCAACCAAAAAATAATCAGTGCCGATGTTGGCGGCACTGTTCGGAGGGAACCATTTTGTTTATTTATATTAGCAAAATATGGTTGATAATACAATGGTCATTCGGAAATGCCACCCCGTCTTCCTTCACTTGTACCTGATGCTTTGTTCCCTTTTCCCCGCCGCCGCAAACCGGCTTTCTCTATTGATTCAAAAATTGTTCATAGGACTTCGGGGAAGGCGTGTCGAAATAGTTCGATATCCGGAATAGGCGATTCATCCAGAATTGTCGGGTCGACAGGAACCGGCATCCCGCCTCTTCCGGAATTCGATTTTATATTCAAGGAGGTCGTTTTCATGTCTGCATATCCGATCGATGAAATCCGCAACCAGTTCCCGGCGCTCGGACGCACCCATCACGGCAGGCCGGCCGTGTTTTTGGACGGGCCCGGCGGATCACAGGTCGTCAAGGGCGCGATGGATGCGATGATCCGCTATATGACCGGCGGCACCGCCAATCTGCACGGCCAGTTTCCGACAAGCGCGGAGACGGAAAAAAGCATCCGGAATACCCGGGAAGCCGTGGCGGATCTGGTGAATGCCCGCCCCGAGGAGATAGCCTTCGGTCAAAACGCCACATCGCTTGCGTTTTCCGTCGCCCGGGCGCTGAGCCGCGACTGGCAGCCGGGCGACGAAATCGTCCTGACCGAGATGGACCATCCCGCGAACATTGACCCCTGGCTGTCGGCTGCAGAGGAAAAGGGCGTGAAGGTGAACTGGATTCCGGTAGATTCTTCCACCCTGACGCTTGACCTTTCACGACTCGATGAACAAATCAGTCACCGCACGCGTCTTGTCGCCGTCACACTTGCTTCCAACGCGGTGGGCACCATTCCCGACATCCGTCCGATCATGGAACGGGCAAAAGCGGCCGGTGCCCTCACCTCCGTCGACGCCGTACATGCGGTTCCGCATATGCCGATCGACCGGGAAAAGCTCGGCGCCGACCTCCTGTTTTTCTCGGCCTACAAGTTTTTCGGACCGCATATCGGCATGGCCGTCATCCGGACGGAAGTTTTCAAGAAACTCAAACCGTACAAAGTCGGACCGTCGGACAACCACTATCCGGACAATCTGCAGACCGGCACGCAAAATTTTGCCGCCATTGCCGGCGTCAAGGCGGCCGTCGGATTCATTGAAAGCCTTGGAAACGGCAACACCCGGCGGGAACGGATCCTGGACGGTTACCGCCGGATTGAAGATCATGAAAACCGGCTCGCGAACCGGATCCGGCGGGCCTTCCATGAGATGGACGGCATCCGTCTTTACCAGGCGCCCGATTCCGTGCCCAAAACCCCGACGCTCGCCTTCACGGCAGACGGCCTGTCCCCCGCCGAATTCAGCCGAAGAATGGCCGAGGAGTTTTCCATCTTTGTCGCGGACGGACACTTTTACGCCACCCGACTCGCCGAGCGGGCAGGCGTCCTCGAAGCCGGCAGCTGGATCCGGGCGGGACTAGCCCCGTACACCACCGACGATGAAGTCGACCGGTTCATCGACGCCACGCGCCAAATCATCCGGACACCGGCAAATTGTGTCCAGTTCTCTGTGTAAATACGCGAGACGTGCGGGAAAAGCGTCCGTCGAAGATGCCGCAAAACGCAGCTCGAGTAGACAGGGGCGACGTGAGCGGGGGCAGCGGGCGGATTTCTTCGACTGATGGAGTTCTTCGATCCATGGTGCTGTCCGGGGTGAGTGGAATCATAGAGGCTTTGAGTGAGCGCGTTGCCCGGGTGAGTGGAATCATAGACGCCATGAGTGAGCGCGTTGCCGGGGTGAGTGGATTCATGGAGCGATTCTGTCCGGTTCTCTGTGTGATTCCTTCGACTGATGGTGTTCTTGTACACCATCCACCGGTACTCCGGACAAAACGAAAAAGCAGCCTTCCACGGCTGCTTTTTCGCATTCTTTCCTATTCAGAACAACCAATGCGCGATCAGCACGATGATCGGCAGGGTGATGACCGTCCGCTGGATGAAGATGATGAGGAGCTCCCGGAAGTTGACCGGGATGTTGGATTTCAGGATGAGGATGCCGATTTCCGACATGTAGATGAGCTGCGTGAGCGACAGTGTGCCGACGACAAACCGCGTCAGCTCGCTTTCGATGCCGCTGCCGATGACCGACGGGAGGAACATGTCGGCGAATCCGACGAGCATCGTCGGCGCCGCTTCGTTTGCCGCCGGGATCTGCATCAGTTCGAGCAGCGGGACGAGCGGATAGGAAATCCACTGGAACAGCGGGGTGTATTCCGCCACGATCAAGGCCAGCGCCCCTAGGCTCATGACGAGCGGAATGAGGCCGAGCCAGATGTCGAGCACGGTTTCGACGCCTTCACGGACAAGCGCTTTCGGGCCTTTCGCCTTGTCCGCTTTTGCTAGTGCCTGGTTCCAGCCCCAGCTCAGCTTGGACACGCCCGCCGGCATGTCTTCTTCCATCTGCGGCACCACGCCCGGCGCATATTCGTCGGCTTTCCTCGAAAGCGGCGGGATGCGCGGCATGATGATCGCAGCGGCAATTGACGCGATCGCGATCGTCGCGTAGAACGGGACGAACATGTGTCCAAGGCCAATGACATTTGCAACAACAAGAGAAAATGAAATCGACGCGATTGAAAAGGTCGTCGCGATGACGGCCGCTTCCCGCTTTGTGTAATAGCCTTCGTCATACTGCTTCATCGTCACGAGCACGCCGACCGGAGCCGCACCCATCCAGGACGCCATCGTGTCGATCGACGAGCGGCCCGGCAGCTTGAACACCGGTCCCATGAATCCTCTGAGCAGCGTCCCGACAAATTCCATCAAGCCGAATTCCACGAGCAGCGGCAGCATGACCCCTGCGAACAAGAACCAAGTCAGCAGCACGGGCGCCAGGTCAAACAGCACGACCCCGCCCGTTGCGCCGGATGAAATGAATTCCGGACCGACTTTGAAAAACGCCATGAATCCGACCGCGAATCCGAAAATCCGCGTGATCAGCCCGAACGGTCCGACGAGGAACAGCCCTTTCAGGAACGGCTGGTTAACGATGAACGACGGCTTTGCCGCCACCGCCACGATCGTCATGATCATCGTAAAGGCAAGCAGCCCCAGGATGAAACCGGGAATCCACGCCTCTCCCGCCTTGAGCATGGCCGAGGCCATCACACCGACGCCGATGGTAATTTCCCCGTTCACTTTGATCGGCAGCAAAAACAGCAGTGCCCCGATCAGAGACGGAATCAAAAACTTCCATGCGGCCCGCTTGGACGCAGCCCCTTCCCCTTTATAAACAACGGACATGTTCATTCCCCCCGAAATGGATTCAGTGCGCTCGTTCGCGCTCCGTCAAAACTGCTTCCAGAATGTCGAGCCCTTCGTCGATCTGTTCCTTCGTCACGGTGAGCGGCGGAATCATCCTGATCACTTCTCCGGAGTTGCCGCACAGATAAAACAGCACGCCTTTTTCCAGGCACCGGTCGAGCACATCCATGACCGCCGCTCCGTCCGGCTCCCCTGTTTCCGGATCCTGGAGTTCGATCCCGATCATGAGACCGGTGCCGCGCACATCGCGGATGACCGGATGCTTCTCCTGGATCCGCGCAAGCCGGTCCAGGGCGTACGCACCCATGTCGCGCGAGTTGTCGATCAGCTTTTCTTCCTTCAGGACTTCCAGTGAAGCGAGCGCTGCGGAGCAGGCGATCGGGTTCCCGCCGAACGTCGTGCCGTGCGCGCCGAGCGGCCACTGTTCCATCAGTTCTTTCGAAGCGACCGTCGCACTGAGCGGAAGTCCAGCCGCGATGCCTTTTGCAATCGCCATGATATCCGGCGTGACGCCGAATGTCTGCGCCGCGAACCAGTCTCCCGTACGGCCGAAGCCGGTCTGCACTTCGTCGAAGATGAGCAGGATGCCGTGGCGGTCGCAGATCTCGCGGATTTTCTTCAGCCATGATTTCGGCGGGATGATGTAGCCGCCTTCCCCGAGCACCGGCTCGACAATCATGCAGGCGACTTCCGACGGATCGACCTGATGGGCAAACAGGCTCTTCGCATCCCGCTCCAGCTTGTCTGCGAAGTACTCTTCCGAGTCCGCGCCTTCCGGCAAGTATTCCGGCAGCGCGTACGGCAGCTGATATGTAAGCCAGGACGGCTGCATATGCTTGCGGTATTTGCTTTTCGACGTCGTCACGCTGAGCGCGCCGATCGACCGGCCGTGGAAGCATCCCGTGAACGACACGGCATACGGCCGCTTCGTCACATATTTTGCGAGCTTGAGGGCGCCTTCGATTGCTTCCGTCCCGCTGTTGGCGAAGAAAAAGTTATCGAGCTTCGGCGGCAGCACCTGTTGCAGTTCATAGGCGAGTTTCAGGATTGATTCATAAATAATGACGCCGGACGGTCCGTGGACAAGGTGGTCCGCACTGTGCTTGATCGCCTCGACGACTTTCGGATGCCGGTGGCCGACGTTTTCGACCGCAATCCCCGATGTGAAGTCCAGATACTTCCGGCCATCCGCGCCGTAGTAATAGCAGCCTTCCGCTTTCACGACAGGCAGATTCGGGTGATCCTTCGCCATGCTCGGCGCGAGGAAGTTCCCGATGTTGTCGACCATCGATGTCCAGCCGGGCTGTTCGGCGGTTGCCGTTTCAGTTTCGTATGTGTCCAGTTGTTTGGTCATGTTGCATCCTCCTGTTCATGGAACGTTTGGTTTCTTGGTGTGTTTGATTGGAGCAGTGTTTTTCCCACGCGGGTCCGAATCCCTACCTTGGTTACTCGAATCCCTACCAATCAAGGCTGAATCCCTACCTTACTGGCTTGAATCCCTACCTATGTGGGCTAAATCCCTACCAATCCGGGCTGAGTCCCTACCTCTGCTGTTCTTCCAATCATTTGCCTTCATATTTCTTCAGCTTCCGGACGACCGACGGCTGGCTGATGCCGAGCTGCTTTGCCATTTCCGTCGTCGTCCCGTAGCGCTGCTTCGCGATTTTCAGCACGCGCTTTTCCACGCTTTCCAGGATGCTCGGCAGCGAACGCCCGTCGAGTCCGATATCGGATAAAGCGGACGGCGACGCAAGCCGGTATTCCATCGGCAGGTCGTCCGGCACGAGCACCCGCTCACGCCCCGACACGACGAGCCGCTCCATCACGTTCTGCAGCTCGTCGATATTTCCCGGCCACGGCAGATTCAGCAGCCCGTCGAACAGCTCCCGCGACAGTTCCCGTTCCTTCCGGTGCTTTTCGTTGAAAGAATCCAGGAAGAGCGGAATCAGCATCGACAGATCTTCCCGGCGCTCCATGAGCGGGCGCAGCTCGATCGGCACGATCTGCAGCAAATAATACAGCTCGCTGAGAAACTCCCCGTCCGCCACGGCCCCGCCCAGATCGCCTTCCGCCGAACAAATGAACCGCACATCGAACGAAGTCAGTTCCGACCCGTCCCCCGCCCGGTATTTCTTCTCCTTCAAGAGTGCGGCGAGCCGGGTCTGCAGATGAAGCGGCAACCGGTCGATCCCTTCAAGATAAAGCGTGCCGCCATCCGCAACGGCAAGCAGCCCGGCATGTCCACGGCCGTCACCGATCAGCTCCCGCTCGAACAAAGCTTCCGGAATTGTCCGGCAGTCAAGCGTCAGGAATGCCTGGCCGCTCCGGCCGCTCCGCTTGTGGATCTCCTTCGCGAGCGTCGCCTTCCCCGTCCCGTGCTCACCGTAGATCATCACGGGCACTTCAAGATCGGCAACCTCAAAAGCGGTCGTAAACGCTTCCAACGTCGGCCGTGAAGAAAGCACAAGACCCGACGTGTCCACCGATTCCTTCCGCAGGCGGCTCAGCTCTTCCCGCAGGCTCGCCATCTCCGCCTCCAACCCGCTGATATGGCCCTGAATCACCTGCAGCTCCGACCACTCATACGAATAACTGACGACAAACTCCACATCGCCCGATGCGTCAAACAGCGGAAACCCCATGATCAGCTCCCGGCTCCCTGCAGGCGTTTCCTGGATCACCACAACCTTTTTCTTTTCTTTCAAGACAAGCGGTGTGATCGCCGGCGCGAAAATCCCTTGCTTCTCCAGATCGTAAACCGACGCACCGAGAAGCTCTTCCGCACTCAGATTGTAATGAAGACCGCTCTGCCTCGAGACTTTTACGATGATCCCGTCCCGGTTCGTGACGATCAAATCCTCCTGCGAAGAATCAATCACTTCCGGAACCGGATTCGAATCCAAGTAAAACGCAGACATGTCCTGCCACACCTCCCTTGATGGTGATTATTCAATTTTGTTTGATTATTTATATTTGAATAGAAGTATACAGAATGGCCGTACGGAGGGCAAGCGTTTTTTTGGAAGAGTAAAAATACTTGTCAGCCCATCCTGTTCCACCTCTTTGATTCCGCAAAAAAGAGTTGTCGCCCTTTCTTCCTTTATCAAAGGAAGAAGGAGCGACAACTCCGTTCATCAATCGGCATTCAGTGCCTTCTGTGACCGCAGCATCTTTTCCCCGCTTTTTTCAATCAGGTTGTTCGTGGCCAGACTCACTGCGATCGCAATGACGAAGTTCACGGCGAGCGCAATCATTCCGGTGTTCAGGTCATTCAAATACGCCGGTATATTCGGGAAGATATCGGCCAGCTTCATTCCCGTGATGGCGTTAAGGAGAACCATGCCCGTACCTGCAATAATGCCGGTCATCGCGCCGACTTTATTCATGAACTTCGAACGGGTGAAACTGAACAGGAGTCCCGGCACGAGTTGCGTGATCAGGCTGTACGACATGATGTTGAGCAACGCAAGAGCTTCTCCGCCGGACACCGTGAAGGCGAATGCGATGGCGATGATGACGAAGACGAGGCCTTTGGATACCCTCAACTGCTGGCGGTCGGTCGCATCCGGCTTGATCAGCCGGTAGATTCCCGTCATGAGACCGATGGATGCCGACATGAGCATGACAGACGCCGGAACGAGAGCCGTCAGGAGACCGGCCGCTCCGACAATGCCGACCACCCATGGGTCGAAGGTATTCATCACAAGCCGCAGAAGCGACAGATCCCCGTCGGCTCCCTGCAGGCCCGGAACTTGGATGATTGCCGCGAATCCGATGAAGAAGGCAAACAGAAGAAGGATCGTGTAAATCGGCAGCGTAATCGCATTTTTCTTCAGTACCTTTTCTCCGTCTGCCGACAGGATTACCGAGAATGACTGCGGCAGCAGATAAAAACCGAATGCATTCAGAATAATTGTTGAAATGAACCAGACCAGACTGAATCCTTCACTTGGCAAAGTCAGTGCTTCCGGCTTCACTGCCTGCACTGCCTCAAACATCGGCTTGAATCCGCCGAAGTAATGAATCGGTATGTACAGACCGAGGAAAATGATGACGAGCAGGATCATGATGTCTTTCATGACCGCCGTCCAGGCAGAACCATGGATTCCCGAAATCGTCACATAGATTGTGATGATCACGGCGCCGATTGCACTTGCCATCACAGGGCTGATCGCCCCGTATGACGCCTCCCCGACAATGATCCCGAGCCCTTTCAGCTGAATGACAATGTAGGGAATGAGTGCAACCGTTCCGAGCAGCGAAACTACAATACCAAGCACCGGACTTTTATACTTCGCCGAGAAGTACGCCGGCTGTGAAATGATATCGTTGTCTTTCGCAAACCGCCAAATCTTCGGCACCATCCAATAAGACAGCACGTAGGCGAGACAGATGTAGGCCGGTACATAAAACGCCGCAACCCCGTGGGAATACGCCCACCCGCTCCCTCCGAGGAACGTGAATGTCGTATACACCTCACCCGCGATCAACAGAAAGATGAACAGCGTTCCAAAGCCCTTGTTTCCGACCGCGAATTCGTCGACGTTCATTTCCTTGCCCTTTGTGGCCCGTATGCCGAGGTAGAGCGCAACCCCCGCAAAAAGGAAGATGATCAGCAGTGCACTGTTCATGCTTTTTCCTCCTTCCGGCCATATTCAAGACGGTACACGATCCACATGATCAGCGATGACAGCACCATCCAAAGGACAATCCAGAACATGAAAAACGGAAGGCCCAGAACATATGGCTCGATTTTATTGGCCAATGGCAAACAGAACGCCATCCCGATGAACGGGATCAGCAACAGCAATTGCGGTTTCTTCATCTGATCATTCCTCCCCGGTCCACTCCGCCCGATTCATTCTCATATAAACTCTTTCTGCGCCGCCGGTCACGCACAGTCGTGGCGGCACCCGTCCGGCGATTCTCGTACAGTGCTTCCATTGAAAGTTTTGCTGTCACAATGCGCTCCTCCTCAGAACCCTCCGCAAGCACACCGCTTTCCGTCCAGGCAAGATCGCAAGGAGAGAGAACCGCACCGGTTCCAAACCCCGGCTTGATGATCCCGTAGCCCGGTCCGACAGTCGGACAATGCACGGCATACACCTGATTTTCGATTGCCCGTGCATGCGTGCAGTGACGGACCCGCCAAAACCCGTGTGGCGTGAAGGTAAATGACGGACAGAAGATAAGATCGGCCCCTTTCTGCTGATAGATCGCCGAAATTTCCGGTATCTCCATCTCATAGCAGACCGCCATGCCAAAAGTCACCGGCCCGGCGGAAAAGACCTCCAGCCTGTCTCCTTCCGATGTATTCCAGGCCGCTTCGCCCGGGAAGATATGGGTTTTTCGATGGCTCTGAATCCGGCCGTCCGGGCTGAAGATAAACGCCGTATTAAACAGCCGGCCGCCGTCTTCTTCCAGTGTGGTGCCGGCAAGGATTACCTGCCCGCGCTCTTCTGACAGTGCCGAGAACAGAGCCTTGTATTCATCCAAAAATCCGGCCAGCCTCCGGTAATCGGTCACCGGCATCGACTCAAAATCTTCAAAGGTCGTCAGCAGCCCGAGTGTAAACAGTTCCGGCAACAACACGTAGTCACTTTCTGCCGGCACCCTTTCAAATGCATGCCTGACCTGCTCCTCAAACTCTAGAAAGCTTCCGACCGGCCGGATTTCAATCTGGCAGCTCGTCACCTGAACCTCCATCTCCGCAACCCCCTTATCCCTTTACGGCCGACGGCTTTCGTTCAAACACTTTTTCGCCGTCGATCATTGTCATTTCCACGCGGGCCTCTTTGATCCGGTGGGCCGGCTCCTTCAAGATCGCCCGGTCCAGCACGATGAGATCGGCCAGCTTTCCTGCTTCAAGGCTGCCCTTTTTCTGCTCGTCGAAGCTGGCGTAGGCCGCATTGTATGTGTACATCCGGATCGCCTCAAGCAGGCTGACTCTCTGACGAATGCCAAAGTCATTGCCGGCGGCGGTTTTGCGGTTCACCGCGGTATGCAGCCCGATCATCGGCTCGACCGTCGTCACCGGCGCGTCCGATCCGGCGGCACACGGAATTCCCAGATCGAGGAAGTCCCTTGCCGGATACATGAATTCCGTCCGCTCACCGTAATGCTGGAAATAGGTTTCTCCAAACTCGTAGGGGAACGGCGGATTCGGAATCGGAATCACTCCGAGTTCCTTCATCCTCTTCTGGAGGTCCGGCGGCGTTACGCCCGCATGCTCGATCCGGTGCCGGTGCTTGCGCGGATGCTCTTTCAGTGCCCGTTCGATCACATCGAGATACTGCTCCACCGCCCGGTCGCCCTGTGCATGCACCGTCAGCTGATATCCCCGGCGATGCGCTTCGCCGAGCACTTCGTACACTTCATCATCCGAATAAACCAAAATCCCATGATCGTCCGGATCGCTCGTGTACCCTTCACGCGTTGCAATCGTCGGTCCTGTGGAGCTGCCATCAAGGAACAGCTTCGCCGGGCCGATTTTAAACCGGTCATTTCCTGTCCCCGTCACAACTCCCGATTCCATCATGTTGAGCGTGAATGTCCGGCAATCATTCAATGTGCCGATCATGGCGTAGATCCGCAGCTTCAAGTCTCCGTCACCGGATGCCAGCTGCATCATCCGGTAGCTTTCCTCATCGAATGCCCCCGCCTCGTGGACGCTCGTGATCCCTTTTTCAAAGAACTGCTGCTGGGCCAGCTGCATGGCCTGCGCCAGCTCCTCAGTGGAATAACGGGCGGCCGCGTTGAACGCCATATAGGCATTCTCGATCAGCCTGCCGGTCAGCGATCCATCCGGGTTCCGTTCGATGATGCCGCCGGGGGGATCCGGTGTTTCCGCCTCAATGCCCGCAAGCTCCAGTGCTTTTGAATTGGCGATCCCGATATGGCTGCATGTGCGGGCAATGATGATTGGATGCTCCGCCGAAACGGCGTCCAGTTCTTCTCTTGTCGGATAACGCTCTTCTGAGACGGCCGACTCATTGAATCCCCAGGCGCGCACCCATTCACCCGCCGGCGTTTCAGAAGCCCGTTTTTGAAGCGCTTTCAAAACATTGGCGACGGAATCCATCTCCGGTTGCTTGCAGCTGATATTCATCTGATTCAGCCCATAAAGAACAAAGTGAAGATGCGCGTCGATGATTCCCGGCATCAGCGTCTTTCCGCCCAGATTCACTACCTCGGTATCCGGGCCGATCCAGTCCGACATTTCCTTATCCGACCCGACCGCCACAATCCGGTTGCCCGCCACAGCCACCGCTTCGCAGACTTCGTCTCGTTCATTGACTGTGATGACTTCTCCGTTTTGGAACACGATATCTGCCTTCATCGGTCTCCTCCTTGAAATTTGACTATTTCAATTATACAAAGTCCGGCCCCTCCATCACTTTTACACTGTGTCAAACATTGAACCGGACTGCCGGACGAACTGTACAGGCTGGGGGGTCCGCAGCCGATTTCTCCTAAAAAGCCCCTGACCGCAACACCGGTCAGGGGCTTGTCCTCACTTATTCGCTATTCACTCCGGAATCGGGTGCGCTGTTTCCGTGCTCGTGATGCGGTCTTCCGACTGCTTCACTTTCGCCAGTTTCACCGGGTCCACTTCATAGCCGATCCCGATGCCGTCCGGCACCCGGATCAAGCCGTCATGCATTTCAATTTCCGGTGTGACGATGTCTTCGGTCCAGTAGTGGCTCGACGGGGCGGTGTCGCCGGGAATGGTGAAGTTCGGCAGCGTCGTCATCTGGATGTTGTGTGCGCGTCCGACGCCGGTTTCGAGCATGCCGCCGCACCAGACGGCGATGCCGTTTTCCATGCACAGGTCGTGGATCCGGCGGGACTCTTCCAGGCCGCCGACACGTCCGATTTTGATGTTGATGATTTGGCAGCTGCCGAGTTCGATCGCTTTTCGAGCATCTTCATAAGTATGAATGCTTTCATCCAGACACACGGGCGTCTTGATCTGTTTCTGCAGTGTCGCATGGTCGATGATGTCATCATGGGCGAGCGGCTGTTCGATCATCAGCAGGTCCAGCTCATCCAGCTGCTTCAGATGTTCGGCGTCATCCAGTGTATAGGCCGAGTTGGCGTCTGCCATGAGCGCGATGTCCGGGAACGCTTCGCGGACGGCCCGCATGTATTCAATGTCGGCACCCGGCTTGATCTTCACTTTGATTTTGCGGAATCCTTCCTCGACATATCCGCGGACTTTTTCCACGAGCACATCCGGGCTTTCCTGGATGCCGATGCTCTTGCCGGACTCGATTTCTTCTTTGGTTCCGCCGATCAATCCGGCAATCGACTGCCCGTTTTTCTTTGCGAACGCATCCCAGATCGCTGTCTCGATGGCGGCTTTGGCGATGTTGTTGCGACGCACAAACTGGAGCATCTCATGAACTTCCGACGGATGTTTGATCTCCCGGTGCAACAGGCGGGGAATGAAAAATTCCTTCAGCATGTAAACGGCCGTTGCAGTCGTTTCTTCATTATAATAAGGTTCGTTGCTTGTCGCGGTTTCACCCCAGCCGGAAACGCCGGATTCGTCCACGACCTCCACCAGGCACACATCTTTGTTTTCCATCGTTCCGAAACTCGTGGTGAACGGCGCGATCAACGAGACGTTCACATGGTGCAGGCGGACTTCACTCAATTTGACGGATTTCATCTTTCTTCCACTCCTTCTGCATGAATCGCGAGAATTTCGGACAGCACCCGGATGCCGTTCATCATCGCTTCCCGGTTAAATGACATATCCGGATGATGCAGTCCCGGCGCAAGCCCGCATCCGAGGCCGACCATCGTCGCTTTCACCTGCGGACGCTTGATCGTATAGAAATGAAAATCATCCCCGCCCGGCGTAATGATCGGATCGGTCAGGTTTTCCTCCCCCAGCGTCCGGACGATCGCCTGGCGTGCCACTTCTTCCGCCTCCGCATTCACTTCTGCAGCGGCAATTCCGAAATCCTCCGTGATGTTGATCTCCACGTGGTACAGATCCCTTGCAGACTGGATGATTTCCAGAATCCTGGCGCGGAGCTGGTCCATCACTTCATTTGTCTGCGCCCGGATGTCGAGCGCCATCTGTGCGCTTCCCGGAATGATGTTGATGTTGCGCCCGCCGGCGAGAAAACGCGTGACTTTCGCCGTATGGGCGATGTTCGGGTCCAGATGGATCGTATGGAACGCATTGATCAGATAATTGCCGATTTCCACCGCATTGTGCGTTAAATGCGGCCGTGCGCCGTGTGCGTCATCGCCTCTGATCTCGAATGCAATCGAGCCGGTCGCCCCGTGCACGATGGCCGGCGACGCCTTTCCGTCCGGCGTTTCCTGGAACGGGCGAAGATGGATGCCATAGTAGTAATCCACATCGTCGACCACCCCTTTTTCCACCAGCTTCAAGGCGCCCGCGCCGACTTCCTCCGCAGGCTGGAAAATGAACCGGATGCCGATCTTGTCCAGAATCTCAGGATGCTGCCGAATAGTCCAAAGCGTCCCGAGCACCATCGTCATGTGCGCATCATGGCCGCATGAATGGTTGGCCTTCATCTCTCCCTGCACTTCCTGGTACAGCGCGTCCATGTCGGCACGGACCGCAATCACCGGACGGCCCTCGCCGAAATTCCCGATTTCACCCACAACGCCCGTGCAATCGTCAAACGTGCGCACACGGCATCCCGCTTCCTCCAACAGCTCTGCGACCCTCTTCGTCGTCTCCACTTCTTCCCAGCTCAGCTCCGGGTGTTCATGGAAGTGCTCAAATGTCTCTTGTACGCGTTCCTTCAGCTCGTTCATGTGAAACTCCCCCTTCTTATTGAATGAAATACTGGTTGGCCGGATTGATGAAGTCCAGCTTCCCCACCCGTTCCGCAACATGGAGCAGCAAGGCATTCATCACCGAAAAAGTGACCGGCCCTTTTTCAATGGCCGACTTTTCCGCACCCGCCAGGACGAGCACCCGGTCCGCAAGCGGCACGACAGGCGAAACGGAGGAATCCGTAATAACGATCACCCGGTTCCCGTTAGCCCTTGCTTCTTCCGCGAGACGGATCGTCCCGAGCGCATACCGGTAATACGAAAAGATCACCACACAATGATCCGGCCCCTTTTTCGTGATGCCGATGTCCGTTTCAGGACGGAAAAGCCGAACATCCTCCTTGATGGTATTCAGCAGGAACGAAAACCAGTGGGCAAACGGAAACGACTGATAATAGCCGACAACCTGCACAGTTTGCGCTTCGGCCAGCATCCCGACAATCGCATCGGCGACTTCAGTGTCCAGCCCTTCCGCGGTTCGCTGCAGGTTTTGGATATCACTTCTGATCACCCCGGCAAATGAATTGTCATTCCCCGTGGCCCGCTCCTCGCTCAATGATGGCCCGGTCATCAATGCTTTCCTTACATCTTTCTGAAGCTCTCCGAATCCGCCGAACCCGATGGCTTTTGAAAAACGGACAATCATCGTCTCCCCGACTCCAAGCACTTCCGCCACCTGGCGCGCCGGCTTTGTCGCAAACAGGATCGGACTGGTCATCAGCGCCTCTCCCACTTTCTTCAACCCCGGCGTCAACGAATCAAATGACTGTTTCGTTTTCTCCCGATAAGACATCGCACTGCCCCGCTTTAAATGAATTAATTTTTTATTGATAAAATAAATTATATGGTTTAACCTATTCTTAGTCAATACAACATTCCGAAAACTCAACACTTTCGGAGAGGGAGGTCATCCATTGAAAAAGAAATTGGCTTTGCCTGATGCCTATGTCATCTTGTTCATCATCCTTGCGCTGGCTGCCGTTTTGACCTGGGTCGTTCCGGCAGGCGAATATGAACGGCAAGAAACCGATACGGCCACCATCGTCGTTCCGGGCAGCTATTCACAGATTGAATCTTCATCAGCCGGTCTGCTGGACGTGTTCCTGGCCATCCAGGAAGGCATGATTGCCGCTGCCCCGCTGATCTTCCTCGTCCTCATCATCGGAGGTTCATTCGCGGTCATCGAATCAACCGGCGCCATCGACGCACTCATCCTGAAAACAATCGAAAAAACGAAAAACAAAGAGCTTGTCTTGATTGCCGGGGTCATGATCCTGTTCTCCATCTTCGGGGCGCTCGGCATCGTCGTCAACGCTGTCATTGCCTTCATTCCGATCGGCATCATCCTGGCCCGCTCGATGAAGTTTGACGCCATTGTCGGGGTGTCGATCATCTACCTCGGCGCCTATTCCGGTTTCGCCACAGCGTTCCTCGATCCACTGACGACCGGAACGGCCCAGCAGATCGCAGAACTCCCGATTTTCTCCGGCGTCGGTTTCCGTGCGGTAATCTTCGCCACCATCGTTCTCGTCACCATGCTCTACATCTTCTGGTACGCGAAGAAGATCCAGAAAGACCCGTCCAAAGGCGTATTAAGCGACAACCCATTCCCGAAAGTCGACAAAGACGCCGAAGTGGACCAAAACCAGCAAATGACGCTTGTACATAAGCTTGTTCTACTTTGGCTGGCCATCGGCATCGGCATTTACGTCTACGGCGTGTTCCAGCACCAATGGGGCCTCAATGAAATGGCCGCCATCTTCCTCGTGATCGCCGTCGGCACGGCAATCATCGACCGGATCACCCCGAACAACCTCGTCGCCGAGTTCTTCAACGGTGCCAAAGGACTCGTCTACGGAGCCCTCATCATCGGGATGGCCCGCTCCATCGTCGTCATCCTGGAAAACGGCAAGATCCTAGACACCATCGTCGAAGGAATGGCCATGGTCATGACGCCATTCACAAGCGCAGCGGGTGCAGTGGCCATGTTCATCGCAAATGAGCTGTTCAACTTCCTCGTCACATCCGGAAGCGGCCAGGCCGTCATCGTCATGCCGATCATGACCCCGCTCGCCGACATCATGGAAGTCCCGCGCCAAGTCGCCGTGCAGGCCTACAAAATGGGCGACGGGTTTACAAACATCATCACGCCGACATCCGGCGTCCTCATGGCCTGCCTCGCGGTCGCCGGTGTGCCGTGGACCAAGTGGGCCAAGTTCGTCGCCCCCCTCCTGCTCATCTGGACCGTCATCGGCGCCGTCTACCTCATGATCGGCGTATGGATGGGCTGGGGACCGTTTTGACGGATATATAGAAATAAAGAAAAGCGGAATTTCCAATTGGAGATTCCGCTTTTGTGATTATTGCCTTTAATCAGCCAACACAGGACTGCCCGCTGTGTTTTCAACGAAATGGTGATAGGCCAACTCTGATATCAAGGCGATCGTCTCGGCGCCTTTATATGTTTCTTCATTGCCGACCGAGAAGACGCTGATGACGTATTCACCCTTTCCGCCCGGCAAATACACAATCCCTGCGTCATTCACCGTCGTGGCGATCGTCCCTGTTTTATGGGCTACTTTGACGTGAGACGGGAGGCGGCCGGGAATCCGCTGGCCCAGTTGCTGCCGGAACAAGATATCGAGGATGTCTGCACAAACTTTGTCACTGATAAAGTCGCCCGATGCCAGCTTCTCAAAAATCACGGCCATCTCTCTTGGTGTGCACACATTGTTTTCCTGGTCAGTCTGCAACACGTAGCTGTCGCTGTAGTCTCCCTCGCCATATAATCTTGACACCAACTCTTTATGGCTCTCGGGGCTATAGGGTGCCGCTTCCAAACCAACCGTCAGACAAAGCAGTTCCCGGCAGGAATGCCTGATGGTCAGCTGCTCCAGACCCAATTCATCCATGGTCTTTTGGATGGCATCCCGGCCAAGCAGCCGGTAAAGCATATCCGTCGCCAAGTTATCACTGACAATGATCATCATCGTCGCAAGATCTTTGATCGTCACCGACAGGTCAACATCCATCTCCTGAAACACACCGGATCCCGGCACCCTGTCTTCTTCTGTAATGGTGATGCGCTGGTCTAATTTCAGTCTGCTTTGATTCACCTGTTCAAAAAGCGTCAATAGGATGGGAACTTTAAAGACACTTGCCATCTGGAACAAGCGGTCATCATGGACCCTGACTTCTTCTCCGGTTTGAAGATGCTTGATGTAAATGCCGAACTCCCCTTTTTGCTCCTTTAGTACGTCTTCGATTTTTTGTTGTAATGACATGACTTCTCCGCCTCCACTAAACGATTAGTTGTTTTCTGAAGCCTTTACATGCTCCCATTCAATGTAGTTTCTGATCGGATGGGCTTTGAAGCTATCCAGTCCGCGGGTGGCATGAATCGTCTCTTTCACATACAGAGGAACAAAAGGAGTTTCTTTCATCACGAATTCTTGTGCTTCCTTATAAAGGGCCAACCGTTTGTCTACGTCCATTTCCACTCGTGCCTCTTTGAGAATTCGGTTCAGCTCCGGATCTTCATAGTGCAACCGCGTAGATCTGCCTTCTCCGAACAGGAGGAAGTACATGACATCCGCATCCAGCCAGCCGTACGCCCACAAAATCATTTCATGCTTGCCCTGCGGCGTCTGTTCAATGATGGCAGCTGACTCCTGGGTCGAGATATTCATTTTGATCCCGATTTCCATCAGCTGGTTCTGCAGGATTTGTGCAATCCGGTGATTCACAGGGTCTGTGTCCACCCACAATTCAACGCTGAATTCCTCACCGTCTTTTTCAGCCAGGCCTTTGGAATTTATTGTCCAACCGGCTTCTTCCAAAAGGCTCTTCGCTTTTTCTGTGTCCCGTGCATAGATTTCTTTCGCTTTTTCTTCAATTTCTTCGCTGTAGCCGAATGTCGCTTCCGGAAGAGGACCGTAAACCGGTCTGGCAAATCCTTCGAGTGCAGTATCCACGATCGGTGCCCGGTCGATTGCCAGGGCGATGGCCTTTCTGACCCGCTCGTCCTGGAACTTCGGCAACTTGTTGTTCCAACCCAAATAGTTCAGGACGTAGTCAGGAACCTTCTCAATGTTGACTTCGGGATCTTTCTCCAACTCGCCCACATATTGTCCCGGAACATTCATCAGGATATTGACGGTTCCCTTTTTGAATTCCAACGCGCGTGTTTCTTCGTCAGGAACAAACCTGAACTTCACCTTGTCAAAGTTCGGTTTGCCGTCAGGCCACTTGTAATCTTCAAACGGTTCATACGTAATGGAATCGCCACGCTTGATATCCGTGATTTTGAGTGGCCCCAGTGCGCTCGGGTTCTTCTCAAAACCCTCTCCGTTTCCGTCCAACACGGACGTATCAAGCGGAGCCAAGTATGGCGAAACCGCATTGCTGAAAAACGGGGCATACGGCTCGGCCCATGTAAACTTAATCGTGTAATCATCCATCACTTCAATATCGGTGATCTCACCGGCGTTATCATAAAACGGGGACGTCTCAAGGAATCTGTCCATCGAACTCTTCAGTGCATCCGCGTTGAACGGCTCCCCGGAATGGAAAGTGAGTCCTTCTTCCAGGCTGAAAATGATTTCTTTACCGTCATCTGATACCTCGTAATCTTTGATGGCCCCCGGAATGGTGCTCCCTTGGTCATCCATATTCAGGAATGAGAGATAGGCAGCGGCGGTCGGGTCACTGATCGAGCTTGTTTTATGGACATCCACTGAATCTGGTTCCGTAACCGTGGCCACGACAATTTCACGGTTCCCCTTCCCGTTTTTCCCCTCACTTGCTTTCCCCATATCACAGGCACTCAGCAACAATACAGATATAACAATCACCACCCATAACTTTGAACCTTTCTTCATCTCGGTCCCTCCATTTTCAGGTCATCGTTGTGTGATCCATTCCATTGTCTGCATTGATGGATAGATCACTGACTGTAACTCATGCAGTGGAGAAGAACATGTTCCTGACGATTTCACTTCAACTGACTATCCTTCTGCCATTTGATCTCCCTCATTCTCATGCATCACCCCCATTACAATGACTAACAGACAATCGTTTAAATAAAGAAGTCTCTGGCATTTGCCGTGTCCAACAGTTTCATGCGTTCTTGGATAAACTCGGGGTTTTGCGAGGAAATAGCGAAAACAATACTGTTCATCAGTGAAAACACTGCCGGTGCACTGTCCAATGAGGACTTAATCCCCAGCTCTACAGGAAGGAGCAGATCGGCCACCTCCGAAATCGGAGAAAACCGGTGGTCCGTAATTCCGATGACAAACGAACCTTTTTCCTTGGCTGTTTTGGCACTGAGGATCGTTCCTTTGTTGTAGCGGTGAAAAGTAAAGGCGACGAACACACTGTTTTCGTTCAATTCATTGATCCGCAGCAGAATATTGTCATGGTCAGGAAAAAACACCCGCGTATTCCCGCACACCATGTCGAGTGCAAAACTGAACCAGGCAGCCATTGAACTAGACGGTCCTGCACCAGTAACCAGCGTCCGCTCTGATCGGCTTAACCGCTTAACGGCTTCCGTCAAGTTTTCTTCACTAGAGTTCTCCATCAATTTCTTGATGTTTTCCAAGTCTCGCGCCATTGTACTTTTAATTGAATCATCCTGACTTTCCTTCTGGCTCACATAAACTGACAGGCTGCTTTTTTCAAAGATCCGGCTTTGGACATCCTGTTGCAGCTCCCCGTATCCTTCATAGCCGAGCTTTTGGCAAAACCGGATAATGGATGTTTCACTGACGCCGATTTTGTAACCCGCTTCTTTGGCGGAGCTGACGGCGAATATCTTTGGATCGCTGAAAAAGAAACCGGCGATTTTGTTGAGTGCGTTCGAAAAAGTTGGCTGCTGTTCTTTAATCTTACTTAGAATCTCGTCCATCGCTTTTTCCGCTTCCGATTAGAATAGAGGCGCTACCGAAAACAGACGGCAGGCCACCCGTATGGATAAAGAGAATATTGTCTCCCTTATTGAACACTTTCTCTTTTATTAGGCCGACCAGCCCCGCCATCACCTTGCCGGTATAAACGGGATCAAGCAAAATGCCTTCTGTTTTGGCCAACAACCGGATGCATTCCAGGGCGGAAGACGTTGGGATGGCATACCCGTCGCCCACATAGTCATCTAAACATTGGACGGAACGGTCAGATAAGCTTTTTGGAACAACCAACTCCTCCAATATGCCCTCTGCCAACCCCCTTACAATTCCTTCTGCATCTTCACTGTTGCGCGATACGCTAATGCCAATCACAGGTATCGGACGGCGTGATTGAACCAAACCGGCCAAAAGCCCTGCATGGGTCGCCCCGCTCCCGGACGCCACTACGATGGCATCCAGATTCACGCCCATTTCCTCTGTCTGTTGAATAATTTCATGGGCGCATTTGACGTAGCCCAATCCGCCGAGCACATTGGAGCCGCCGAGGGGGATGACGTATGGGCGCCCCCCCTGCGTTCGAACCTTTTCAGCGGCTTTCTCCATTTCCTCCTGCATGTTTGTGCCTTTCGGAACGACGGTGATGTCGGCGCCGAGCAAGTGATACAGGAGGATATTTCCGTTTGCTTCCGGATGGTAACTGTTCGATATGACTTCTTCCAATACCAGGGAACACTTGAGCCCCTCTTTGACGGCGGCGGCCAGTGCAAGCCGGCAGTGGTTGGACTGCGTGGCACCACATGTGATGATCGTGTCTGCGCCCTGTTCAATCGCATCCGCCATGATGTACTCCAACTTGCGGGTTTTATTGCCTCCGGCGGTCAGTCCGGACAAGTCATCCCGCTTCATATAAATATTGGGGCCGTTCAAAGCTTCCGTGAAATTCCCCAGGAACTGTAGCGGCGTCATATAACTCGTATAGTTTCTTTTCGCCCTGGTTGTGGCATTCATCACCTTCACCCCTTCATGATTTGGTTTTCGGGAATTGCCGGTGGTGGAAGAAGACCCGCTCAACTTGGCCGTCCTTCCACTTAAACTGCACGATTTCGGCTTGGTCACGGACGTAGATGAGGAACACGTCTTCCGATAAAGCGGCAGCCTGGATCGGCTGTTCCTCGCCTGGTACTTCGAACAATAGCTTCGTGCCATCCTGGGCAACGGCCAGCTCCATCCCTTCACTGGATACATACCGCCCGGTGTAGCCGCTCAGTTCACGGTCGGTGTATGAGTGTCCGCCGGCTTCCACAGGGAAGGCGTCGAATTCCCGCCCTTCCATCAGATTAATCGCACCTTCCAGAATTGTCGGTGCCGGAACTCCCGCAAGGTTGGTCAAAACCGCGCCTGTGATTCCCCGCTCAGGAATGATGCACATGTGGGAGGCAATGGCTTTGGAGTTTCCGCTGTGCTGGATCAGCTTACTTCCGAAGAAGTCCGGCGTGACCATCAGACCGTATCCATAAAATTGGCCCGGCGAGCATTCGATATAGCACGAGGTCATCGCTTCCACGCTGGCTTCCGACAAAATCCGCCTGCCGCCCGATATGCCGTTTGTTCTGTAAATTTCTGCGTACTTTAGCAAGTCCCTCACCGTGGACTTGACGGCACCTGCTCCTCTCATGGCAGGTGAATCCCACCAGATCGGGGCTTCATACACTTCCTCGCCTTCTTCAGTTTTGCGTTTGGAATATAGCATTGTAACTTCATCCGAGTTTTTCAGATCGTCGATCAAGACACAGGAATGATTCATCTGCAGTGGCTCGAACACATGCTTGCGAAGGTAACCTTCAAACGTTTCATGGCTCACCGCTTCGATGATCATGCCGAGCATGGCATATCCATCGTTCGAGTAGCTGAATTCCGTTCCCGGCTCCCCCAGCAAATCAAAATCCAGTTGTGAAATAAACCGGAGCAATTGATCGTATGTTTCAATCGACTCTCCGTCATCACCACTTTGGAATTTCAGCCCCGGATAATCCGCCAGTGACGGATCTTTCATCCGGCTTTCCCTGCCTGCATAAAACAACGTCGGCAGCGGCGGCAGTCCGGAAGTATGTGTCATCAAATGATGGATGGTAATGGAATCGACCGTTCCGTTTTTAACCTGAAACGCCGGAAGATAGTCAACGACAGGGTCATGCACATTCAGTTTCCCGGCTTCCTGCAACTGCATAATGGCAACACAGACGAATGACTTTGTGATGGAGGCAACCCCAAACACAGTGTCCATCGTTACCGGTTGCTCTTGTCTGATGTTCCGGTGGCCAAACCCCTTTTCATAAACCGGCTTGCCGTCTTTTGCAATAGCGACGGCAACCCCCGGAATCCTATACTTCCCCTTCAAGGATTCGATGCGGCCGTCAATTTGTTCGACTTGGATTACGCTCATTTCTTCACACCCCCGCTTTGCTCGTGTCTTTTACTTTTGGAAATTGCCGATAATGATAGGAAACCCGGTCAATGTTCCCCTGGTAGTCTGATTTAAAGCTCAGAATTTCCTGCTGGTCTTCAATATCCACCAAGAAGCGGTCTTCCCCGATAAAGCGGATCGGGTACGAAGATCCCTGAGTAGTGAATACCGGCGAACCTTGGTTCACGGAAATCGAGAAACTCATTCCTTCGTTTGAAGCGTAGGTTCCGGTGTACTTTTCCAGCTCTTCGCCAGAAATTTCGGCATCCCGGTAACGGATATGAGGATGTTCCGCATCATACCCTTGATGCTCATTGAGCGCCCCCATCAAAATGGTCGAAGCCGGGACGCCGGCAAGGTTTGTCAATACGACGCCGGCCAGGCCGATCTCCGGAACTACTGCCATCAAAGATGCAATCGCTTTCAGATTTCCACCGTGTTCAACCAATTTATGGCCGTAATAGTCGGGTGTGATCACCAGGCCGTACCCATAAAACTTTCCTGGCTCTATTTCAATGTAGGGATAGGTCATTTGGCGCACACTGTCCTCGGATAGAATTCGCCTTCCGTCAACTACTCCGTTGTTCCGGTAAATCTCGGTGTACCTCAGCATGTCTTGCACGCTGGACTTCAAGTAACCCGCCGCCCTCATCGAAGGGGCATCCCACCATACCGGCGCAGGATAAATCGCGGTCGTGTTGTTCCGGCTCTCTTTTTTTGCATACAACATTGTAATGTCTTCCTGGGCGGACAGTTCATCGAGTTCAAATGTGCTGTTTTTCATTCCCGCCGGATCCAAAATATGATTTTTGACGTATTTTTCGTAAGGCATCCCGCTCGCCCGTTCGATAATCGCCCCCAGCAAGGCGAATGCATCATTGGAGTAGCTGAAATGCAGTCCCGGCGGACCCAGCAGATCAAATTCCAGACCTCCTATAAAGTCCATCAAGTCTTCATAGGAATCCAGCGGGGATTGTTGGTCATCTTCGTCGATTTCAAGACCCGGATAATCTGCAGTCGACGGGTCTTCATCCATGGAGCGTTTATTGGCATAGACCAGGGAAGGCAATGGCGGCAAGCCCGAGGAATTCGTTAAAAAGTGGTGGATGGTCATTTGTTCTGTCTTCTCCGGATCTGTTGTCCGGAATTCCGGAAGATGCTTTTTGACACGGTCATGCACAGACAGCTTTCCGGATTCCTGCAGCTGCATGATCGCCACGGCTGTGAATGACTTGGTGATGGAGGCAATTCCAAACACTGTTTCAGGCTCGACAGGCAAATTCTTTTCAACATTCCGATGTCCGAACCCCTTGAAATAAACTGCTTTGCCGTCTTGATTGAGACCAATCGAAACACCCGGGATCTGGTGATTGTGGATCAGTTGTTCTGTAAAGTCTTCAAACTGGCGCATTGGCTTGTTTTCCATCTGTTTGAGTCTCTCCTTCAGAAATGTCTGCTTTTTATACAGGAACCGGCATATCCCGTTTCTGCTCGCTCTTCATGATTTCAGGATCGTATAAATGACAACTTACAAAGTGGCCCGCCTCGGCTTCAATCTGTCTTGGCTTCACGGATCGGCAGGCATCCATGGCAAACTTGCATCTCGGATTAAACGGACATCCTGCCGGTGGATTGGCCGGGCTCGGCACATCGCCTTCCAATATGATCCGTTCTTTTTTAATGCTCGGATCGGGGACCGGAACCGCGGACATCAAGGCTTGCGTGTAGGGATGAAGCGGGTTTGCAAACAAGTCCTTCTTGTTTGAAACCTCCACCATGCGTCCGAGATACATCACTGCAATCCGGTCACTGACATGCTTGACGACGCTTAAATCGTGGGCGATGAAAATGTAAGTCAGCCCAAGGGATTTTTGTAGGTCCTCGAACAAATTGACGACCTGGGCCTGTACGGAAACGTCCAGGGCCGAAACAGGCTCGTCCGCAATGATCAGCTTCGGATTAACGGCGATCGCCCGGGCAATCCCGATACGCTGCCTTTGGCCTCCGCTGAACTCATGAGGATAACGGGAGGCATGGCTTTTATTGAGCCCGACCACTTCCAGCAGTTCCTGGATCCGCTGCTCCCGTTCTTTTTTTGTCTTGCCGATCTGGTGCGTTTCGAGAGCTTCGTGTAAAATTGCGCTGATCGTCATCCTCGGATTAAGGGAGGCATACGGATCTTGAAATACAATCTGCATTTCACTGCGCAATTTCCGCATTTCATCCCCTTTTAAATTTGTCACTTCCTGTCCCTTGAACTTGACAGAACCGCTTGTCGGCTTGATCAGCTGAAGGATACTGCGGCCGGTAGTAGATTTTCCGCATCCGCTCTCTCCTACAACGCCCAACGTCTCTCCTTCGCGCAATACAAACGAAATTCCATCCACCGCTTTTACGGCTCCTTTTGCTTTTCCAAAGATCGATTTCCCAACCGGAAAATGCGTCTTTAAATCCGTTACTTCCAATAAGACATTTTGCTCCTCATTCATCCGATTGCTCCCCCTTCCTCATAAAGCCAGCACCGGACTCCTTGTTCGCCATGTTTGAAGATAGGCGGGTTTTCCTCCCCGCATTTGGCCATTGCAAAATTGCATCTGAACCGGAACGGGCAACCCTGTTTCACTGCTCCGACATTCGGGACATTGCCATTGATCGGCTCAAGGCGTTCATCTTCCTCCGCGTGGATATTCGGAATTGAATTCAGCAGTCCGACGGTGTAGGGATGCTTCGGACTTTTGAACAACGTCATGACATCGGCCTCTTCCACAATCTGCCCGTAATACATGACCACCACCCGGTCCGCGACTTCTGCCACGACACCGAGATCATGCGTGATCATTAAGATGGAAGTGTTCATCGTTTCTTTCAGGTCGTTCATCAGGTCCAGGATCTGTGCCTGAATCGTCACATCAAGCGCAGTGGTCGGTTCATCTGCAATGAGCAGCCTCGGCCGGCAAGCCATCGCCATCGCGATCATGACCCTTTGTCTCATCCCGCCTGAAAGCTGGTGAGGGTATTCATCCACAATCTTGTCTGCACGAGGGATTCCGACTTTTTTCAGCATGTCGATTGATTCTTGTTTCAGCCGCTTCTTCGGCGTCGCATGGTGAATCTTCAATACCTCGCTGATCTGGTCACCGATTTTATGGACCGGGTTCAGCGAAGTCATCGGTTCCTGGAAAATCATTGAGATCTCATTGCCGCGCACATCCCGCATCTGCTTTTCAGTCAGCTTATTGAGATCAGTATCGCCCAGACGGATTTGACCTTCCACGAATCCGTCGTTCGGCGAAATCAGTTTCATGATGGAGAGGGCGGTCACACTTTTACCGCATCCGGATTCCCCCACTACGGCAAGTGTTTCCCCTGCGAGGATATGGAAGTTCACATCTCTGACGGCCGCCATGGTTTCTTTTTTATTTTTCTTGAAATGAATGTTCAAATTCTCTACTTTCACCAGTTCTGTCCGAACTTCAAAGCTGTTGCGTTCTTTCACGCTTTCCATCGCTCAACCTCCTCTTTCAAACTGCCTTCATTACAGTTTCAGACGCGGATCCAACGCATCCCGCAGGCCGTCACCCAGCAAGTTGAATCCCAATACAACCAGCATGATGCAAAGCCCCGGGAACACCGTCATCCACCAGGCTTGGCTCAAGAATGACTTGCCGACATATACAAGAGCGCCCCACTCGGGGTTTGGCGGCTGCGCACCCAACCCGAGGAAACTGAGTGAAGCGGCTGCCAAGATAGCGCTTCCGAATTCGAGCGTGGCCAGAATGATGATTGGAGACGCGATATTAGGCAAAATATGTTTAAAAATGATCTTATGATTCTTCACACCCAGTGCACGCGCCGCCTCCACGTATTCACTTTCCCTCACAGAGAGCACCGACCCCCGGACAACCCGGACGAACGAAGGAATGACCGCGATGGCGACCGCAATCATGGCGTTCGTCAATCCGACGCCTAGGATGGCGACGATGACAATGGCCAAAAGCAGCGACGGCAGCGCAAGCAGAACATCCACACATTGCATGATGAAGATGTCAATCTTCCTGAAGTAGCCTGCAATCACACCGAGCAGAACCCCCACCGTGCCGGCGATGGATACGACGACAAGCCCCATCAGTAGGGAAACACGGCCGCCGTATAAGATTCTGGAGAACAAGTCCCTGCCAAACTCGTCTGTTCCAAGGAAGTGGCTCGAGCTTGGCCCGGCCAAACTTTCTCCGTAATTCATCTCATTGATCGGATGAGTGGCAAGGAGCGGGGCAAACACAGAGGCAATGGTGAACAGAAGCAAAATAGCCGCTCCAAGGAGTGCACTCTTGTTTTTTGACAACCGGATCAAGACGTTTATAAAATAGGGTTTTGACTTTGGATCCTCCTCTATCATCAACAATTCTTTCGGGTGTTCGATTTGTGGCGTCGTCACTTTGATCCCCTCCTTTTATTCATACTTGATCCGCGGATCGAGCATCGTATAAACCACATCAACGAGCAGATTCACAACGATGAACGTTAAAGCGATGAACAGGATCAGTCCCTGGACGGTTGGAATGTCACGGGTCGAAATCGAGTCAATGATCAAATTGCCGATGCCGGGCAGGGCGAAAACCGTTTCGGTCACCACTGCCCCTGCAAGCAGATACCCAAACTGCAGTCCGATCAGTGTAACCACCGGAATCATGGCGTTTTGAAGACTGTGCTTGAAGATCAAACGATACATATTTGCCCCTTTTGCATGAGCGGTCCGAATGTAATCCTGCCTGATCACCTCCAGCATGCTGGAACGGGTCATCCTGGCGATATTGCCGGCTGAACCGAGGGCAAGCGTAACCGAAGGCAAGATCAGCGAGTAGATGCCGTCATATCCCGAAATCGGGAACCAACCGAATTGGAAAGAGAAAATCAAGATCAGGAACAGGGCAATCCAGAATCCCGGAGCCGAAATGCCGACCAGCGCAATCATCATCGCCAGGCGGTCAAAAATCGTGTTTTGCTTGACTGCAGCCAATACGCCCAGTAAAACACCGAAAACGGTTCCCAAGATGACGCTGTACAGGGCGAGCTGTGCCGTTACGGGAATCCGGTTCAATATCTCTTCCCACACCGTATAACCGGTGATGTAAGAAGTACCGAGATCGCCTTGGAGTGCGCCGAGAATATAAGAGAAGTACTGCATGAGAAGCGGCTGGTCCAAGCCCAATTGTGCTTCCAGCTTATTCACTGCATCTTCTGTCGCGAAATCCCCCAAGATGTATGTAACAGGGTCACCCGGAATCAAGTGAACCATCAAAAAGACAATGATGGAGACACCAAAAAGGGTGAGCGCCATGGAGGACACTCTCTTTAAAAGGTAAGAAGACATACTGATTGACTCCTTTCTTATGTTGGAGATATGGAAGCTTTAAAAAAAGAATCGGAAAAGCGTCATCCACTTTTCCGATTTCCTTCACTGCATTGGATACAGGTTGCTTAATTACCGAACTTGGCGCCGTCCCAGATGAGCATGTCCGAAATCGGGTGCTTATGCAGCCCTTCAACACCACGGAATGCAGTCACCTTTTCGCGGACAAACAGCGGAATCCAAGGGCTGTTTTCAACAAGGTAGTCACCGATTTCTTCATAGTCCTTCAGCCGCTGATCCATATCCATTTCAGCGCTCGCATCAACGAGCATGGAGTTCAGGTCTTCCGGCTCCCAGTGCATGCGTGTGGACTGATCTTTGCCGAACAAAGCCTGTAGAATATCCGCATCGTACCAGCCGTATTGCCAGATCACCATTTCGTGCGCACCTTCCGGCAGTTGGGCACGGATCGCAGAGTCTTCCTTTACAACAAGCTTCAGATCCACGCCAATTTCAGCCAGCTGGTTCTGGACGATCTGGCCGATTCGCTGCATCGCCGGCTCGTCTGTGCTCCAAAGTTCGATTGTGAGCGGCTCGCCGTCTTTCATCACAATGCCTTTTCCGTTCGTTTCATCCCAGCCTGCATCTGCCAGCAGTTGTTTTGCTTTCTCTTTATCGTATGAATACATATCCTTGGCTTTATCTTCGACTTCTTGGCTGTATCCGAAAATCGTTGGAGGCAGCGGGCCGTAAATCGGCTGAGCAGCGCCTTGCAGCGCTTGTTCAACGATCGGGGTGCGGTCGATTGCCAATGCAAGTGCCTGCCTTACCCGGATGTCCTCAAACTTTGGACGTTTCATGTTGAAGCCGATGTACGTATTGCCGGCATCCAGAACTTTTTGGACCGTCACGTCCTTGTCGGCTTCGAGTTCTTTGATGCTTTGTGGCGGGACATCGGTCAATACGTTAACCGATCCTTTTTTGAATTCAAGCATCCTTGTTTCATCGTCAGGGACAAAACGGAACGTGACTTTCTTGAACTCAGGAGCGCCCGCCTCTCCCCAGTAGTAATCTTCAAACGGCTCATACGTAATCGATTCGCCGCGCTTTGTCTCCACATGCTTCAGCGGGCCGGACGCCACAGGGTTCTTCTCAAACCCAGCGTTGTCTGCATCCAGAACGGACGTATCGAGTACTCCGCCCGCATTTGACGTGGTCGTGTTGCTGAAGAATGGAGCGAATGGCGTTTCCCAGTTGATGACGAACGTCCGGTCATCGAGGGCTTCCATCGATTCAATCGGTCCGAGATGAGTTCCGTGGGAAACATCGAGATAGCGTTGCAGGTTGCTGACAACGGCTTCTGCAGTGATCGGGTTTCCATTATGGAACTTCAAGCCCTCTTTCAGTGTAAAAGTGACGGACTTTGAGTCATCGGAAACTTTATAATCCTCGACCAGCCCGTCGATCACATTTCCTTCATCATCAAACCTGAACAAAGTGCCATACAAGTGTGTGTTTGCATCGTCTGTCCAGGTCGTGTTATGAATATCGACCGTGTCCGGCTCCCTGACATGCGCGATCACCAACTCATCGCTGTTTGAACCCGCATTTTTCTTCTCGCCCGCGTCGGCCCCCGGGTTGCAGGCCGCAAGCATCATTGCCGAAGTCAACATGATTCCTGCTACGATCCTTTTCACATTGCTTTCCCCCTGTATGAATAAATTTGGTTGAATCTATTGCTCATCGTTGCCGGTTTGTTTCATCAGCTGCCGGGAGTGATAGGCGAGCCGGATGACTGCTCCGGACCCGTCACGGAGAAACTGCATGATTTCTTCATCATCCCTGATGTTGGTGATGAACAGATCTTCTTCTATGCAGCGGACGGGATGGTACTCAGAGTCTGTGAACAAGGTTAATTGCCCGCCGTACGTGCCGATTTCCACCGTGACCCCCTCTTTGGACCGATAAGTGCCCGCATACTCTTGCAATGCTTCTTGGGGCAATTGAATCGATTCTGACGGATACCGTGTTGCATGGAGATCGATGTCCCGAATGGCATTCATCGTGCTTCTGAGCATGGCACCGGAAGGAACAGCCGATAAGTTCGTCATCGCAATGCCGGTCAGACCCTGCTCCGGTATGATCCTCATCAGTGAGGCGATGCCATCCATGCTTCCGCTGTGCTCCACCACCCGAGAGCCGTCAGGATCTTCGGTCAAAAACAAACCATAGCCGTACGACTTCCCGGGTTCGACTTCAATGCATGGAGTCGTCATTTGACGGACACTGTCTGCGGACAAAATCCGGTTTTCTCCAACACACCCGCCTGTCCGGAAAATCTCCGCATACCGGAGCATGTCACGGACCGTTGACTTTAAGTATCCGGAGGCAAACTCCAGCGGTTCGTGGTCCTGCCAGCCGTCCAGCGGATAAACAACCACTTCCCCTCGGACTTTCTTCGCTTCATACAGGACCGTGATGTCCGGGTCCCCTTCCAGGTCAGCCAACTCGATCACCGTGCGATGCATCCCCGCCGGAAGGAGAATATGCTCCTTGATGTAAGCTTCGTATGACTGACCGCTTACACGCTCAATCACACAGCCGAGCAGTGAATAGGCGTGGTTGGAATAACTGAATGTCTCCCCCGGCTCGCCCAGAAGCTCCATGTTCAAGTCCCCGATGAATTCCATGTAGTCCGTGAAATTATTTACCGGCCGGTCATGATTGAGGTGCGAAGGCAGCGGCGGAAGAGAGGATGTGTGGCTCATGAACTGCCGGATGGTCATCTTGGCGGTCTTTTCCGGATCCTTCGTTTTAAACTCGGACAAGTATTTGGTGACCGCGTCATTAACGTTCAACAAACCAGCTTCCTGAAGATGCATGATGGCAACGCATGTGAATGATTTGGTGATCGATGCGATTCCGAATACCGTATCCATCGTGACCGGTTGTTGCTTTTCCATCTCACGAAACCCGAACCCTTTTTCATAAAGACGTTCGCCGTTTTTATTCACTCCGATCGCATAGCCGGGAATGGAGTGCTTCTCCATCAAAGCTGTGATATGCCGTTCAGCCTTGTCCAATGAAAGTAACCCAGTCTGCACTTCGCTGACCCCCCCATCATATTATTCAAGCGGTAACACATGAGCAGTCGTCCGTTCCAATTGGGCTTTGGCCGCCCATTAAGACTTATGGAGCAAGCGATCTTCTTGAAGCGGATGCTTCATATTTTCTCTTTGGAATCAAATGCTTCTCAAGATTTCTCACCATTATAGTACATGAATCAAGCCAATACAACAGAATCTTTTATATTATTTGAATATAATTATTTATTCTATTGATTGCTTGTTTATCCATGATAGTATGTTTATTAGTGTGACTGTGGCCGCTGCGGAAAAGGCCGTGCCGGGCGGTCAAACTGTGCTTTCAGAGCTTTTACTATCCCAATGAATCGAGGAGATTGCGATGTATGCAGCAATTAACGGCACTAGAATTTATTACGATGTGGACGGAGCGGGAGTCTCAGTGGAAGGCGGCGAAGTCAGGCACAAACCGGTCATCTTTATACTTCACGGCGGGCCGGGCGGATGCCATCTAAATTTCAAGCCGTACCTTGACGAACTTACAAAAACCGCCCAGTTGGTTTACGTTGACCAGCGCGGCTGCGGCTATTCAGACCCGGATGATCCGGAGAAATACACACTTGATCAAAATGTCGAAGACGTAGAGGCGCTGCGGCAACATCTCGGTGTCGAGCGAATCTGGATTCTCGGCCACTCTTACGGCGGCATGGTGGCAATGAGCTATGCAATCCGACATCAGGAACACACGGCGGGCCTCATCCTGGCCGCCACATCCCCTTCCCACAACTTCTTGGAAAAGGCGAAACAGCATGTTAAAGAACATGGCAATGCCGAACAGATGGCCGTGGCCGATGTGCTATGGGAAGGCAAATTCGAATCCCAGGAACAACTCCAGGAATACTACCGGGTGATGGCTCCCATGTACTCCACCAAAACCGCAAAAACGGAAAGCCTCCAGGAAACTCCGGCAAATCGTCCCGCAGTCAAACGCAATTATGAAGCGCTCAACAAAGGCTTTGGCGATTTCCTGCTTCGCTTTGATGTGCGCGAAGAGCTGAAATCCTTAAAGGTTCTGACACTGATCATTGCCGGCCGTCATGATTGGATCACCCACTACACCGAAAGCGAAGAAATGCACCGGCTCATCCCCGGCAGCGAACTGCAGATCATGGAACACAGCAGCCACAACCTCTTCGCCGACGACACCAGCGGAACGAACGAACTCATGGCGGACTTCCTCGCCAAGCACGCGTAATAATAGAAAAGGAAGGACCGGGGGAAACCATTCGTTTCCCCCGGCCCTTTTCTATATGGAAATCGGTTTGCGTCTCACTCGCACCGCATTGTGTCTCACTCATCCTCCCTAATAATCTTCCCATTAAAAAAGACCACCCCGGGGCAGTCATTGAAGAGCACAGAGCGCGCTTTCCAGCAGCTCCATGTCATCGGCGATTTGCAGACGAATTTCGTGGTCTTCGCAGTTTTCGTGATCCATGGCCAGGCGCGACAGTTCATATTGGAACATCATTTGTTCTGCGGATTGTTCATACATCGCATTTCCTCCGTCCGATATCGATATTTCCAATATTCCCCTCACCCTCTCCTCTTAAACGCCAATAAACACCTTCGATGCAATACGGCCAATTTGTTTTCTCAATCCGCTTTTCATTTGTATTTTTTACCAAAAACACGCTCTTCATACAAGCGATGGAGCGCCAAAAAAACCACTCAAAAAGAATGCGCTTACAAAATATCTTATCCGATATATCTCTGAAAATTCCATTGACTTCTTCTGTTGCGGTAAGTAAAATCAGACCATTGAGTTATGAGTTGCTTGGATTTTTCAGAACAAACCGCCAAAAAGAAAGAAGGACTTCTCATGTCAGACATCATTCACTCTCCTTTGGTTGCCACCGTATTGATCTTCGCCTTGATTGCGTTCGGGGAGTGGCTGTCGATCGTGTCGCGGGCGCGGATCCCGATGCTGCTCACGGCGATGGTCAGTTTCATGATCCTCTCCTGGACCGGCATCTTCCCGTCCGACCTGCTGGAAAGCTCACAGTTCGCCGCGCTCGGAGCGATCTTGATCGGACCTGCGATTGTCCACATGGGCACGCTCATCCCGCTTAAAGTATTGCAGGTGCAATACCGCGCGGTCGTAATTTCTCTGATGGGGATCGCCGGGGCCTCCGTGCTCATATTCGCGGTCATCCCGTTCCTCTTCGACTTCGCCACGGCCGTGGCGGGCATCGGACCTTTGAGCGGGGGCATCGTCGCCATGATCATCACGACCGAGAAGCTGACAGAACTCAATCTCGGGACGGTCGCGCTCATCCCCGCACTGATCGTGGCTTTCCAGGGACTCATCGGCATGCCGCTTGCCCTGAACTTCATGCGCTCTTACTCCAAACGGCTGATCGGGCAAATCGACAGCGGAACATTCAAGCCGATGAACGCCGCCTCTTCGGAGGGGGAGGGAAAGGAAAAAGAACTCGGTCCGGTCCGCTCCAGCATGACCATCCGGCTGTTCCTCGTCTTCCTTGTCGGCGCTGTCGGGGTCGTGCTCGGTTCGGTCACCCCGATCCACTACAGCCTCTGGTGCCTGCTGTTCGGGATTCTCGGCGCCAAAATCGGGTTCCTTGAGCATGAATCTCTCGTCAAAGCCAACTCGTTTACGATCACGATGCTCGGCATCATTTTCGTCGTCATCGGTTCAATGGCCGGCGTTTCGCCTCAGGAAGTGCTTCAGCAGCTGCCGGCAGTGGCCATGATCATCATACTCGGGACGGCCGGCATCGCGCTCGGCGGATATGTCGGTTCCAAGCTGGTGAAATGGGATCCATTCAAAGGAATGCCGGTTGCCCTGACCGCCCTCTTCGGCTTCCCGGCGGATTACCTGTTGTGCGAAGAAGTCGCCCGGAGCACCGCCCGCAACAAAGAAGAAGAAAAACAGATCTTCAACGAACTGCTGACGCCGATGCTGATCGGCGGATTCACGACGGTGACCATCGCATCGGTCGTCATCGCCGGCATTCTCGTTTCATTCTTGTAAAACCATTTATCATTGGAGGAATTCATCATGACAAAGACCATCATTGAAAACGGACTGATCATCAACGGAACAGGCAGCGAGCCGGTCCGGGGAATCGTCGTCACGGACGGCGACAAAATTGCGTATGTCGGGGACGCTTCGGGCTACACGAAAGCCGGTGACGAGGAGGTCATCGACGCTGCCGGCAAGACGGTCCTCCCCGGCTTCATCGACACGCACGTCCATATGATGTTCGAATATACCCCGATGGAAAAGCGGCTCACCACCCCGTTCAGCTACATGTACTATCAAGCGATGAACTACATGAAAGCGACGCTTGATGCAGGCGTCACCTCCGTCCGCGATGCACTCGGCACCGACCTCGGCGTCAAGCGCGCCATCGAAGACGGTTTGATCCAAGGCCCGCGCATCCAGCTCAGCATCAATGCCCTCACGATCACGGGCGGACACGGCGACGGCATGCAGATCAACGGAGATGTGCTCGACATCTCCCCGTCCGGCTACCGCGGCATGCCGACCGGAATCGCGGACGGCGTGGACGAAGTCCGGAAAAAGACGCGCGAAATGCTGCGCGCAGGCGCCGAAGTGATCAAAGTCCACGCGACCGGAGGCGTCCTCAGCCCGACCGACCATCCCGAATTCACTCAGTACTCGTTCGAGGAACTCTCGGCCATCGTCGAAGAAGCCCGATTCCGCAAAGGCGTCAAAGTCATGGCCCACGCACAAGGAGCGGAAGGCATCAAAAACGCCGTCCGTGCCGGCGTCCACTCGATCGAACACGGGATTTACATTGACGAGGAAGCGATTGAATTAATGAAGGAACACGGCACGTACCTCGTCCCGACACTCCTCGCTCCGGTCGCCGTCCTGGAAACGGCAGAAGAAGTCGGCATGCCGAAGTCCGCCGTCGAGAAGTCGAAAGAAGTCATCGAAGCCCACAAAGAAAGCTTCGCCCGTGCCTACAAAGCCGGCGTGAAAATCGCCATGGGCACCGACGCCGGCGTCTTCAAACACGGCACCAACCTCCGCGAACTCGGCCTCATGGTCGACGACGGCATGACCCCGATGGACGCCATCGTCGCCTCCACCAAAGTCGCCGCCGAGTGCATGGGCTGGGATGATAAGGTGGGTACGCTCGAAAAAGGGAAATTTGCAGACGTCGTGATCGTGGACGGGAATCCGCTGGAGGATGTGTATTTGTTGGCGGATCAAGGGAATATCCGGACAGTGATCAAGGGCGGGGAGTTTGTGAAGCAGATTTAAAAAAAATATTTTATATGAAGAAACGCGCATCTCAATTGAGAAGCGCGTTTCTTATCGGTTATTGGAGTTCTTAATTAACGCTAAAGGCTTTTGCCTTCTGTTTATTTTCTTTAACTGGATATATTCGGCGGCTTCGTCTGAAATAGCAGCCCGCAAGCGGATATTCCCGGCTGCTACACTCAGCATCTTTGTTACATCCTGAACACGTTCTTTATCTGCATATGGAAAAGCAGATTTGACATTCCTGTACAGTTCATCACGATTTAAAAAACGGTCTATCTCATTTTGTTGGTTTGCCAATTCCTTTGCCATGACTACAGTTTGCTGGCGATAAGCAGTTCCTTTCCCGCTTAAATAATTCTTTTCTTTATCCAATTCCTTCAGGAAATCTGAATAACTCATTGTCCGCTGCATGACCAAGTCGCCTCCTTCCAAGTTATTTTTACGCACTTCTTCTTATACTATACCCTTTTCGTCTAAAATACGTTCTAACTGGTGTAAATTTAGATTTGGATCATGTTTGTTCAGCAAATTCTCTTCATACTCGGCGATCATATCACCAAGCAACTCTTGATTACACATCTCTAACAAGGAACTGCTCTCGAGATCTTCAAGATCTTTTTCGCGTTTAGAAAAGATTTTACAACACGCTAAAAGTTCAATGGAGGGTACAAATACGCGAATATTGGAGAACGGCACATCCAACTCTTGTCTGGAATCTTCCTCCTGAAAGTCTTCAAGAGGAGGGACCTCCATAACACCACCGACCGGATGGATGTTTGCCTTTTTTAGTTGTTCATAAATGGCATCAAAATTAGTGGCAGATGTCACGTTTACATCAATATCTTGTGTAGGACGAAAATCCGTGTGATTGTTTAATTCAAGCTGCAATAAAATACCTGAACCACCTAAGACAACAAGTTCCGCCTTCACTCCAGCCTGGATACAAAGAAAATCCAGAAGAAATAAATGATCCACAATCTCTTCTGACTTGGTGTATTGATCGTGATCTTTTTCCATTTCTTCTTCCCTAACAGGTTATGGTGGTTCATAAAAAGTATTCATTAAAGTTTTCTTCTCTGCTCAATGCTCATTACCTATTAGTATATCATCCGCCCCAGATAAGAACAAATGTTCCTTCTAACTCTTTCTTAAAACGCATGCTAACAATATAAAGCCCTTAACATCCGGTGCCAACATTTATCAAGGAGTATATCAATACTTGCCAGGGAAACGCATTGGCTCTAACCTTCTTGTGGGCGGGAGTACAACTGTTAAGACAACCAGTCCGTATCACTTTAACCAACATCTTCGTATTGGCGCAGGCTGAGGTGACGCCCGAGGAGTGAGCGGATTTCCTCGATTGATGGAGTTTACAAAATAGGACACAACAAAAAACACCCTCCGCATGATCCCATTGACCACACAAAGAGTGTCCCTTCTACACCTATTCAGACTGACCAGTCCTCATCCTTTACCTGCCCAGATGCAGAATGCTTCAACGCTTCCAGTCGTTCGCGTTCGGCTTTTTCCTTTTCTTCGAGTACTGCTTGTTCCGCTTGGGCAGCAATGGTTGTCACCTGGAGATCTTCATGGCCGCGGTACACCCAGCCCAGCATCGGTTCCCGAAAGTGGATGATCAGCCATCCGAGGATTTTGCCGATGAAGACGGCGGCGACCACTGTTCCGATCCCGATTGATCCGAGTGTCCGAATAAAAGTCAGGCAGACGAGCCCGGCGAGGACGACGTTCAGGAGGTCGCTCGTGATTTTGGCTTTGCTGAATGCCCATTTAAACCGTGTCGCGATGACGGCGGTCAGTTCATCGTATGGCATGAGCGGGAGCTTCACGCTCGTATAATCGAGCAGTCCGACGGCCACGACAAAGAGGCTGACGATCAGGAACAGCACGCGGACCGCCGGGGTTTCAGAGACGGGGAGGAGTTGCAGAAGATAGAGAGTGAGGTCCATAAAGAAGCCAAATAAAAAGGCAATCATCAATTGAACAATTGCTTCGCGTGGGTTAAACCGTTTGCTGATCATAATTTGCAGGATAATAAACAACAGATTGGCGACGATGGTCATCATGCCGACCGACAGGCCCGTTGTCAGTGAGAATGCATAGGCGAGCGAAGACACCGGCGAGACGCCGAAGTTGGCCAGAATCGAGAAGCTGACGCCAAGTGACAGGAAAAACAGGCCGACCACGTACAAGGAAAGCCGTTTGATTGTTACATGAATATGATTCATTACATCCCTCGCTGTTCTAAGACTATGCTTTCTATGCTAACACAATCCTCGTTATACTAATAATATCTATTTAGTAGTAATATTATATCCAACAACATATGATGGAGCTGATCAAATGGATATCCGCCAACTACAATATTATCGGGAAATCGTAAAGCATGGGAACATCTCCAAAGCGGCGGAAGCGCTCCATATCGCACAGCCGCCGCTGAGCCAGCTATTGAAGAAGCTCGAATTGGAGCTGGGCACGGTGCTGATTCATCGCTACCGCCAGAAATGGGAAGTGACGGAGTCCGGCCGGCTGCTCTATGAATACGCCGAGCAGCTGCTGAGCGGGATGGACGACATCAAACGCCGCATCGGGGAAATCGAATCCGGCATCGCGGGGACCGTGCGAATCGGTGTTTCTTCCGCCTGCTATAACCTGCTGGTCGAATTCATCGCCTCTTTCCGCGATGAATTCCCGAAAACCCACCTGGAAATCACCACAGGGGACTCGGAAGGACTGCTTGCCAAACTGCGTCAGCGGGATCTCGATCTCACGCTGATCCTAAGCCCCGCCAAACTGGAAGAAGTTGAAACAAAAAAGCTGAAAACCCAGCCAGCTGTCCTGCTCGCCCCCGAATCCTGGTCCGACAAACTGTCCGACAAACCGTCATTCGAAGAAATCGCGCGGCTCCCGTTCATTCTGCTCAGCGCCATGGAAGGCTACTCCTTCTCCACCGCCGTCCTCCGCGCGTTCGAAACGCTCGGCCTGCAACCCGACATCGTCGCCGAATGCAAAGACGTCCCGCTCGCCGTCGCCCTCGTCAACCGCGGCCTCGGCGTCTCCATCATCCCGGGCATGCACTACAAATCCATGTTCTTCAACAACCTGAAAATCTACGAACTCCCCAAAATCGAATACCACGTCGAACCCATTCTCGTGAAATTAAAAAACGCCCCCGTCACGAGGGCAGCGGAACGGTTTTGGGGGATGGTGGAGTGAAAGGAAGGAACAGCTTTACCACACCGGACAACGGCATGATAGTGAAAACTCCGATTTTGCTTCCCGTGGTAGGAAGTTCTAGCCAAACTCCGTTACTTCGCAGATACCATCTTTAATCTTTGGATCTTCTTCTTCCAGAAGTTTTCGTCTTCCAGAAATTCAGGCTTGGAGTAATTAGCGGCCCGTTCAATAACGACTCGCCCGACCTGTTCTTCTCCATTAACCGCATAAGCAATAACTCTATTCTTCACTGGAGTATATACTGCCTTTCTGGTCGACCTGTTAACTGTCATTTTCTTATTCATTAGGCATCTCTCCTAAAATGTCCTCAACGCTTCTGATTAACTCGCTGTTGGAGTCAAGCATATTTCTTAATTCTTCAAGGGATAATTTTGCCCTGCCTTCCATATGGACAGAAATCATATGAGTATTGATTGGATAACACACCAAGTATGCGCTAATAATGGAGCTTTCCAACTCAACCACTCGTTCCTTCGAGGTTAAATAACTGTCCACTACAAGAATTTTATCCTTTTCATCCCTGTCTTCATTTATAGAAAAAGGGTAAAACCGATCAATACCCACGTCTCCGGAAAGGTAGCGGATTCCTTCATCTGTTGCCGTCCAAATGCCTACCCCAATCACATCGTAATCAGCCGGACAGGTATGAGAGTCACGGATAGCTTCGAATAAACAATCATGCAGGCGGGTCTCTCCTCGGATCAACAGCTTGGTAAACCGGATATAAAAACGCCGAATCTTTTTCATCGTCGTTAAATCTTTATCCATTTCCTCCAATAAGACGACGGGATCAGGATAATGCTTTAACTCTTGGATTCGCTGTTTAATCTCAGTACATGCCCAATTAACTGCAGCTATATAATTTTGGTCGTCCCTGACTTCATATTCAAGCGATCCGAGTCCGTTAAAGTCAGAAGGTAACGCGAAGCCCGCCATATCTCTGTCATTTCGGGACAACTTATTCGGAACTAAAAAGAACACTCTTTCCCTTTTTAATTTACCCCAAAACATTCCCATTTCAAACACGGTATTGTCACGGGTCCGATACGTCCCCTCTCCCCTAGAGATCACTAAATCATCCGGGGCGAAAACAAAAACTGCAAAGTCATTGCTGTTTAATTGCTCATCTAAATCATCCAAAGTGTAACGGCTCGCTCCAAAAACTCCAGCAGTCCACGGAGTAACCTCTGCAATATATCTCAGCTGGCGGTGTATGGCATCCACGTAGTCCTGCGCTTCTCTTGAAGAACCGATAAAAACCCTTGGCATCCTATTATCCATAGACCCTCCTTGGAATCATTAATTAATTCCTCCATCGAGAACGCATGTTCCCAATATCATATCACACTATTTTAATTATTCAAATCTAAAGGCGCACAATTGCATTCCAAGCCTCAACCTCACCCCTCCCTCCCCTCATTCGTACTCACCACAAGCAGGATGACCGGCTTGTCTGTTTCGTTGTACCAGGTGTGTTCCTTGGAGGAGTCAATATGCAGGGATTCATGGGGATATAGCGTCTCTTCATGTCCTTCGAGCATCACTTTCAGTTCTCCCTCCAAGACGTAGACGAATTCCTGTCCGCGGTGGGAGTAGGGGGCTGTTTGGGATTCGCCTGCTTTCAGTTCGATCCTGGCAGGTGTGAATTGCGGTTGATCCAGATCTCCTGTGAGGCTTGTGTATGTAAAGTTCGGTTGATCCGCTCTTTTCTTTAGAGATTTTCTTTTGATCGGGGATTCTTCTTCGGGTTCGAAAAAGAAGTTCACGCTTACCCCGAGGGCTTCGGCAATCTTCCTGACCGATGTGAATGTCACGGTGCTGATGCCCCGCTCCACTTGGGACAGGAAGCTCATGGACAGGCCGCTGCGCTCGCTCAGTTCTTTCAAGGTCATTTTCTTCTCTTTCCGGATCCGTCTGAACTCTCCTCCGATTGAATCAGTCATTTAGCATCCACTCCCGTTCGTGTTTCATCATCTGTATCTCCACTATACACATAACTCTTCCACTCTCAACAAAAATTCCCGGAGCACTCGCACTCCGGGACATCATTCATCTATTCTCTTTCAACTCACCCAGTTCTCTCATATGCTTCTTCAACGTTTCTTCCTCTTCCTTTGTAAGTCCGAGTCGCGGCCTGCGCGGGGGTCCGCCTGCCAGTCCTTTCAGTTCCATTGCCCGCTTGGCCACCTGGACGTATTTGCCGGATCCTTCGAGGAAATTGCAGAGCGGCAGTAGGCGGTCGTATACATCCCACGCTTTCGCAAGATCTCCTGCTTCGAAGGCGTCGTATACGGCTTTCGCTGTCCGCGGGGAGATATTTCCGGCGACCGAGATCCAGCCTACTGCTCCTACGAGGAATGATTCCAGCACCATGTCATCCGCTCCGCAGAATGTCTTGATGGATCCTGCGCCCTGTCTGGAGATATCCCGGACATTCCGGATTTCCCCGCTGGATTCTTTGATATGGGTGATGTTGCTGACGTCCCTTCCCACACGGAGAATCGTTCCAACCGAGATATCGACTCCGCTTGTGAATGGATTGTTATAAATCATGACCGGGAAAGAGACTGCCTCTGCGACCGCTTTGAAATGCTCATAGATTTCTTCTTCCTTCGGATGAGCATAGTAAGAGTTGATCAGCAACGCCCCGTCCGCGCCTGCTTCTTCTGCCTGCCGGGTGTATTCAATGGCGTCGGCTGTTGTTTCGGCTGCGGTTCCGACGATCAACGGCAGACGTCCGTTCACCTGCTTGACCGCCACTTCCACTGCTTTGTAACGCTCTTCCTTCGTCAGGCTGACAAATTCTCCGGTGCTTCCGTTGATGGCAAGTCCATCCACGCCTTCTCCGATATAATACTCAATATTGTTTGCAAAGCCTTCCCAGTTCACAGTTCCGTCCTCATGCATCGGTGTTACAAGTACAGGGTAAACGCCTTTAAAATCTACCATTTTCATAACCTCCATTAATTTTAGTCTCTTAACAGTTCAGGCAGCCAAGTTGCCAGCTGTGGGAATACGATCAGCAAGATCGCCGCGATCAATTGAATGATAATGAACGGCACCGTGGCCCGGTAAATCTTCCCGATGCTGACGCGCTCTCCGACGGCACTCTTCAGATAGAAGATCGCAAAACCGAACGGCGGCGTCAGGAACGCCATCTGCAAGACGACCATGAAGATGATTGCCCACCACAGAGGATCGAACCCTGCATCGACGACCACCGGCGTAATGATCGGTGCTGCGAGCATGATCAAGGCCATTGTCTCCAAGAACATCCCGAGAAGGATGATGAACGCGAGGGCAAAGAAGAGTACGCCCCATTTGCCACCCGGTGCGCTGGCTGCCATTTCAGAAACAAACTGATTGCCGCCGACTCCTGAGAAAACTGCACTGAAAGCCGCGGCACCGATCAAGATCCATCCGACCATGCCCGTCATCTTCATTGACTCATAGATGGATTCTCTCATCTTCACCCAGTTCAGCCGCTTGGAAGCCACACCGATGATGACGGTGCCCAGCACACCGACGGCCGCCCCTTCTGTTGGCGTCGCGACACCGGTGAAGATCGAGCCCAGTACGAGCACGATAAGGAGCATCGGCAGGAAGACGGATTTCAATGAATTAAACTTCTCCTCAGTCGTTGCCCGGTCATCCTTTGCCAGAGCAGGCGCCATGTCATCTTTCCGGTAAGCCTGGAAAAGGATATAGGCCACGAACAGAAGGATCAGCAGGATTCCTGAGCTGAGCCCTCCTGCGAACAGGCTTGATACCGAGACACCCGTGATCGCCCCGTAGACGACCATATTCAGGCTCGGCGGAATCAGCTGGCCGAGTGTTCCTCCCGCCATGATCGAACCGAGGCTCAGCGTCTCGTTGTATTTGTATCTCATCATCTGCGGAAGTGCGATCAGTCCGAGGCCGATCACGCCGGCTGCCACGACCCCCGAGATTGCGCCAATGATTGCACCGACGACAATCGCAGTGATGGCCAGCCCGCCGCGCAGCCCCCCTGACCACTTATATACCGCATCGAACAGGTCGGAAATGATATTCGTTTTCTCAAGAAGGACCGACATGAGGATGAACAGGGGGATCGCAATGAGCGTGAAGTTATTCATGATCCCCCATGTGGCGCTCGTTAATAAAGCAGTACTGTCGATTCCCCACATCATCAAAGCAAAGACGATCCCGACAGAAGCAAGCGCAAATGCGATCGGCACGCCAAGGAACAACAGAAGGAGCAGCAGGACAAACATCGCGATCGGCGCGTATTCGAAGATGAACATCATTTCGCGTCACCTCCGCGCCAGACTTTGTAGATTTCCACCCATGCCTGCAACCAGATCAGCAAGCCGCCAATCGGAATGAACCATTTGAACCACCAGATCTGCGGATTGAATGAACTTTGATGGGACGATCTTTCCATGATCCTTGTCGACTCTACCGCTGAATCAACCCCTTTGAACACCAGGAATGCGCTTACAAACAAAACAACCAAAAGCCCGAAGGTGATCAAAAGCTTCCCCGCTTTTTCAGATACATACTGCAGAATGATATCTACCGCGATATGTCCCTTGACCCTTAATGTATCGGCACCTGAAAGTAAAATCATGATGCCGAATATAAAAATCGGCACTTCAAACCCCCAGTCCGGCGCGCTGGAAAGGAAACGGCGCATGATGACGGTATAGACGATGACAAGAGTCAGCGGGATCATCAATAGTCCTGCGAGTTTTCCCACTGCTGACGAAAGAGCTTCAATTCCTCTCAGTAATACGTTCATCCAATCACCGCCTTACTCTTCATAGCCTAGTATTTTTGCTTCTTCCGTATATCCAAGCTCTGCCAACACTTTGGCGTAGCCCTCTACGTACTCCCTGCTCAGCTCACTCTTATCTTTATAGTCATTCAACAACTCAACGCCCAGACGCCGCATTTCATCCACGTCTTCCTCAGGAAGTTGAATGAACTCGATGTTTCCGTTTTCCTCCCACTCTTTCTTCGCTTTTCGGCTTTCCACGCCGTAGGCAATAGCCGATTCGTAGCGTACCTTATCACGGGCTACATACAGTGCGGCCTTCAGGTCATCCGGGAGTTCATCCCACGCCTTCGGGTTGACGATCAATTCCTTATCCGTACTTGGGCCGACGTGCATCGCGGGTTCGATGATATATTTGGTCACCTCATCCAGGCCCATTTCCCCGTTGACGAGATAGTCGTTGTATTCAGCTGCATCCACTGTTCCCAATTGCAGACCCGTATAAATTTCCGGTGCGGAAAGAGAAATAGCCGAAGCTCCCAACTTCCCATAATACAAACTGGCAACGCCCGCCGCCCGGATGTTCTTCCCTTTGAAGTCCTCCAGTGACCGGATCGGAACTTTGGACATCAAAATCTCTTCAGGAGCATAGTCAAAAGCCCCCAGGTTCTTGATGCCGTGCTCCTCATAGGCTTTATCGATGATGGGTTTTAGCTGATCCGACCGGTAGAAGTGTTCATCAAAACCGGTGATGGGATCTCCCGGGATCGTTCCGCCGCCCAGTGCGAAGACCGGGTCCTTTCCTGTCCAAAAGCCCGTGTAAATCGCGGCCAATTCCACAACCCCGTTTTTCACCATGTCAAACGTCTCATCGTTCGGGAAAAGAACGTTTGCCCCAAATGGCTCGATCACCAGTCGACCGCCCGTGATCTCTTCCACCGCCTTTACAAACGGCACGACAGTCCCCTCATAGCGGGCAGTCCCCGGAATTTGGTGAGTCACCATCCTCCATTTATAGACCTTGCTCTCCCCATCGGGAATCGTCTGATACGGCTGGCACGCACTCAGCAATAACATGACAGCAACAACAAGCAGTCCCCACGCTTTTCTTCTCATTCATTTGCCCCCTCGATCCATTTAAACTGAATTATTTAAACAGTTCTAATTGAGATGGTATTTCACTTAAGAATCAAAGTCAATGGAATTTTCACTGTGAGTGAAATTTATGTGCGGATAGAAAACATGAAGACTTTTGATGCTTAATCCTAAATAAAGGATATTGCACGGAAGTATCTGCACCAGATTGCTCCCCAACTCACTTCCTTCCATAAAAAAAGGACTGCCCTCAACGGACAATCCACTCTCACTATTCCTTATCCAATTCCACCGTCTCATTAATCTCCGCCGACTCCGCATCCTTCCCTCTCATCCGCTTGTACATGAACGCGATGTTCTTGATCAGGCTGCCGGATTCCCAGTACTCGGCGGCCTCTGCCTCGATCTTGATCAGGATGACGTCGGGGTCGTCGTAGGTCGTCTGCATGATTTTCTCGTACGCTTTACTCCAGAGTTCCTTTTTCTTGGCGAGATCATCGACAATCTCGGCGCGGCCGCGGACGGAGACGTAGGACTTGCCGACGTAGGCGACGTTCACGTCTTTCTCATGGAGAATCTCCCGGTACTTGTCCGTCTCCTTCTTCGTGAAAAACCACAAGTCCCCGTCAAACTCCACTTCCTGCGTCTTCATCGGACGGGAGACGAGCCCCTCATCGGACACCGTTGTCAGCATCGCCGTGTCGACGTCTTTGATCAGGTCTCTGAGCGTTTCTAGTTCTTCTTGTTTCATCTGCTCACCTCATTTGGGTTATGCAGATAAGATACCCTTTCTATGATTTAATTATTCGCACCACACATGCAAGGAGAAGAGCAGTGGCGCCCTCCTCCTCATTCAATTTGAAAAATCCTTGATGGTTGGATCAATATTCGTAGGTTCAGCTACGTGGTTGTATTCCCGGAATAAAGCAAACTGAGGCGGCAAGAGCCGGAAAAGATACCCACCGAACTCATTTGGTACTCACTCGCCATCCGAAGCTACTCACTCGCCCGGTGCAACCTCCTCTGAACGGACATTCAGCTTCCGCTACCGCCCGCAACACTTCTTATACTTCTTCCCGCTCCCACAAGGACACGGCTCGTTGCGGCCGACTTTTTCCACTGTCTTGACGGAATTGGACGGACCAGCGTCACTTACCCGACTACCCGCACGCACATGGGTAGGCCGCTCCTTCTTGATCTCCTGAGGAGTATGTCCCCGGTTGGCCCAGCTGCGGCCATGGTTATACAGAGCGAAGAACAGATCGGCCAGCCTGTGGATTTCCTGTTCGTCTTTCGGGACGATTTGTCCGTGTTCCAGCAACGAAGAGAAGGCCTGTGCCGGCGGCTTGTTGATCAGGATGAGCCGGTGGGCAAAGTTCATCCAATAATCAACCTGGAACGCTTTTTTGAACAGATGCCGCCGTGCATAGGTCCGGAGTGCTTCCGCCTGAGGGGTCGGTTCGTAATAGTTTTCTTCGGCCCAGCGAAGCAGTTGACGCCGCTCCGGGACATAGTACGGCTTGCCCGATGCATCCGCTTCGAGCTCTGCCAGCCGGTTTCCGTTTCGCAGGAGGGCGTCCATGAATTTCCCTTCCCGGACGACAATCCGGCTGTCAATCAGCAACGCTGCAGGCAGGGCCACAAGTGTCAGGTTAAGAAGCTCCGACGGCCGGACCTCCGCGTGATTCTGCTCATTATAGATTTCCGCGACTTTTGCTGCCGGCACGGCTCCGTACAACCGGACCAGTGCGCGGATATAGCGAATCCACTCGCTTTGAACTTTCATCGGGACAGGCTGATGAGCATCGGGCAATTGCAGCGGCTCCCCCGCCTCGATCGGCGTCTTGCCCCGGTGCAGCCAGCTCCGGCTCCGATTGAACACGGCTGCTCCAAGCGTGATGTACTGATCCAGCTCCTCTTCGGAATGCTCTTCAAAACGGCCGAGATCCAGCCCGCGGACCAAGTTCTCAAACAATCCCCGCTCCGGATCATTCGCCGCATCTTTAACAGAAAGAAGAATATCCTCCGCCAACTCCTCATCCGCGCCCAATTGGTCAGTAAGAAACGTCTGGAGCGCTTGCACTTCCTCCGTCATCGGAATATAAAACTGATCTCCGTACCGCAGCATCTCGTCCTTCTCGGGAACGTAATACCGTTTCCCGTGAGTCCGGTCGAGATAAGTCTCAAGTTCGCCTGAATCATCGATCGACTCATACACAAACCAATTGCCGCTCGGCACGGCAAAACGCGCTATCAAAGCCGCCTCTTCCATCTCCGCAAACTTCCGGACATTTCCGCGGCTGAAGCCGATGCCTGTATGTTCCTCGAACAGCTGACCTATCTTCTCCATCGAAATAACCCCATAAAACGCCGTCGCCGCAGCGATATAATCAATCAAATCCTGCCGACTCATTTGATGCCCTCCCCGGTGATCTTTTTCTTTAGTATAAAGAGAATTGGGGGGGAATGTGAAGGTCGGTGGAGTGTTTATTCCGTTTCGCAAAAAGTCGTTTCTGGTTCTGCCATCAAAAAAGGATTGCCACCTAATTATGACAATCCAATTCACGGTTTTTATTGCCTCTATGTATTCGTTGCCAATCAGGTTAATGTCCGGGTTGGCCAGTACTATTTACTCGAATCAATGCTTGTATTCCCATATCAAGGCAAGAGGAGACGTTAATTGCGATTAGATACAAAGTCACTTGGAATAAAGCCGTCTTAATCCAGTATACTAACCTGAAAAACAACATCATCAAGCTTATTGCAGACATCTGTGAGAGAATTGTATAGACCGTCCCCAGACAATTCTCCGATATTTTCTTTCACGTCATTCAGTGCCTGAGCTACATCGGAGATACTGTTATCAAGCCCGTACCCTTTGATAGATGAAACTTCTTCGTTAAGAGAATCAATTCCCATTGTAACTTCCAACAGCCTTGAATCAACTTGATCTAACTTATCCACCATCTCTCTGAGCAATTCAACAATTTCATCCATTTTAACTTCCTCGCTTTCTTTCTCCTATTACAACGTAAATAGCAATCATATTATCTCTATTTATGAAAAGCTTTTTTCCCTTTCACCAAAACCCACAACTCTCCAACACTCCCCGCATTTCCTCCGGTCCTTCCACTTTAATCGACCGGTCTTCCTGAACCCACATGCAGACAAACCCCAACTTCTCCACCATTTGAGCAACTTTTTCGTACTCGTTTCGGATTCGGTCGATGTCGGGGTTGGCCAGTACATATATTTGCCTGGGCCCATGCTCAGTTGCGTACTTCATCAGTGTATGGATCTGCTTGGCCAGGTGAGTGACAATTTGGGCGTGGTCGAATACAATATCTGCTTCTGCTCCATTCTTCCGGGAGCCTTTAGACTCGACGAAAACTTCCAGACTCCCCTTTCTCGCCTTCACGTCCACACCGTGCTGTCTGCCGACAAGCGGAGCCTCACATTGAAATCTCCGACTTATCAAGTATTCAGCGACGGCAACGTTTACAGTGTCTTCGTCCATAAGAAACCGATCAGGATTTCTCATTAAACTGTTTAACTTTGGCATCAAATCAGATCCCCTTTCCATCCGCTCTTAACTGCTTTCTTATTCACACACCTCAAGCTCCGTATCCCGTGGAAGGAACAGCGGGTGCTTCGGCATTCCACTCGCAGTTTTTCCGAAACAGTAAGGGGTCTTTCCCGCTTCTCGGATCCAGTCTAATGCCAACCGGTATTTCCCGTTGTTTGCTCCCTCATTCCCCCATGCAACAATCACCTGATCAGCCGTCCGGATCGCTTCTTTGACACGGAGGTCATTTTCCGGACAATGAAGCTCTCCTGAATTCCAAAGTTCTTTTACATCTTTGGTCCGGTAAGAGTAAAGGTTCACCACTTCCAATGAGCCAAATCCGTGTCTCTCTGCAAAACCGACACACCGATTTAATGTCGGGTCTGGCTCCATAGCATCTGCAGTACTGGGATTTATCATGATGAACAGGCATGAGGGCTTCAAGACATCCCAAATCACATTCAGACGATATCGATGCCTTTCCGTCGAATCAAACATAACCGTAACATTTCTCCCCTTACCCCAAGTCCCTGTTTGAATCTTAATTTCCGGCTCCTCCCATACCACCATCCGCAATTCCCCCTTTGGTTTGTTGGAATCCTTTCTACAATATTACTACTACTTAGTTAATTAGTCACCATGCTACCGGTCAATCATTTCAACCAAGACCAAACCACAGTCACAAAGCACTATTACTGCTCCGCAACCAAAAAGCCGGATAGGAAACTAGCTACCCGTCCAGCCTTTTGCTTCCCTCTCACCCCTCCACCCACTCCGCCGATAACGCCCGGTCCATCTCCACCAGCACCGACTCTCCCGTTCTCCCGTCCGACACCGCCTGTCTCAATTTCCGGTCCACTCCCTCCGCTCCGAATTCCCGGATCAACTCCATCAAGTAGTCATATGCAAACAGATCCAGCGAGCCAATCCAGTCACTATAGAAAAACAGGACTCTATTCACCAGCCCCGGCTCTTTACCAAACTCCTTCCTCACGTCGCACCCTCTCCTTCCCCGTTTCCAGTGATATAGAGAAACACAGGAAAAGGTGGACACAGATCCCCATTAACGTCCCATCCGGCAGCCGCTTGTCCTACTATTATAAAATTTTCACAAATGTCTCACCGGTAATACCCCCCTCACTACCTATGTGGTATTATTTTCTGTAGCGGGATTGTGTTTCCATACTTTATTTAGGAGGTTATTCTTTTTGAAAGCAAATACATACAAAAGAGCCGCGGCAATCGCGGCAGCTTCTGCCCTCGTAGGATCGGCAGTTGTGCCGGTGGCGGCGGCTCCGATGCCAACATCCAAGAAATTCTCGGACGTACCGGCAACAAGTTCACACTATGAGTCGATCTTGGAGGCTCAGGCACTGGGAATCATGACCGGCTATAACGACTCGACGTTCAAGCCGGATCAGAAGCTGAACCGCGGAAATGTCGCGAAAGCGTTCGGCAAGTACGTGGTCGCAAAGAGCGGGATGACACTCGAGGAATACATCAAGGAGCACAATATCTCTGAGGTAAAAAACTTTGCGGACGTTCCGGACAGCTGGGCTGACAAGGAACTGGTCACTTACTCGAAGATCGTGAAAGAAGCGGGCATCTTCGAAGGATCGAACAACCAGCTGATGGCGTCCAAACTGATGCCGCGCGACCAGATTGCAGAAGTCCTCGTGCGGGCGTTCGACTTCAAGGATAAAGAAGGCAATCCGGGCATCAAAGACACAAAACAGTCCGGTTATGCCAAGTCGATCGAAATCATCTATGAAAACGGCGTCTCCAACGCCAATCCGTACCACCCGCTGAGCAAAACCAGCCGGGGGCAGTTCGCCTCGTTCCTGGTCCGTGCCTATAAAGTGTCAGAAGGACTGGATCCGAAGGAGCCACTTCCGGTACGAGTCAAGTCTGTCATTAGTCCCGACTACGCACTACCAATTACAGTTGGGATAACACCTGTACTTCCTGAGACAGTCAAAGTAATGCTGGAAGATGGAACACAAACGACCAAGGCGGTAAAGTGGGACACGAGCAATCTCATGAAGGATGAAATCGGTACATATATTCTTACCGGGACTGTAGCGGATACAGACCTGAAAGCGTCTTTTCAAGTGGACGTCAGAGAGCAGACTTATGCCGAGCCGATTACTGTTTATAAAAATGAAGATCAGAATGAAATCAGAGTGGACATCCCGTATTTGACCGATTCCGCTCTCGACCTTTCCAATTATCTGTTTAACGGCGGACCTATGCCTGCCGGATCAAAAGTGCAACTTAAAACAGGGTATATCATCATCACTTTGGGAACGGATCAAGAGGTTACCGAAGACTTTGAGTATACACTGGAGTTTACAAGAAATATCCGAAACATCGATGGCTCCATCGTGGTTAATAATGCATGGGCAGCCAATAATGGTGAAGAACCTGAAAACTTCACAATCAAGGGTACGTATGGTGATAATGTCTCCCCAACCCTGGTCTCTGCCCATTACGTCATTCCTTCTTCGGATTCTGAAATCACAGATACCCTTGAGCTGACATTCTCCGAAGAGATGGCACCTTTGTATTTTAGTACACAAGGACTTGATGAAGATCGTGACTTCGATCTGATAAATATTTTAAATGGGATAACCCGCTATAACGTCGAAAACGTTGGAGATGACCTGATTTTTAAAGCAGGCGGAACCCAGGTGAAAATTTCAGACGTAGATGTAGAAAACGGAAAAGTTTATGTCAGCATCCCACCGATGGACATCGAGCAGACTTCCACCATCACCATTGTCCCGGAAGGTCCAAACAACGAGGCGCTGGTGATTACGGATAATTCCGTTGCTAAAAACCCAGCGGTCGCTCCGGCAACGAAAGAGATTACCAAAGACAACATCATTGTTATTGAACCAACCAAACCAACAGAGTGATTTTCATGTAGGTTACAGAGTTACGACCATGAACATAAAGAAGCATGCGCTGTTTTCGCGCATGCTTCTCTTTTATTCGTTCAAGTTGATTCCTTTAGAGTACGGTCGTCAAGTCAAACAGTGGATTGAGACACCGCAGGAGATTTACACTGAAGATACCGTTTAATTAAAACCAAAGACAAAGGAGAATCCCCCATGAATCAAATCCACGGAATCGGCGAAGTGGTATCGAACGACATCACAAGAACCAACGCAAACCTTCTCGGCATCCGGGTGAAAGAAAAGACCGGCCGCTTCGCCGGCACAATTTGGTATGACCCTGCCCGGGAAGCCATTGAGTACGGGCTGTTCGGGAATATTTACGGGAAAATGAGCAAAAGCGACCAGGCAAACGCAGACAAGGATGTACTGGAAGTTCTGCGAGGGCATATTTAAAAGGAGGAGAGCGGCGTCCGCTTTCCTCCTTTTAAATATTTATTGTGCTCGAGTGGGTAGCAATTTGGCGCGAGCCGGTAGCAAACCGCCCTGAGTGGGTACCAATCTGACGCGAGTCGGTGGCAATCGGCTCCGAGTCGGTACCTTTTCCGGTTATACAGCTGTCCTGTAGCCAATTCTCCCCCTCAATCACTACCCCACACCCTCACCCAACCTTCCCCTCTCCCCCCAACCGCTCCAAAAACCCGGTAATTCGAAACGCAGCCGCTCCGACTGCGCATGAATCCCGTCCCAGCAAGGAGAATTGAATCTCTGGTGTTTCCCCTTGATGGGTGGCGAGTCTTTCGTCCAGCACCTTCTGAATAGGTTCTCTCAGCCATTCGCCGAACCGGGCGAGGCGATTTCCGATGATAACTGTCTCGGGATTGAAAGAGTGAATGATTGAAATGAGGCCGATGCCGATGGAGGCGCCGATTTTGTCGAGCGCCGCGAGGACGTGCGGGTCGCCGGTTTGGGCACGGGCCAAGATTTCCTCCAGGCGGTCGCCTTCCTCTGCTGCAGCACGCTCACCCGGAACACCGCCCGCTCCGTCCCCCGCACTGTCACTCACTCCGCTCTCCGCACTCCCACTCTCTCCCTCCCCCACTTCCCCCAGCAACGCCTTCTCCGACGCATACAGCTCCCAGCATCCATAGTTGCCGCAACGACATCTGTCCCCTGTCGCCTGGATGGTCATGTGGCCGACTTCTCCGGCGATGCCGGTTTTGCCGGAGTAGAGTTGGCCGTCGATGATGATGCCGGCGCCGATGCCGATGCCGATGGAGATGTAGACCTGGTCGGCGGCGAGTTTTCCGGCACCGTAGAGGCATTCGCCGTTTGCGCCGGCGTTGGCTTCGTTGATGATCTGGACGGGGACGCCGAATGTCCGCTCGAGCCGGGGTTTCAGTTCGACGTCGCGCCAGCCGAGGTTCGGGGCGAATAGGATTTTGCCTTCGCGGTCGACGATTCCCGGGACGCCGACGCCGATGCCGACGACGCCGTACGGGCTTTCCGGAGCTCGCCCGATCAGCTTGCGCATCATCCCTTCCAATGCCTCCACCACCCGTTCTTCTTCGCGACCCACCAACGGCACCGAGATCTCTTGGACGACCGCTCCGTTTAAATCGGTCAACACGCCGAGCAGATAGTTCACGCCGAGGTCAATCCCGACCGCGAATCCGGCCCGTTCATTGAAATAAAGCATGACGGGTTTTCGTCCGCCGCTTGATTTGCCTTCTCCGATTTCAAACACGAACGAGTCTTCGATCAGTTCGGCGACCATCGTCGAGACGGTGGCGCGGTTGAGCCCGGTTTCTTTGGAGATGTCCGCCCGTGAGATCGGGCCGTTTTGGATGATCAAGTCCAGGACGATGGACTTGTTGATTGTTTTCACCATTGCTTGGTTGCCTGTCTGGATCTGCCTCATATGGTCCTCCCCTGCTCCTACTGTTACCAACCAGAATACCACGTTTCCCACGCCGACAGAAAAAGCCGGAGAACGCACTACCCGCTCTCCGGCTCTTTCCTTCAGCTATGGCGTGCTTCACTCATGCCGCCGGAAGCCACTTCTTCTTCCTCTTCTCCCCAGAGACCTTCGAGTTCCTCGAGCGTCTTGCCTTTCGTTTCAGGCACCCACTTCAGGACGAACAAGGCGGACAGCACGCTCATCAGTCCGTAGAATCCGTACGTGAGGGCGCCGCTGAAGTCCATCATCGCCGGGTAGGTGGATGAAATGAAGAAATTGGCGGCCCACTGCGCGGCGACGGCGATCGCCATCGCCTGCCCGCGGATTTTGTTCGGGAAGATCTCTGCGAGCATGACCCAGCAGATCGGCCCCCACGACATCATGAACGACGCAGTGTAAATGATGATGAAGACGAGCGTCGAGATGCCGATCACGTGGAAAGAAGCGAGTCCCGCGACGCCGAACATGCCGACCGCCATGCCGATCGAGCCGATGATGAGGAGCGGTTTTCTCCCCCATTTCTCGACCGTCATGATTGCGATCACCGTAAAGACGACGTTGACGAGTCCCATGACGACGGTCTGAACCATCGAAGCGCTTTGCCCGGCGCCCATGCTTTCAAAGATCCGCGGCGCATAGTAGAGCGCGACGTTGATCCCGACAAACTGCTGGAAGATCGACAGCATGATGCCGACGATGATGACCGTCCGGCCGTATGAAAACAGCTTGCCGGAACGGTTCGGCGCGTTCAGCGACGCCTTGATCTCCAGCAGGATGCTTTCGGCTTTTTCTTTCGTGCCGTTCAGCTTTTGCAGCACATTGAACGCCTCGTCGTTCCGGTTGCGGGATGCGAGGAATCTCGGGGTTTCCGGCACGCAGAACAGCAGGAAGAAGAACAGCAGCGCCGGGATCGTCTCGGAGGCGAACATAAACCGCCAGCCGACGTCGTTGATCCATTCGCGGGTCTGCCCGCTCGCAATGCCCCAGTTGACGAAGTAGACGACGAGCATGCCGAAGATGACAGCGAACTGATACCACGACACGAGTTTCCCCCGGATGGCGGCCGGGGCGATTTCACCGATGTACGTCGGGGAAATCGCGGATGCGAGGCCGACGCCGATCCCGCCGAGGATCCGGTAGATGTTGAACATGACGAGCAGCCCGATCGTCGGCTCATCTTTCGTGAAGAACAGGAGCTCCGGATAAGCCGAGCCGAGTGCCGACACCGTGAACAGCAGCGCCGCGACGATGAGCGAGTTCCGGCGGCCGAGGTTGTTCGAGAACAGCCCGGACACCGCTCCCCCGATGATGCACCCGATGAGCGCACTGGAAACCGTGAACCCGTGGACGAATGAACTGAGGCCGAGACTGTCGATCAGATACTTCTGCAGCGACTGCTCCGCACCGGAAATCACCGCGGTGTCATATCCGAACAGCAGGCCGCCAAGCGTGGCGATCAGCGTAATGAACACAATGTATCTGTTGCTGTTTTGGCTTTTCATCCTAACCGGAGAATGGCGCCCCTGCACCCGGCAAAGACCATCCCCCTCTCCTCCCTTCGTGTGTTGCCTCCCGAACCGTTAAAGCGCTTTCTTTTCCCCTACAGGCGATCCCGCAGAAGATCCGTCTCCCGCGGAAATGCCGCCTACTTCCGGAACTTGGCGAGACGCCGGCTGATCGGCGCCGTCGCCGGGTACACGTCCCGGTAGATATCGAACAGCTCTTCATAAATCCCGACTGTCTCCGGATCCGGCCGGTAAACCATGTCCGGTTTCAGGAACACGTCCGCGCATTCCTTCAGCGAATCAAACCAGCCACAGCCGGCCGCGGCAAGCATCGCAGCACCCATGCCGGGCCCCTGCTCGCTTTTCAGCCTTACGACGGTCGCATCAAACACGTCTGCCTGCATCTGGAGCCATGGCGCATTTCTCGCCCCGCCCCCGACGGAGACGACGGTGTCGACCGTCTTGCCGTTTTCGCGGAACAGCCGGATCGATTCATTCAGAGAAAAAGTGATGCCTTCGAGCACCGCCCGCGTGAAATGCCGCAACCTGTGGGAAGCATCGATCCCGATAAAGCTCCCCCGGATCGACGCATCTACATGCGGCGTCCGCTCTCCGGACAAGTAAGGCGTGTACAGCAACCCGTCCGAACCGGCCGGCACCGATCCTACGTCCCGCAGCAATTCTTCAAAATAAACGCCCTCGGCGAACGTGTCGCGCAGCCAGGACAGGCTGTGCCCGGCCGACAGGGTCACGCCCATCGTGTAGTAGCTCCCGGGCGCGCCGTGGTTGAAGTAGTGGACCTTGCCCCCGAAGTCCTTGCGGGCATCTTCTTCATAAGAGAGAATGACGCCCGACGTGCCGATGCTGCAGAGCGTCTTCCCTTCCTCGAGGATGCCGGCCCCGATTGCGCCGCACGCATTATCCGCGCCTCCCGCAAACACGCGGGTGTTCGGCGAGAGTCCGGTGATCGCCGTCATTTCCGGCAGGAGCCGGCCCGTTTCATCCTGCGACTCCACGAGCGGCGGGCAAAGTGATTCGTCCAGGCCGAGCAGCCGGCACATCTCTCCGCTCCATTCGTTTTTCCGGACATCCAGCAGCAGCGTCCCCGCCGCGTCGGACAGGTCCATCTCCGCACTGCCGGTGAGCCGGTAGCGGACGTAGTCTTTCGGCAGGAGGAACATTCGCGCCTGCTCGAAAACAGCCGGTTCATGATCTTTCACCCACAACAGCTTCGGGAGGGTGAACCCTTCCATGGCGATGTTCTTCGTGATGCCGAGCAGCCGCTCCCGGCCGACCCGTTCTTCGATCTCCGTGCACTGCGCAGTCGTGCGGGTGTCGTTCCAAAGGATCGCGTTGCGGAGCACCCGCATCTCCCCGTCCAGCAGCACCAGCCCGTGCATCTGCCCGGAAAAGCTGAGCCCCTCGATCTCCTCGCGGCTGCCTCCAAAGTTCTCCGTCAGCTCGGAAAGCGCCACGATTGTCGCCCGCACCCAGTCTTCCGGATTCTGTTCACTGTAGCCCGACTTTTCCTGGATGAGCGGATAGGCGCGCGTCGCCTCGCCGACGACTTCGCCAGTCCGGTCGACGAGCAGCGCCTTCACCGCGCTCGTTCCGAGGTCAATCCCGATCACATAACCCATCGTCTTTCCCTCATTCCCCTGCGAATGTGCGCAGGAGGTACTGGTTGATCGTCGACTTGATCTGCTCGAGCCGCCCCGACCTGTTTCCGATCTCCTTCAGGCCGAGCGCATGTTCTTCGAGCGCACGGAAGTCAGCCCGTCCTTCGACGATGTCCTTGCCGATCCCTTCGGAGAAGCTCGCATACCGGTCTTCCACGACCCGCTCAAGCGCCCGGTCGTCGATCAGCTTCTGGGCAACTTTCAGCCCGGCCGCGAAGCTGTCCATCCCGAGGATATGTGCGATCAGAAGGTCATCTTTTTGGAAAGAACCCCTGCGGACCTTGGCGTCGAAGTTGAGACCGCCCCGGCCGAGTCCGCCGTTTTGGAGGATTTCATACATGGCGAGTGTCGTCGCATACAGATCGGACGGGAACTCATCGGTGTCCCATCCGAGCAGCGGGTGGCCCTGGTTCGCATCGACCGATCCGAGCATCCCGTGGATCCGCGCGTAGTGCAGCTCATGCTCGAACGTATGGCCCGCAAGCGTCGCATGGTTGGCTTCGATGTTGAACTTGAACCGGTCCTGGAGGCCGTAATGCTGGAGGAACGCATAGCCGCTCGCCACATCAAAGTCGTACTGGTGGGAAGTCGGCTCCTTCGGCTTCGGCTCGATCAGGAACTGGGCGTCAAAGCCGATTTCCTTCGCGTAGTCGACCGCCATGTGGAAGAACCGGCCAAGGTTGTCGAGTTCAAGCTTCATGTCCGTGTTGAGCAGCGTTTCATATCCTTCACGTCCGCCCCAGAACACATAGTTCTCCGCGCCCAGCTCCTTGCCGACTTCAAGACCTTTTTTCACTTTCGCCGCCGCATAGGCGAACACGTCGGCACTGTTCGACGAAGCCGCCCCGTGGACGAACCGCGGGTGGCTGAAATTGTTCACCGTGTTCCAAAGCAGCTTCGTGTCGCTGTGTTTCATGTAATCCTTGATCATGCCGACAATCACATCGAGATTCTCGTTCGACTCCCGGAGCGTCTCCCCCTCCGGCGCAATGTCCACGTCATGGAAGCAGAAGAACGGAACCCCGAGCTTCTCAAAGAACTCAAATGCCCCTTCCACACGGGCCTTCGCCAAGTCCAGGCCGGACAGATGATTCCACGGCCGGATCGCCGTGCCGGCACCGAACGGATCCGACAAATCCTCGGTGAACGTATGCCAATACGCCACGCCGAACCGCAGATGCTCCTTCATCGTCTTCCCGCCGACCATCTCGTCGGGATTGTAAAACTTGAACGCAAACGGGTTATCAGAGGTGGGCCCCTCATAAACCACCTTCGGAAGATCAGAGAAATAAGACATCGAAAAGCTCCTTTCTGAACAGACAAGTGAATTTTTACTTTGTTTAAGGTATAAACAAAGTGTATATTCTGGTGAAAGCGTTGTCAATGAAGAAAGGCATCGGATTCAATTATTCGGACAGTTTAACAAGTTAAAGAAGGGGGTTGAGGAATTGAGTACGAGTTGCACACGCTTAGAGGCAACGTTACTCAGTTTGTAAATCTTTTATCGACTCGCCCCCTTACGGGCTCCCTTGATACGATACATACATTTCAAAACGCGGCCACCTAGCATTATGCCAGGTGGCCGCGTTTTGAGGTTCTTTAATCTCTGTTGAACATCAAAAGCCGTGGAATAATCAATCACAACCACTTATATACTCAACTTTCGCATAGAGAATTTGGCAGATAGGCCCTGATATAACTGGGCAGACCGGCAATCCAATGCTGGACTTGCCTCCCGATGAGTTTTCTGGCCATGCGGTCCAAATTTTCGAGGGCACTTTCAAGAAGACGGGTCAATTCCTGCAAAGCAACGCCCCAGTCGAGTTCATCTACTTCATCACAAAGCTCATAAAACAATCCGCCAATCGTTCTTGGATCCGCTTCGCAACGGTGTTGCCACGAGAGCACATGCAGTGGATTGAACGGAGAATTCCCGTGTCGCCTTCCTGTCGCCTGTCCAATTGGTAAAGTTCTTTGAGATCGACAGATCTCCCGTCGACATGGTACTGGGTCTTTCCCTTTTTCACCATGCCAATGGCATCGATCCCTTCGGCGAGATTGAGTAAATAAGCGGGAAGTTGGAGAAAAGTTCCCTTGATTATGAAGACTTAAAGTGTCATAATTAGTGTATGTCATTAGGTGACGAACGGAAACTATATATCAAACCTCCTGGTTTGCATGATGGATTCTTTTTCTTCAAAATGGATTCTACGTGAAGACCTACTTTTAATTATAGTTTCCGTGGAAGGTCTTGCCGTAAGGCAAGACCTTTTGTTATAAGGGGGACATAAAAATGGAACTAAAGGATATTGAAAGACATATTCTTTCATTAGCAGAACGAAAAGCAACAGAATACCATAAGTATCATAATGCTATTGAGATATTGAATCAACGGGATAAACGAAGGATTTCTCCTCCTCCAATGAAAAAGATTTATGTCCCAAAGGAATGGAATGTAGATAAGAAGTATAATCCCTTTTTCGTCATTAAGCATCATAAGAAAATAGCAAAGTCAATTTTCCACAAATTAATCAACGGGACCTATAAGCCCTTCCCTCCCTATAAAAAAACCATCTCTAAAAAGGATAAAAGGAAAAGCAGAGACATTTATATCTTCCAAATTCCTGATGAAGCTATCTCTCATTACTTTTATGAAAGACTCCTAAGTAAAAATAAACACCGATTTAGTTCCTTTTCATATGCTTATCGAAATGATAGAAACGTACATTATGCAATTCAAGATATTGCTTTAGATTTAAAAGATAACCCAAGACTATTTGTAGCGGAATTTGATTTCAAAGATTTTTTCGGATCTATTAGTAAAGAATATCTAACATCTCAATTTAATAGCAACGGCTTCCTAATTAGTGATTTTGAGAAAAAAATCATTTCCTCCTTTCTCTATCATTTTGAACAAGGAATACCTCAAGGAACTTCAATTTCGCTGTTCCTCGCTAACCTTGCATGTTGGAGTTTAGACAAAAAATTAGAATCAGAAGGCTTAAGATTTGCCAGGTATGCCGATGACACGGTAATTTGGTCAAATGATTATAATAAGATTTGTAAGTCTTTCGTTTTCATTGAACAGTTTTCGAAAGAAGCCGGGATTAAAATTAACTATTCCAAGTCTGAAGGCATCAGTTTACTTTCAAAAAGTGGGCTCCCAGCTGAAATCAGCGTTAACAAAGAGGCGATTGAATTTTTGGGATACAAGTTATCATCTGATAGCATAGGTATCAAGCCTCAATCAGTAGCAAAAATTAAAAAAAATATAAGCTACATACTTTACAAAAATATGATACAGCCTTTGAAGAAACCTACTTTAGTTTCTCTTACCATCCCTAATAACGATAAGGATCCTGCATTTTTGAGTTCAGTTATGCAAATACGACGATACTTATATGGCAACCTTAATGAGCAAATGCTTCAAAACTATCTAAACGGGTCATACAAGCGTCTAAACTTCAAAGGGTTAATGAGTTTCTATCCTTTGTTAGATGATGAAGAACAAATGATTGAGTTAGACCGTTGGTTGGTCTCTACGGTCCTGCAGGTAATAAAAAAGCGCAAGGAATTACTCGATAAACGTGGCTACTCTTATAGCACAAAGCAGTTTCCGTTTACTTTAGATAGCGGCTCAATTATCGGACAGTGTCGGACTAAAAGAGTAGATGGCAAGAAAGGATTGTATGCAATTCCGAGTTTCGCAAGGATATTTAGGGCTATTCAAGAAAAAGTAATAACAGAGGGCATTGAGAAAACAATGGATCCAAAATCTAACTGGTACGATTATTAACCCGATGCGGTACTAAAGCTGCACTTATGGCTGATTATAGCCATAAGTGCAGCTTTCTTTCCTATTGCGATCTAAATACACCAGCCGGCTATTGGTTGATTAAGTTCACGGAACTTGCACCATTATTCAGAAAACAGTGTAAGCTAGTGAATGATTTGGACGAGTGGCACAGAATTCCAACCTCTAGAATCAGCAGGTTTACGAAGCGGTATCCGAGTTTCGTTCGAGCCGCCAGGCTTAATTGTGTTATTGCTAGTCTCCGATGGCCAAATGCTGACGGCATTGCCTGTCCGGAGATTGACGGATATACTG
>NZ_JBHLWY010000012.1:0-37230 GCF_042432615.1 Bhargavaea ullalensis
CAACATAAACAAGGTTCGGCAGAAACTTGGTTCAATGTCTGTTTTATCCGGTTTTGAGCGAACAAGCGAAAAGATTTTCGCAAAAACGCTTGCAATAACCTGTAGATTTGATATAATAAATCTTGTCTTGTGCAAAACAAGTCTGGTGACGATGGCGAAGAGGTCACACCCGTTCCCATCCCGAACACGGAAGTTAAGCTCTTCAGCGCCGATGGTAGTTGGGGGCTTCCCCCTGCAAGAGTAGGACGTCGCCGGGCTTGCTGCAAACAAGATCAGCAAATCAAGTTTATTCCGCAGTAGCTCAGTGGTAGAGCAATCGGCTGTTAACCGATCGGTCGTAGGTTCGAGTCCTACCTGCGGAGCCATTAATGGAGAGCTGTCCGAGTGGCCGAAGGAGCACGATTGGAAATCGTGTATACGCTAACCGCGTATCAAGGGTTCAAATCCCTTGCTCTCCGCCAGTTTTATTATTTGAATATGGCCCCTTGGTCAAGCGGTTAAGACACCGCCCTTTCACGGCGGTAACACGGGTTCGAATCCCGTAGGGGTCACCATCTTTACTTTATATTATCGCGGAGTGGAGCAGTGGCAGCTCGTCGGGCTCATAACCCGAAGGTCGCAGGTTCAAATCCTGCCTCCGCAACCAATGGTCCCGTGGTGTAGCGGTTAACATGCCTGCCTGTCACGCAGGAGATCGCGGGTTCGATTCCCGTCGGGACCGCCATTTTTTATACATAGTTTGTGTTGGCTTGGTAGCTCAGTCGGTAGAGCAAAGGACTGAAAATCCTTGTGTCGGCGGTTCGATTCCGTCCCAAGCCACCATGTGCCGGCCTAGCTCAATTGGTAGAGCAACTGACTTGTAATCAGTAGGTTGGGGGTTCAAGTCCTCTGGCCGGCACCACTTGTGGAGGGGTAGCGAAGTGGCTAAACGCGGCGGACTGTAAATCCGCTCCTTCGGGTTCGGCAGTTCGAATCTGCCCCCCTCCACCATCCATAGGGGCATAGTTTAATGGTAAAACAGAGGTCTCCAAAACCTCCGTTGTGGGTTCGACTCCTACTGCCCCTGCCATTTTTGACTGATGGCGATTGTGGCGAAGTGGTTAACGCACCGGATTGTGGTTCCGGCACTCGTGGGTTCGATTCCCATCAGTCGCCCCATCCCTGATGATCCAACCGGATCTGTGGTCAACCAAATATTGTTATGGCGATTGTGGCGAAGTGGTTAACGCACCGGATTGTGGTTCCGGCATTCGTGGGTTCGATTCCCATCAGTCGCCCCATTGGGGTATAGCCAAGCGGTAAGGCAACGGACTTTGACTCCGTCATTCGTTGGTTCGAATCCAGCTACCCCAGTTTTTATGCGGAAGTAGTTCAGTGGTAGAATACCACCTTGCCAAGGTGGGGGTCGCGGGTTCGAATCCCGTCTTCCGCTCCACTTTTTTATTTGGCGGCATAGCCAAGCGGTAAGGCCAGGGACTGCAACTCCCTTACCACCGGTTCGAGTCCGGTTGCCGCCTCCATTTTTTATTTTTGCATGATTTTACATCATGCCGGTGTGGCGGAATTGGCAGACGCGCACGACTCAAAATCGTGTTCCGTGAGGAGTGTCGGTTCGATCCCGACCACCGGTACCATACAAAGCAAATCATCCAAGCGCCAGATACTCCGGTATCCGGCGCTTTTTTCGTATGCCCGCCCACGCTGTCCACCGGCTGGTCCCCGGCCTGTGGGAAAGTGGACGAACTGCGGTATAATCGGCAGTATGAAGGACTTTCCTTCGTTTTTATGATCCAACAACCCAACACACTGGAAGTGACCTTTTGTGAGGCGCGTCAAATACCTGGAACCGCTCGTGATGATGGCAACGCTTGCCCGGTGGACTGTGCTTGCGGCAGTGGCGGGGCTCGTCGTCGGATCGGCGACCAGCTGGTTTCTGCTCATGCTGGACTATTTGCTCGGACGTTCGGAATCCGTCCCGCCGGCACTGCGGATGATCCTGCTGCCGGCGGGCGGATTGCTGAACGGGCTTCTTTTGTACTATGGCTACCGCCGCTTTGAAGGGCTGAAGGATTCGACCATCGCCGCCATCCATGAACAGTCGGGGCGAATGCCGTTTAAGACGATGCTGATCAAGCCGGCGGCCGCACTGATCACCTTGTCTTCCGGCGGCTCGGCAGGCAAGGAGGGGCCCTGTTCGCACATCGGGGGCTCGGTCGCCTCATTGCTCGGCCGGCTGTTCCGGCTCTCTCCCGAACTGCAGAAGCGGATGGTCGCCTGCGGAGTGAGCGCCGGTTTTGCGAGTGTGTTCGGCACGCCGCTGTCGGGTGCGATTTACGGCGTGGAAGTGCTGATCATCGGCCGGCTTCGCCAGGACGTCATTTTCCCGGCTTTTATCGCCGGTATGGTTTCATTTGAGATCAGCAAGCTATGGGGTGTCAGCTATGACTACTTTCCGATTGGGCTGTTCGAAGGCTCATCGTCGCTTTTCATCAAAGTTATTTTGATCGGTATTATGTGCGGGCTCGTGGCCTGGCTGTTCATCGAGCTGTTTGAGCAGACCCGGCTCGTTTTCCAGCTTGTCCAGATCAAGTACGGAATCTGGCCGCCGCTCATGCCGCTCATCGGGGGCCTGATCGTCTCCCTGCTCATCCTTTGGATTCCCGGCGGTTATTTGGGTCTCAGCCTTCCCGTCATGCAGGAGGCGCTGCAGGGGGAAAGCACGCGCTATTTTGGATTCCTCTGGAAGATGCTTCTCGTCGCAATCACGCTCGGTTCCGGATTCTACGGAGGCATCGTTACGCCGCAATTCGTCATCGGCGCGCTGGCGGGAAATGCATTTGCCCATCTGCTCGGCGTGGATCCGGTGCTCGGTGCGGCGGTCGGCATGGTGTCGGTCGTCGCCTCCGCTTCGAATACGCCGGTCGCCGCTATTTTCATGGGACTGGAACTGTTCGGGATGAACGCCGGCATTTACGTTGCCGCCGCCTGCCTGGCTGCATTTATCGTCATTGGCCACCGGAGCGTGTATCCGGATCAAATGGTCGCGTATTCCAAGTCGATCTGGATGACACTTCATCCGAATGTCTCTCTGGAAAAAGAAGAAGTACACATCTCCTACGGCCTTCTGAGGAAACTCAGGCGCATCCGCCACCGCCGGCGCCGCGGTCAGCCGGGCGGAAGAGGACAAAGGCCGTTCCGATAAAATATCTTTTCACCAACTCAAGCAAAGCGGAGGTACTCCATCATGACCGAACGCCAGCCTTCAAAGCCGGCTCCGGCCTACAACCGGAATCTCATCGTCTTCATCCTGATTGCGGGCGCGTTTGTCTCGCTTCTCAATCAAACCCTGCTCATCGTCGCCCTGCCACCGATTATGGACGACTTCAGGATCGGGCCTGATCAGGCGCAGTGGCTGACGACCGTCTTTCTGTTGACCAACGGGATCCTCATACCGGTTACGGCGTTTCTCATCGACCGGTTCTCCAGCAAGCGGCTGCTCATCGTCGCCAACCTGCTGTTCGCCGCCGGCACGCTCATCGGGGCGCTCGCACCCACTTTCTTCACTTTGATCATCGCCCGCATCGTGCAGGCGGCCGGAGCGGGGATGATGATGCCGCTCATGCAGACGGTGCTGCTGACGATTTTCCCAATCCAAAAGCGCGGTTCCGTCATGGGGCTGGTCGGGCTGGCGATCGGCTTTGCGCCAGCGATCGGTCCGACTTTGTCCGGATGGGTCCTCAACCATTATTCATGGCGTGCGCTCTTTTATATCGTCCTGCCGCTGGCTCTGATCAACGTGCTCCTGGCTTCCACCGTCATGAAAAATGTCACCGTGCAGAGGGATGTCCGGATTGATCTTCTGTCGGTAGTCCTCTCGACGCTCGGCTTCGGCGGCCTGCTGTATGCGTTCAGCAGCATCGGGGCGGAGGGGTGGCTGAGCCCGGCCGTGATCGGAACATTCCTTGTCGGAGCTGTTTCGCTGTTCCTGTTCATCCGGCGCCAGCTGCTGCTGAAGTCGCCGGTGCTTAACTTCGGCGTGTTCGGCTCCGGCATCTACCGGCTGATCATTCCGATGGGCATGATTGTGTTTGCCCTTCTGATCGGGACGGAGACGCTTCTGCCGTTTTACGTCCAGAATGTGCGCGGCGGGTCTGCACTGGAATCCGGTCTCCTGCTGCTTCCCGGCGCAGTCGCCATGGGGGCGATGTCGCCGGTCGCCGGCCGGATTTTTGACAGGGTGGGACCGGGTCGTCTGGCGATCACGGGATTCGGCCTGCAAGTACTGACGACAATCCCGTTCATCGTCATGCATGAAGACACGCCGCTCGCCTGGCTGGGATTTGTGTTCGCCCTGCGGATGGCGGGCTTGTCAATGCTCATGATGCCCCTCAGCACGGCAGGCATCAACTCGCTGCCAAGCCGGCTGATTGCGCATGGAACCGCCATGGACAACACATTCCGTCAGATCGGCGGGTCGATCGGGACGGCATTGCTCGTGTCGGTGATGACCGGTGCCGCGGGACTGATGCACAGCCCTGCCGATCACACGGCACTGATGGGCGGAATCCGCGTTTCGTTTGTCGTTGCGGGTGTCCTGGCCCTTGCAGGCCTTTATCTGGCGCTCCGGCTCGGAAAATTAAAAACATCGGCATCCGACTGATCAAGCCGCCGGCGGTTCCAGATGAGAACCTGCCGGCGGCTTTCAATTGCGAGATGGATGTTTAAGAGTGAGGGGAAGGGGTATAAGAATTAAGCGTAGTTTTTTAAAGGCAGGTGGATAACATGACTCGTCAATGGAACTTTATCATTGAAAACAAACTGATTACCGTCTTCGGCAAAGACCCGAAACGTGCAAAGGCGGAAGCCCATAAGATTTTTGATTCGCTCAAGAAAAAACGGGCATGAGAAACGCCGGCCGGAAGCGGCTTGGTGTTTTTTTAATCCCCGGACGGCCCTGTTCTTGACAGCCGTGTTGCGAAATAGGGAAGATTTGATGACAGAGGATATAATCCGGTTCCTGTTGCGTGTAGAACATTTAGTTTAACGCTATACTAAAGGTCAGAACAGGAGGAATGGAACATGAACAGACTCAAAGGTAAAGTGGCAATCGTGACCGGTGCGGCGCAGGGAATGGGGGCTTCGCACGTCCGCTTGTTCGTGGATGAAGGCGCGAAAGTCGTCTTCACGGACCTGAACGAGGAAGGCGGCAGGAAGTTGGCCGAAGAACTCGGAGAAGAATCTGTGCGATTCGTTAAGCAGGATGTGACGAATGCAGGGGATTGGGAAAGGGTCATCCAGGAAACGCAAAACACGTTTGGCGCACCGGATATTCTCGTCAACAATGCGGGCATCAGCATGAGCAAGTCGATCTTCGACATGACGGAAGATGATTACCGGAAGATCGTCAACATCAACCAGGTTTCCGTCTTCCTCGGCATCAAAGCCGCGGCACCGGCGATGAAGGAAGCCGGCGGCGGTTCAATCATCAACATTTCTTCGATGAACGGGCTCGTCGGCGGCGCGGCGGGTTATACGGATACGAAGTTCGCTGTACGCGGACTGACGAAAGCGGCCGCACTGCAGCTGTCCCCGCTCGGCATCCGTGTGAACTCCGTCCATCCGGGCGTCATCGAAACGCCGATGGTCACGCAGGGAGATGCCGTGGACACGATCAAAGAATTCGCCAAGCACATCCCGATGCGGCGGATGGCCCAACCCGAGGAAGTGAGCAACATGGTCCTCTTCCTGGCATCTGACGAATCCAGCTATTCCACCGGTGCCGAGTTCGTCATCGACGGCGGACTCACTGCTATGTGATCGGCTGGAATAGATCAGGCCCCCGTCCGCTTTTGCGGACGGGGGCTTTTCCGGTTTCAAAACCAAGGGGATGAATTCAGGGAAAAGGGGGAACAGTTGAATACAGAGGAATCCGCATGACTCCGCGGAATCACCCAACCTGAACCGGAAAGGAAGACGGACGACATGCAACTGATCGGTTTGTTCCTCCTGCTCATCCCGGTCGTGCTGTTCAACTTCGCCCTCGAGGAGAGGGGACGCAAGATGATCAAGCAGATCGAAGAGCAGGAAAGCCTGGGTGCAGAAGTGGAAGCAGGACGCTGGGTGGAAAATGCAGACCGGGATGAAAAGTGGACAAGTGCCGAACTCGCTCTCGGGATGATGATCTCACTCGGCGGTTTCGGCCTTTACCTGTTCTACGCCATGCTGAGCTGAAGGTTGCCCAAAAGTTGAAAACGCCCCGTCACCGCAAAAGCGGCCGGGGCGTTTTCCATGGGCGGACGCAGAGCAAACGATTGAGGTTCATTGCGTTCGCACTGGTTGGTCATGGGTGATGGGTCACAGTGGAACGGGTGAACGGGAATCGGTTTCGCATACGGATTAAATGCGCCCGGGCCATGCCCCGGAACGGACTCTCACCGGTCCGGAGAAGACGGTCAGAAATAGGAGCTGTCGTCAAAGTCGAGTGTAACTGAGTAGTTTTTCGCATTCACGGCGTTGGACAGTTTATGTGCCTGGCGCTCGGCTTCCTCGGCCTTTTTCCGGTATTCCTCCGGATCGAATGTGGCCAGCCGGTAAATGACCGTGCCTTCCGCGTAGCCGTACTGGATCTCTTCTTTATTGGAAAGCGACAGGTTTTTATAAAGCTGGGCCTTCGCGCGGAGCTGTGTGGCGAGTTCGATGGCTTCCACGATCGGCAGTTTTTCATCGCCGAACGCCACTTCATTGTCGACGTTCGCGCGGTAGATGAGCCGGTCGAGCGTGCGGCTGTCTTTGCGCACCCCTTCAAGTTCCCGTTCGATCGCCTCAAGCGGCCGCTTGGCCGGGACCGGTTGAGTGCCTTTCTCCACAAGGACGAACGCATTGCGCTGCATTTCTTCCGTCAGTTCATGAATGCGCTTTGTCAGGATGCTTTTCAGCTTGACGCCTTCCGCCAGGTTGATTTTCCCCATTTACTTTTCCTCCGTTTCATCATCAAGTCGGACCGACGGATGGCCGGCATGGAGGACGGCAGACCGGAAGCTTCCACCCGTGACGGACGTGAACAGCTTTCCGATGCCCTCGGTCAGTTCCGCCGCATGATCAAGGCGCAGCGACGGGCGCAGGTAAAGCACATGCAGGGCCTCCGTTGTGGATTCATCGGCAGCCGTTCTCCGGGAATCCACAAACGGACTGCCGAACGGGCCCTTGCAGTCTGCGCTGAGGAGAAGGTTCTCCAGGCTGTTGGTCCGGCCGTTGAGGCCTTCGTAGGCATCGTCTGCGGTTCCTTTGCGGAGTTCAACCGGCCCTGCGATTTTCAGGCTGTCATACAGTCCGCAAGGGATCGCCTCCCGGACGGAGATGAAGTTGTTCAGGTCGGCCCCCAGGTTGATCGGAGCGGGGGATTCGCCTTTCTTGAGCCGGCGCATGAGCGCTTCGGCGGACGGGCGGTAGCGGCCCGGATCCTTGCCGAATGCTTTCCAGACTTTCCGCCACTCCGCGATGCCCGGATAGTCGGTGACGGCTTTGTCGAGCAGGTCCAGCTTCAGTTCCTCATAGAACAGATTGATCCGCCCCTGCAGCATCCCGGGCGCGTCTTCCAGGCTGATTCTGTTATAATGGAGAATGCCGAATTTCAGATCCGGCACTGTTTCGTACAAAGATGGATCGGCTTGAACATTCAAAGCTATCACCTGCAATTGTTTTCATATAGCGTACCATATCGGAGAGGAGGAACGAAATGGATACCGCTCAGCTGCAGCGGGAGATCCGCGAATTTGCGAAGACCGCGGGGATCGACAAAATTGGCTTCACGACCGCAGACCCGTTCCGGGAAATGAAAAATCGCCTGCGCCGGCAGCAGGAGGCCGGATTCCAGTCGGGGTTCGAAAAAGGGAGCCTCGATGAACGGACTGACCCGTCGCTCCTGATGGAAGAGCCGGAAAGCATCATCGCCATCGCAGTCGCCTACCCGTCGAAAATGGAGAACCCGCCGAAAGGGAAAAAAGGCGAGCGCCGGGGCATGTTCTGCCGAGCATCCTGGGGCCTGGACTATCATGACGTGCTCCGGGAGAAACTTGCCCTGCTCGAAGCGTTCATCACGGAGCGGCTCCCCGGTGCGCGGCTGAAATCGATGGTTGATACCGGTGAGCTCGTCGACCGGGCGGTGGCGGAGCGGGCCGGCATCGGCTGGTCTGGGAAGAACTGCTCGGTCATCACGCCGGAGTTCGGATCGTACGTTTATCTCGGCGAAATGATCACGAACATCCCGTTTGCACCGGATGAGCCGATCGAGGACGGCTGCGGAGACTGCACGCTTTGCCTCGATATCTGTCCGACGGGCGCCCTGATCGAAGGGGGCCGCCTGAATGCGCAAAGGTGCATCGCTTTTCTTACACAGACGAAGGGGAGCCTGCCGCCGGAGTTCCGGACGGAGATCGGCAACCGGGTGTACGGATGCGACACTTGCCAGACGATCTGCCCGAAAAACAAAGGGAGGCACAACCGGATCCACGAGGCGTTCGAGCCGGAGCCCGAACTCGCGAAGCCGCTCCTCACCCCGCTTCTGTCCTTGTCGAACCGGGAGTTCAAGGAGCGGTTCGGCCACATGTCCGGATCGTGGCGCGGCAAAAACCCGATCCAGCGGAATGCCGTCTATGCGCTCGGCCATTTCAGGGAGGCGTCGGCCGTGCCCGAGCTCGCCCGGATCCTGATTGAAGACGCGCGGCCGTATATGCGGGGCGCAGCGGCCTTTGCTCTCGGCAAAATTGCCACGGAGGAAGCGGCAGATGCACTCCGGCAATCCGCAGAGGAAGAAAAAGATGATGAGGCGCTCGGGGAAATCCGCGCCGCCCTCCGACTCATCCAAGACCAGCAGAAGGAAGTGCCCAGATGATCCACGTTGTACTGCATGAACCGCTGATCCCGGCGAATACGGGAAACATCTCGAGAACCTGTGCCGGCACCGGCACGAAGCTCCACCTTGTCCGCCCGCTCGGATTTTCAACGGACGACAAGATGCTCAAGCGTGCCGGCCTTGATTACTGGGAGCACGTCGATCTTGAGTATCACGACGCGATCGAAGAAGTGTTTGATGCTTATCCGGACGGCGATTTTTATTACCTGACAAAATTCGGTGACGGAAACTATGCCGGCCGGGACTTTTCCGATCCGGAGAAGGATGTCTTCTTCATCTTCGGAAAAGAGACGAGCGGCCTGCCGAAGGACCTGCTTGCCGAGCATCCGGAGCGGTGCCTCCGCATCCCGATGAACGGCCACATCCGCTCGCTCAACTTGTCGAACACCGCAGCCATCCTCGTCTATGAGGCCCTGCGCCAGCAGGGATTCCCGGGACTGTCTTGACGAGGGGGAAGCGGCCGGGCCGCTCGGATTGGGCCCGGCGTGTTCCTTTTGGGAGCGAGTCGTACGGATTACGCCCCGAGTCGTACGGATTATGGGGTGAACCGTACGGATCCGGCTTTGAGCCGGACGGATCTTCTCTCACCTAGGACCCAGGGTTAATAGCGGCATAATAAAAGAGGCCCGCCGGAATGGCGGGCCTCTGCGTATTACTTGTCGATCGAGCCGGGCTTGTCTTCATAGCCGCCTGTCAGGATGGCGGAAAGGAAAGCGAAGATGACGCCGAGGATCAAGATAAGTTTCATGACGGTACCTCCTGTATCGAAGTTGCGGTCTATGAACAGTATACCGCAACCGGCAGAAAAAGAAAACGGGTGCTTGCCGGACGCTCCGCAAATCTGCGGCAACCGACAAAAAAATGACATGAACAGATATGAAACTTTTGGCCCGTCTTTTCCGTATAACAGTTACCGAAACAATAGAAAGCAGGGATACCTATGAGAGGTTCTACAGTTATGCGCTGGGTGACGGCGATCGGTGAAGCATTTTTGGCAGTCCCGTTCATCGGCGGTATTTTTGTGATGAGCACGGGTTATTCGGCGCTCGGCGTCATGTTCATTCTCCACGCCATCACGCTGGTCCTGGCGATACGGGATCATTCCGCCAAGTCAGGCTCCATCCTCGGCCTCGCCACGAGCGCGTTTGCCTGGATTCCGTTTGTCGGCTGGTTCCTCCACCTCGTGACGGCCGTGGTCCTCGTGTTCCAGGCCGTGCTCTCGCGTCCAAGATACTACTGAATTCAAAACGGCCCGCATCCGGAAAAAGGATGCGGGCCGTTTCTTTAATGCGGGAGGAACAGCAGCTGGTAGGCGAACATGGCGGCGAAAACATAAAGCAATGGTGGTACTTCCCGCCATTTGCCATTGACGACTTTGATGATCGGCCAGGAGATGAAGCCGAGGGCGATGCCGGTCGCGATGCTGGAGGTGAGCGGCATCGTCAGGATGATGAGGAATGCCGGGAAGGCTTCCTCGAACGATTCCCATTCGATCTCCTTCACAACGCCGATCATGAGGCTGCCGACGATGATGAGTGCCGGAGCGGTGATCGCCGCCACCCCGGACAAGGCACCGACGAGCGGACCGAAGAACGATGCGATGATGAACAGGACGGCGACGGTGACTGTTGTGAGGCCCGTGCGTCCGCCGACGGCCACCCCGGAAGACGATTCGACATAGGCGGACGTCGGGCTCGTCCCGAACATGGCGCCGGCCGTTGCGGCGACGGAATCAGCGAGAAGGGCGGGACGTACGCGCGGCAATTTGCCGTTCTTCAGCAGGCCGGCCTGCCGGGCAACGCCGACCATCGTGCCGGTCGTGTCAAACAGCGTCACCATCAGAAAAGCAAAGACGACGCCATACAGGCCGTGGGAGACCACGTCACCGAAAGCCGTCACCGGGTTCCAGACGATGATTCCTTCGGGCAGATGGGGCATTTTCACGAATCCCTCTGCAAATTTGAGCTGGCCGGTGAAAAATGCCGTGATGCCGGTGAGGGCCATTCCGATGAAGATGGCGCCATACACGTTGCGCGCCATGAGGATGACCGTTACCATCAGGCCGAACAGCGATAGCAGAACGGGTGCGGATGTAAGATCGCCGAGCTTGACGAGGTTCGTTTCATGATGGGCGACGATGCCCGATTGCCGGAGGCCGATGAAGGCGATGAACAGGCCGATTCCCGCCGTGATGCCGTGTTTCAGGTTTTGCGGGATGGCGTCGATCAGCTTTTCGCGGAGCGGCGTAAGTGACAGGATGACGAAGACAATGCCGGCGACAAATACGGCGGAAAACGCTGTGACGTAGTCAAGCGTGCCGTCGGATGCGATGATGACCGACGTGAAGTATGCGTTCAGCCCCATGCCAGGTGCGATGGCAATCGGATAATTGGCGAACAAAGCCATCCAGAGCGTCCCGATGACCGCTGCGATGATCGTTGCCATGAACACCTGGTCGAACGGCACGCCGGCCGCACTCAGCACAATCGGGTTGACGATGATGATATAAGCCATCGTCAGGAATGTGGTCATTCCCGCGAGGACTTCTGTTTTGACGGTTGTCCCGTTTTCTTTCAGCTGAAACATTTCAGATCCTCCCAAAAGACGAACGAATTAATAGACCATCCATCATAATATTCGTTTACGAATAAAATATCAACCGTTTTCTCAAAATCCGCAAATTCGATTCCCGTTTGCTTCTCGGGTAAAATGAAAAGACCAACATGGGGAGGGAATTTGGATGGAATTGAATCTGCAATCGACGAAAACACTGGCAAACGGTGTGGAAATGCCGCGTCTCGGCCTCGGCGTGTACAAAATGACCGATCCGGATGAGGCGCTGCAGGCGATCGGGACGGCGCTTGAAACCGGCTACCGAGCGATTGACACCGCGGCCGTCTACGGAAATGAAGCCCAGGTCGGCGAAGCCGTCCGGACGTCAGGCATTCCGCGTGAAGAGCTCTTCATCACGTCAAAAGTGTGGAACACCGACCAGGGCTATGATGAAACGCTCCGCGCGTTCGAAAAGTCGCTGCGCGAATTGAACATGGACTACCTGGACCTGTACTTGACCCACTGGCCGATTGCCGGCACATTCGCTGATACATACCGTGCGATCGAGCGGCTGTATGAGGAAAAGCTCATTCGGGTTCCGGGCGTGTCCAACCATCATCGTCATCACCTCGAGGAAGTATTCGCCGTGGCGAACGTCAAGCCGATGGTGAACCAGATTGAGCTTCATCCGTATTTGTCCCAGGAGGAGCTCCGGTCGTTCTGCCTGGAACATGAAATCGCCGTCACGTCCTGGTCGCCGCTCGCCCGCGGCCGCCTGCTGGATGAGCCGGTCATCGGACGCATCGCCGAAGCCCGCGGCAAGACGCCGGCCGAAGTGATCATCCGCTGGCATCTCCAGCACGACCTGATCGTCATTCCGAAATCCGTCCGGCCGGAGCGCGTCCGCTCAAACGCCGACGTATTCGACTTCAACCTGACCGACTCGGAAATGGAAGAAATCGACGGCATCAACCGCTTCGAACGCACCGGAACCGATCCGGATCAGATCAAGCTGTAAGGTGAATGAAGAAATAAAGAGCCCCGGATCTCCTGTGGAGAGCCGGGGTTTTTGGTCAATTAAGTGTGAATTCGCTGGTCTCAGTGTGAACGTGTCGTTCTAGATTGTGTCCATAGTAATGTGTAAACGCCATCAGTCGAAGAATCCGCTCGCTTACCGCGAGCGTTGCCTCAGCCTCCTCGAGCTTCGCTCTGCGGGGGCTGAGGCGGACGCTTTTCCCGCAGGTGTCTCGCGGATTTCTTCTTCTTTTGAGTGGAATTTACACAGAGAACAGGACGTTATCTCGCTTTAAGTGCGGGACCACATTCTAAGTGCGAACAGGTCCCTCTAAGTGCGAATTTCTCATTGTAAGTGCGAACGGGCCGCTCTAAGTGCGAATTCCTCATTCTAAGTGCGAACGGGCCGCTCTAAGTGCGAACTCCTCATTCTAAGTGCGAACCGATCGCTCTAAGTGCATTCTAAGTGCGAATGGGTCGCTCTAAGTGCGAACCCTTCATTCTAAGTGCGAACCGGTCGCTCTAAGTGCGAACTCTTCATTCTAAGTGCGAACGGGCCGCTCTAAGTGCGAACTCTTCATTCTAAGTGCGAACCGGTCGCTCTAAGTGCATATTCCTCATTCTAAGTGCGAACCGGTCGCTCTAAGTGCGAATTCCTCATTCTAAGTGCGAACGGGCCGCTCTAAGTGCGAATTTCCCATTCTAAGTGCGAACGGGTCCCTCTAAGTGCGAATTTCTCATTGTAAGTGCGAACGGGTCTCTCTAAGTACGAACCCGGCGCATTGCGACTCACTCGGGGAAGAAAGCGTCTCACTCGCGACGCATTGCGACTCACTCGGGGAAGGAAGCGGCTCACTCGCGACGCATTGCGACTCACTCGGCAAAGAAAGCGTCTCACTCGCCCCTTACGATTCCCCCCGGGACCCGCCCAGCCAGACCGGCCGGACCGGGTCGTCGATCTGCAGCGGTTCTTCCGTGAACGGGTGGGTGAAGGCGATCCGGCCGGCGTGCAGGCGGTAGCCGCCGGCAGCGGGGCGTCCGCCGTAGAGGGTGTCGCCGATGATCGGATGGCCGAGGTGGGCGAGGTGGACGCGGATCTGATGGGTGCGGCCGGTGTCCAGTTCCACGGAAATGAGGGAGGTGCGGCGCCCTTCTTTGATCACTTCATAATGGGTGACGGCGGACTGGCCGCCGGGGGAGACGCGCCGTCTTGTCGCGTGGTGGCGGTCACGTCCGATCGGAGCGTCGATCTTGCCCGACGGACGCCTCAAATTTCCGCTTGTTTCCGCAATGTATTCCCGGCGGACCGCCTTTTCCTCAAGCATCCGGTCGAACACCGCCTTGGCCACCGGATGGCGGGCGATGAGCACGAGGCCCGATGTTCCCTGGTCGAGCCGGTGGACGTGTTCGGCGTAGGGGCGGCCGTCCCGAAGCGACTCGGCGAGCACCCGGTTCATGAGCGTGCCGGTGCCGCCCGGCTCATTCGGATGAACGGCCATGCCGGCGGGCTTGTGGACGACGAGGCAGTGATCGTCTTCATAGGCGATCCCGAGTTCTCCTTCTTCCGGCACGTACTCCGACTTGCCCTCCGGAAGCCGCATCGTCAGCAGCGTTCCCGCTTCCAGCGCTTCATTCCATCTCACGCGTTCGCCGTTTTCCAGCCCGGCGAAGCCGTCCATCCTCAGCTCGTGCACCAGCTTCCGGCCGAGCTGCCACTTCTCGCGGAGCAGCCGGTCCACCGTCATGCCGTCTTCATGGATCCGGTAATCAAATAAAAACGCCATTCAGCATCCCCTCCAAAAAAGGCCGCGCTTGCCGCGCGGCTTCGATTTCACTTTGCATATTGTTCCAGGAACGCCCGGATGGCTTCATCAGACTGTGAACCGACGATTCGGTCCACTTCTTTGCCGTCCTCAAAATGGGCAAGCGTCGGAGTTCCTTCGATCTGGTACTGGTTCCAGCCTTGTTCAAACTCCAGGACGTTGTATTTCACGACATCCGCTTTCATGTCCTTGGCGATCGGCACAAGGCGCGGCGTCATTTCCTGGCAGTGCGAGCATTCCGGGCTGAAGAAATAAACAGTGACCGGATCCCCGGAATCAATCCGTTTCTCCAGCTCGTCCGGCAGGATGATGTTCTGGTAGTTCGGATCGTCGAGCTGGTCGATCGTCGACTGCTTGAGCTGCTTGTCCCCGTACGGGCTGTCTGCCAGCTTGGGCTTGTTTGATTGGTTGTTGACGAAGACGAGCAGCGCCAAAAGAACGATGACTGCGCCTCCGATGATGAACAGTTTCTTCATATTATGATTTCGGCTCCTTCTGCCACTTCAGCATGAGAAAGCTGAGGACGGCGATGATGATGAAAGCAATGAGGGCAAGCAGGGGGATTGTGATGAACCCGAGCCAGTTGATGTAAGATCCCGTGCAGCTCACCTGGCCGCAGGCAGGCGCTGACTCCTGAAGGAACGCCACTTTCTGGATGCCATAATGATAAAGGGAAATCAGGCCCCCGATCACCGACAGTGCAGCTGTGTAGGCGGCTGCCCGGAAATCTTTCCTCACGAACGCGACCGCGCCGATCACGACGATCGGATACATGAGGATCCGCTGGTACCAGCACATCTCGCACGGCACGAACTGCTTCACTTCCGAGAAGTAAAGGGAACCGGCCGTTGCCACGAGTGCGACCGTCCAGATGAAGAGCCATGTGTTCTCGAGGCGTTTTTCCATTGAACCCGCTCCTGTCGATTTTAAACTCCATTTATGATTATAGGGGCGGACGACGGGGCAAGTAAAATAATATTAACCGGAGGCCGGATGCAGTATAATGATTTTCAATGTGAATCGGAAGGGGGCTCTCCCGTGACGGAACAATTTGATTTGTCTTCATTTGAAAAAAGCATGGTGATCCGAGAGATGACCCATGATGATATCGATGCCATCCTGCGCATGCAGGATTCGTGTTTCCCGGGGATGGATCCATGGGAGCGGTCGCATCTTGAAAGCCATCTCGCCATTTTCCCGGAAGGGCAGTTCGTTGCGGAACTGGACGGCGAGATCATCGGCTCGTGCTCAAGCCTCATCATCAACTTCGACGAGTACGACGACAAGCATACGTGGGACGATGTGACCGATGAAGGATACATCACGAACCACAACCCCGACGGTTATAATCTGTACGGCATCGAAGTGATGGTCGACCCGGCCTACCGCCGGATGAAGGTCGGGCAGCGATTGTATGAAGCGCGGAAAGACCTGGCGCGAAAGCTGAACCTGAAGTCGATCGTCATCGGGGGCCGAATCCCGAACTATTACAAGCACGAAAAGGAAATGACGCCGCGTGAATACGTCGATGCGGTGTCCCGCCACAAGATCTATGATCCGGTGCTGTCGTTCCAGCTCATGAACGGTTTCACGCTCATGCGGGTGAACCCGGATTACCTGCCGGACGACAAGGCGTCCCGGAAATATGCGACACTCATGGAATGGAACAACATTGACTACAAGCCGCAGTCGAAGCGGCATTTCAAGACAAGCTATCCGGTCCGCATCTGTGTGGTCCAATACCTCATGCGCCAGATTTCGTCGTTCGATGATCTTGCGGGCCAGGTCGAATACTTTGTCGATGTCGCATCGGATGCGCATTCTGACTTCGTCGTGTTCCCGGAGATTTTCACGACGCAGCTCATGTCGTTCCTCGATGAGCCGATCCCGAGCATCGCGGTCCGCAAAATGACCGAGTATACGGAAGAATACATTGAGCTGTTCACGGATCTGGCCGTCCGCTACAATGTCAACATCATCGGAGGCTCCCATTTCGTGAAGGAAGACGACGATGAAATCTATAACATCGCGTATCTGTTCCGGCGTGACGGTTCGATCGAGAAGCAATATAAGATCCACATCACGCCGAATGAGCGGAAGTGGTGGGGGATCAGTGCGGGAGATGCGGTCCGGGTGTTTGACACCGACTGCGGCAAAATCGCCATCCAGATCTGCTACGACATCGAGTTCCCGGAATTGGCGCGGATTGCGACCGACATGGGGGCGAACATCATCTTCACGCCGTTCTGCACGGAAGACCGGCAAGGCTACCTCCGCGTCCGCTACTGTGCACAGGCGCGCGCCATCGAAAATCAGGTGTACACCGTCATTTCCGGCACGGTCGGCAACCTGCCGCAGACGGAGAATATGGACATCCAGTACGCCCAGTCGGCAATTTTCGCTCCGTCCGACTTTGAGTTTGCCCGGGACGGCATTGTCGGCGAGACGAATGCCAACCTTGAAATGGCACTCATCGGCGACGTGGATCTGGAGATTCTCCGCCGCCAGCGCCAGGACGGCACGGTCAAGCAGCTCAAAGACCGCCGGCATGACGTATACCGGGTGGAATACAGGAAAGACTGATATGCCAATCTTTCAAACGCAGCCGCTTGGCCGGGAATTTTTCCGGCCGGCGGCTTTCTTAATGGACAGGCTCCCGGCGATAAAGATAACGCTATGCGGGATAAAGATAACGCTCCCGCTGTTAAAGATAAGGCTCCCCGGAAACGCACTTTCGAGATGGATTTGCGGTGAAATGATTGACTTGCCCAATTAAGGGAATAGTGGGGGTGGAACGACTTTCAGACAAGACGACAAGGAGGAGGAATCACGATATGCAACCAAAGAAATGGCTACAAGTCGGAGCGGCGACATTCCTGTCGGTCGGCATGCTCGCAGCCTGCGGCGATAAGAATGACGGAGATGATGTGGATGTTGATGTGGACGAACCGACGGAGGATGTGAATCCGGCTCCGGACGGCGATGACGGAACGGACACGGATGTCAACGTAGACACGGATACTGATGCCGATACCGATTCCGGGAAAGACAGCGAAGGGATGGACGGCACGGATACATCCGACGACGAGGAAATGCTCGACGAAACGGACGAGGAAAACAACGGTTCCTGATGAACCAAAATGAAGCCCGGCAAGCGGATGAAACCGCCTGCCGGGCTTTTGAACCTGCCTAGCTGTTTGGAGTGGATCAACTTTCTTTTCGGACGTGCTTGCCGCCGGCGTTCTGGACGGCGTAGATGATCGGCTGGTAGTTATTGATCATGATACCGCGGTCAAATGAATAATCCGTTCCGTCTTTCATGAGGAAGTCAACGGATTGAACGGCGAGCGTGCCGCCTTCCTTCGTCAGGTTTTCGGTCACCTGCTCAAAATCATCCCAGTGGTAAGTCTGGGATTGAAGAGAGAACGGCGTACTGATGACGAAACGGTCCTGGGTGTAATAATAGTAGTCCTTGGAAGAAAGCACGATGCCCAGCACCGCGACGATGAGCAAAACAATCGTCATGACGGCAATCTTCGCCCGCTTTTCGACGACCGCGAATACGATGAAGATCCCTGAGATGGCAAGCAGTCCGACGCCCCCCGTGATGAGTGACCACCCTGACGTGCCGACAACCTGGGCTTCCCGCGTGATGAAGCCGTTCTTGAATGGAAGCAGAAGGGCTGCCGGGCCGATAATGGCGAGAATGAAAAAGATGACAGCCAGTGTGAATGAAATGACCCGCTTCTGATCGACAAAATCATACATGGTGCGAAGTTCCCCCTGATTTTCTATTTTCCGAAAGTTCCGGTTCTATATGTACGAGCACTGTGCTGAAAGGTTTCACTTTTTCCAGCCGCCGTTCGATTTCTTCTGTGATCCGGTGGCTTTCGATCACGTTGAGCATCGGATCCACGGTGACGGTGAGATCGATGAAGGCGTGGTTGCCGTGCATTCTTCCTTTGAACTCTTTGAGCCGGATAACGCCGCTGACCGACTCGGCGAGCTGGGAAAGTTCTTTTCCTTCCTCTTCATCAAACCCGTCCGTCAGTGTGTAGACCGCTTCCTTGAAAATGGAACCTGCCGACAGAAGGATCAAGATGGCGATGATGACGGCGGTGACCGTATCGATGATCGGATAGCCGAAAATGGCGCCGGCAATCCCGGCCGCCGCACCGAGGCTGACGAGGGCGTCAGACCGGTTGTCGAGCGCCGCCGCCTTGAGTGCCGCGCTGTTGATCTTCCGGGAGAGCTTCAGATTGTAGCGGTAAACGATGAACATGACAATGCCGCTTGCCAGTGCAACGATTCCCGTGAAAAGGGAAGGGGAGGCGCTTTCTTCGGATGCGAGCGAACCAATGGCCCCGATCAGAACCTGCAGGCCGACCGCTGCCATGATGAAGCTGGCGATGAGCGAAGCGATCGTTTCGGCGCGCAGATGTCCGTACCGGTGCTGGTCATCGGGCGGCTTCTGGGAAATCCTCAGTCCGACAAGCACCGCAACAGACGCGATGACGTCGGTCGTGTTGTTCAGGGCGTCGGCCTTCAGGGCGTCGGAGTGGCCGAGTGTCCCGGCCGTATATTTGACGATGCTGAGCACAATGTAGGTCCAGATGCTGACCCAGGCGCCGCGCTCGCCTTTTCTCAGGTTGGAATATAGATCCATGATCGTTCACCCCCGGACCATCCAGTATACCCCAAAATCGTCTTTCCGGCTTATGAATGAAGTTTCCGGGAAAACAAAAACCCCTCGGACACTCAGTGTCCGGGGGAGTGGATCAGAATTCCGCGGCCGCGGCGTGGTCTTCCACGGACGGCTCGGTCTCAGGATCTGCTTTCATCGCTTCGATATACAGGATATGGTGGCCCTCCATGTCTTTGACGAGGAACTCATAGCCTTGCTCGATGATCTTCTCGCCTTTGACGACATCGAACCGTTTGGCCATGAACCAGCCGCCGATTGTGTCGATGTCTTCTTCGTCGATGTGGATCCCGAGAATGTCGTTGATGTCTTCGATGAGCATCTTGGCATCAAAGATGTAGTGATTCTCGCCGACCGCCTGGACGTCCGGCACTTCATCGATGTCAAACTCATCCTGGATGTCTCCGACGATTTCTTCGAGGATGTCCTCGATCGTGACCAGCCCGCTCGTGCCGCCGTATTCGTCCATAAGCACGGCCATGTGGATCCGTTCGCGCTGGATCTTCAGGAGCAGGTCGCCGATCGGGATCGACTCGATCACCCGGATGACCGGCTGTGTGAAGTCCATCACCGGACGGGTGCCGCTTTCGGGATCTTTGATGAAGGCCGTCAGCAGATGCTTCATGTTCACGAGGCCGATGACGTGGTCCTTGTCGCCGTCCGTGACCGGGTAGCGTGTGTACTGCTCGACGCCCATGACGTCGAACACTTCACGGAGCGTCATGTTTTTCTCGACGGTCATCATTTCGGTCCGCGGCACCATGATTTCTTTGGCGATCCGGTCGTCGAATTCGAAAATCTTGTTTACATATTTATATTCGGACTGGTTGATTTCACCGCTTTTTAAGCTGTCGGAGAGAATCATCCGCAATTCTTCCTCGGAGTGGGCTGCTTCCGATTCGGACATCGGCTTGAGGCCGAACATCCGGATCAGTCCCTGGGCCGCCCCGTTCATGCCGTGGATCACCGGATACATGAGCCGGTAAAAGGCGATGAGCGGTCCCGAGAAGTTGAGCGTGATCGCTTCGGCTTTCTGGATGGCGGCCGATTTCGGCGCGAGTTCGCCGACGACGACGTGAAGGAACGTCACGGCCGAGAAAGCGATGAGGAAGGAAAGGAGCGCGGCAATGTTGCCCTGGATCTCGAACCGCTCAAACAGCGGCGCAAGCATCCTCTGGACGGTCGGTTCGCCGAGCCAGCCGAGGCCGAGGGCGGTGATCGTGATGCCGAGCTGGCAGGCCGAAAGGTACTCATCCAGATTGGAGACCACTTTCTTCGCCCGCATGGCTTTGCGGTTGCCTTCCGCAATAAGCTGATCGATGCGCGTCGTCCTGACTTTCACGATTGCGAATTCACTCGCGACGAAAAACGCGGTGAAGGCGATTAAGGCAGCAAAAGCTGCCAATCGTATGGCAATGTCCAAATAAATACTTTGCCCCTGACCCGAATGAGGGGGAGGACAAAGTGTACACCTCCTGTTTAATAGAAAAAATCGTGAGTTGCTTTAATTTTATATCCGCGGAAGAAAAAACACAATGGATAAACCATCCGGCCCGCCGCAGATTCGTCAGCGGGCGCCCGGCGTGCGATAATAGGTTGACGAAAGCACAGGAAGGCGGAATAACAGATGAAGTTGAGAGAAGTGAAAGTGGACGGGGAGACGGCAGCAGCCATCCGAAAGGGCCAGCCGATCCTGCCGAAGGACGCAGTGGCGGATCCTGAGATGCTCGGGCGGGAAGGCTCGCTGCTGAAACTCATTGATCCGGCGGGACGCTACGTCGCCACCGGCTATCACGGGAGCCAAAACAAAGGTGCCGGCTGGGTGCTCGCAACGAAGGAAGGCGAACAGATCGACGAAGCGTTCTTCAGCCGGAAGATCAGGGACGCGATCGCCCGGCGGGAATCCTTCTATGAAGATCCCGAAACGAACGCATTCCGTGTGTTCAACGGCGAAGGGGACGGAATCGGCGGCCTGACGATCGACGACTATGACGGCCATTTCCTGATAAACTGGTACAGTGAAGGGATTTATGCGATGCGCCGGTACGTTCATGATGCGCTTGCGGATCTGAAGGCGGTCCGCTCCGTTTTCGGGAAAAAACGGTTTGATTCCAGGGGACAGTATGTGGAGGATGACGACTTCGTGTTCGGCGACAAGCCGGATTTCCCGATCCTGGTGAAGGAAAACGGGATGCAGTTCGCCGTCGATCTGAACGACGGGGCGATGACCGGCATCTTCCTCGATCAGCGGGATGTCAGAAAAGCGGTCCGCGACGAGTGGGCTAAAGGACGCCGCACACTGAATGCATTTTCTTATACAGGCGCTTTTTCGGTCGCCGCGGCACTCGGCGGAGCAGCGGGGACGACGAGCGTCGATCTCGCCAAGCGCAGTCTGCCGAAGACGATCGAACAGTTTTCTGCAAACGGCATCGATTATGAAGCTCAGGACATCGTCGTCATGGATGTGTTTGACTACTTCCGCTATGCGAAGCGGCACGAGAAGGAATTCGATCTCCTCATCCTCGATCCGCCGAGCTTTGCCCGTTCGAAAAAGCGGACATTCAGCGCCGCCAAAGACTATCCGAAGCTGCTGGAGGATGCCCTTTCGGTGACGGCGAAGGACGGCATCATCATCGCTTCGACCAACCATGCGGGCTTCGGCATGAAGAAATTCCGCGGGTTCATCGAGAAGGCGTTCAAGTCTGCCGGCAGGAAATACACGATCGAGCGGGAATTCCGGCTCCCGGCCGATTTCCGTACCCACCGTCATCATATGGAGTCGGATTATCTGAAAGTGGCGGTCATCCGGACGAAAGGATGACGGCTGCATTGTAAAGGTTCTGTAAAACCCCTTTCCCCGGATGGCAGCTTTGAGTAAGATGGGCAGGAATCAACCGGAAAGGGGTTTTCTCATGGAAAAGAAGAACGGGGGGCGGTACGGGGAAATCCTGTGGACTTCGCTGAAGCTCGGACTGACGTCGTTCGGGGGACCGGCCGCCCATCTCGGATATTTCAGGGATGAATATGTAAAAAAGAAAAAATGGCTGGATGACCGGGCGTACGCAGACCTGGTCGCGCTCTGCCAGTTCCTCCCCGGCCCTGCCAGCTCCCAGGTCGGCATCGGAATCGGGCTCATGCGCGGTGGGCTGGCCGGCGCATTCCTGTCCTGGTTCGGCTTCACGATGCCGTCCGTGGTGTTGCTGGTGCTGTTCGCATGGCTTGTCGGCGGCGGGACCGGGTTCGATACGGGCTGGATCCGGGGGCTCAAGATTGTGGCAGTTCCGATTGTCATCCATGCGCTGATCGGAATGGGGCGGAATCTGACGCCGGATCTGCCCCGACTGTTGATTGCCGCAGTGGCCGCTGCCGGCGTGCTGATCGTCCGTACCGCAGCGGGTCAGATCGGGTTCATCGTTCTGGCAGGGGCGGCGGGCTATCTGATCTATCGGAACAGGCCGCCTTCCGGCAAGGAAGAAGGTGAGGTACCGGTTGCGGTGAGCCGCAAAACGGGCATCGCAGCATGGTTGATATTCGTCCTGCTGCTCATTGCTTTGCCCGCCGTCCGGACGGCCGCCAATCATGTCTTGGCGGTGATTCTGGATGTGTTTTACCGGGTCGGCTCGATCGTGTTCGGCGGCGGGCATGTGGTCCTGCCGATGCTGGAGCGGGAAGTCGTCCCCGCAGGATACATGGGGACAGAGACGTTCATCGCCGGATACGGAGCTGCGCAGGCGGTTCCCGGTCCGCTGTTCACTTTGTCCGCCTATATCGGAACGATCATGGACGGCATCCCGGGGGCGCTTGTCGCAGTCGGGGCGATGTTCCTTCCGTCTTTCCTGCTCGTTGTCGGCATGCTGCCGTTCTGGTCGGTGCTCAGGAAAAAGAGCTGGCTGAAAGCGGCTCTTCTCGGCGTAAATGCCGCAGTTGTCGGAATCTTGTTCTCGGCGCTGATCGACCCGGTCATCCCGAGTTCGATCTTTTCGGTCTGGGATGCGGGAGTGGCGGCGGTCGCCCTGATCCTGCTGCAATTCGCGAAGCAGCCGCCGTGGCTTGTTGTGCTCGTGTCCGGGGTGCTCGGAGCGGCGATCCATTTGTTTCTGGGATGAATCAATCCGGTCGGGGGTGCATAGACTGTATCTGTTCCGATGCTCCGAAGAGTAACTTGGTCATTTTTTCAGAAAACAGTTGACAAGCCAATCGACTTAACGGTAGGCTGTTAGAGTATCGAAACAATTATCAACATTCTGCGGAAGGGAGGCATGGACGATGTTCTTCATGAAAATGGACTGCACAATGGACTGCACAATGGGACAAAACTGCATATCGCCATGCCTGCCCGCACTGCGCCCGTAATTTACTTCGGGAACCGCAGTTTATTTCAACGGGGTCCGGCATGCTGCCGGATCCTTTTTCAATGAGCACGTCTCCTTGGACAGGGGGCGTGCTCTCTTTTTTTCACCGATTTGGTGTGACCGCGCGGAACGAAAGCCGCGTGTTGCATAAACAACCATCCGGAAAGGAGCAATCGCGATGTGCATCGTGAAGGAAAGGAAAACTCTCATCAAGGAATCTAAAGAAGGCGGATAGTGTAATCCGCTCCGGGAAGAAGGGGTTTTATGTTTTCAGTATTGTTTAAGCTCGACTGGTTCTTCAAAGAGAACTGGAAGCGGTATTCAGTGGCGCTCGTGCTGCTGACGGTCACCAACGTGCTCGTTGTCGTGCCGCCGTGGCTCATCGGCCGGGCGATCGACACGATGTATAAGGGGAACATGACGACGGGGTTCCTGTGGGGATTCGCCGGAATCATGCTCCTCATCATGGCGGTCGGCTATGCGTCCAACTTCGTCTGGCAGTATCAGCTGTTCGGCGGGGCCAATGTGATCGAACGGACGCTGCGCAGCCGGCTCATGCGCCACTTTTTGAAAATGACGCCGACGTTCTATGAGAAAAACCGGACCGGCGACCTGATGGCCCGGTCGACGAACGACCTGCGGGCACTTTCGGAGACGGCCGGCTTCGGCATCATGACCCTCATCGACTCGACGCTGTACCTGCTGACGATTTTGCTCACGATGGGCTTCATCGTCTCCTGGAAATTGACGCTTGCGGCCATCATCCCGCTGCCGATTCTGGCTATCATCATGCAGGTGCTCGGCAAGAAGATCCACGAGCGTTATGTCGTCGCCCAGGATGCATTCGGCGACTTGAACGATGATGTGCTCGAAGCGGTTGCCGGCGTCCGGGTGGTCCGGGCGTATGTGCAGGAGAGCGCGACCGAAGAGAACTTCCGCGCAAAAACCGAAGAAGTATACGAAAAGAACATCGCCGTCGAGCGGATTGACGCGCTGTTCGCTCCGACGTCGAAAGTGCTGACAGGCGCGAGCTACGCAATCGGCCTCGGCTACGGGGCGTTTCTCGTGTCGACCGGCGACATGACGCTCGGCAATCTCGTCACGTTCAACGTTTACCTCGGGATGGCCGTCTGGCCGATGATCGCGATCGGCGAGCTCATCAACGTCATGCAGCGGGGGAACGCGTCTCTTGACCGAGTGTCCGAGACGCTTGCCTACGAAGAAGACGTGAAGGACCCGGCTGCGCCGAAGCATGCCGGCACGCCGGACGAAATGGACTTCAATGAGGTCACGTTCCGGTATCCGCAGTCTTCGTCCGTGAACCTGGACCGGCTCCGCGTCCACCTCGACCGGGGCGGGACGCTCGGCATCGTCGGCAAGACGGGGAGCGGCAAGACGACGTTCGTCCGCCAGCTGCTCCGCGAATATCCGGCAGGCGGCGGGGAGCTGACGTTCTCCGGCGTTTCGATCACCGACCTGACGAAAGACGAAGTGCGCGACTGGCTCGGCTACGTCCCGCAGGAACATGTGTTGTTCTCGCGCTCGATCCGGGACAACATCCTGTTCGGCAAGCCGGACGCCACCGACGAAGAAATCGATGAAGCGATCCGGCTGTCGCACTTCCGCAAGGACCTGGCGATGCTGCCGGAAGGGCTTGCAACGCTCGTCGGGGAAAAAGGGGTCGCCCTGTCCGGCGGCCAGAAACAGCGGATTTCCATCGCCCGGGCGCTCATCAAAGACCCGGAGATTCTCATCTTGGATGACTCGCTGTCCGCAGTCGATGCGAAGACCGAGACGGCGATCATCGAAAACATCCGCGAAGGCCGGGAAGGCAAGACGACGATCATCACGACCCACCGGTTGTCGGCGATCGAACACGCCGACTGGATCATCGTGCTGGAGGACGGCCGCGTGATCGAGGAAGGCACCCACGACATGCTTCTCGGCGAACACGGCTGGTACCGCGAACAATTCGACCGCCAGCAGATCGGGGAGGGGGATTCACATGAATAAAGGCAAACGGCTCGTCCGGTATGCAATTGATCAAAAAGGCTATGTGATCCCCGGCATCATCTGCCTGGCACTCGCCGTCGCGGCGGATCTTGCCGGACCGCTCATCGCCAAAAATATCATCGACAACCATATTGCCGGAAGCGAGACGGGCGGCATTGACTTTGGCCCGATCGCCGGCCTGCTCGCCCTGTTCATGGGGCTCGCCGTCATCACGGCCATCTTCCGCTACTCCGAGTATCTGCTCCTCCAGAAAGGGGCGAACCGGATCATCCAGAAGATGCGCAATGAAGTGTATCGCAAGATCCAGACGCTGCCGATCCGCTACTTCGACAACCTGCCGGCCGGCAAGGTCGTCGCACGCGTCACGAATGATACGGAAGCGATCCGGGACATGTACGTGACCGTGCTCTCGCAGTTCGCCACGAGCTTCATGTACATGGGCGGCATCTTCATCGCGCTGATTTGGCTCGATCCGAAGCTGGGCGGGGTGATGCTCCTGCTCATTCCGGTTTTGTATGTATGGATGATCACCTACCGCAAGTTTGCGTCCAAGTACAACCGGATCATCCGCGGCAAGGTGAGCGACCTGAACGGGATGATCAACGAAGCGATCCAGGGCATGACGATCATCCAGGCATTCCGCCGGGAAAAGCAGATGGAAGAGGAATTCGAAGCGCTCAACGACGAGCATTTCCGCTATCAGAACAAGTTGCTTAAAATGGACTCTGCGACTTCGTTCAACTTGGTCGACACGCTCCGTTCGATGACGTTCCTTGTGTTCGTCCTGTACTTCGGAAACGTGGCGCTCACCGCGCCACAGGCCATCTCGGTCGGTGCCCTCTATGCGTTCGTCGACTACATCACGCGACTCTTCAACCCGATCACCGGCATCGTCAACCAGTTCTCCCGCCTCGAGCACTCGCTCGTCGCGGCGGAGCGGGTGTTCGAGCTGCTCGATCAGGAAGGAGAGCCGGTGAGCGGGGAGAAAATCGCCCGCTACCGGGGGAACGTGCGCTTTGAGGACGTCTGGTTCGCCTATAAAGGCGAGGAGTATGTGCTCAAAGGCATCGACTTTGAAGCGAAGCAGGGCGAGACCGTGGCGCTCGTCGGCCACACCGGATCGGGGAAAAGCTCGATCATGAACCTGCTGTTCCGGTTCTACGATCCATCCAAGGGACGCATCGTCATCGACGGCACCGACATCACGAAGCTGCCGCGGCAGACGATCCGCGACCATATGGGCATCGTCCTGCAGGATCCGTACCTGTTCACCGGGACGATCGAGTCCAACATCAGCCTCGGCGACACGCGGATCTCCCGCGAGCAAGTCGAACAGGCGCTGGAAGCCGTCGGAGGCGACCGCGTGCTGAAGCATCTGCCGGACGGCATCGACGCGCCGGTCGTGGAAAAGGGAAGCACCCTCTCCGCAGGCCAGCGCCAGCTCATTTCATTCGCCCGCGCGCTTGCGTTCGACCCGGCAATCCTGATCCTGGACGAAGCGACATCGAACATCGACACCGAAACCGAAGAAATCATCCAGCATGCGATGGACGTCCTGAAAAAAGGACGCACGACTTTCGTCATCGCCCACCGTTTGTCGACGATCAAAAACGCCGACCGCATCCTCGTGCTCGACAAAGGCGAGATCGTCGAATCCGGCAGCCATGACCAGCTCCTCGCGTACGGCGGTCAGTATGCTCAGATGTATAAGCTGCAGGCGGGAACGCAGGCAACGGGGAAGATCGGTTGAAGATAAGCAACTGTATAGGAGACAGCCCCGGCGAATGGGTTCGTCGGGGTTGTTTTTGGGGAGGGGGTGGGTGTGGAAGGAAAGAGCGTCAAGTATATTCTGTGGATGCCCGAGCACATTTGGAATAAGGTCGTTGTACAAAAATGATCTATTATCATACAAAATGATGGAATTGTACTAAGATTGAGCGACTTTGATAAAATTTATTGTCTTTTCTCCTTCTTTTTATTTACAATCACTATTTTTTAAGCTATTCTTTAACAAAGGGATTATTTCCCTCTAATGATCGGGTAGATTTTATCAAAAATTGAAGGAGAGATGAAATGACAATTAATCGAAAAGTAGCAACTGGCCTGCTTTCATTAGGGCTATTCTCTATCGGAACAGGAATTGCTACTGCCGCCACGTATTATGACTACGATGCAAGAGTCCCGGCTATTGCTGATTTTGAAACTACTAACAAAACTAAGCAAACGACTGGTTCGGCCTATAATAATGTAACTTATCTTGCGAAGGGTGCATCTTTGGTATCATGGGTTGAAAATACAAGTGGTACCAACATTACAAGCAAGGTGACATACTCTTCTACAGGAAAAAAGACAATGGATTATAAAGCGGCAAGTACCTATAAAGGAAAATCAGTGCATTTAAACATTTCCACGCCGTTTGGTGAGAATGAAGCTGTTTCAACGAAAGGAAATTGGACACCAAACTGATAAGCCTTGACTAGTCAAATGGTAATCTATCCGATTATTTCATTTTTCTTAGGCGGTGATTTATTGTCATACATTTTCGAAGAGCTGAAGAGGGCATTTTGGTCTCCGGCTATGTTGATTGCATCATTATTATCCATTTTCATGTTTATCGGGGGATTCATTGAATATATCAGCTGGCTGCCAAGTGGTCAGTTATCATTACTTTATCTATTTCTATCCGGATACAATTCAGGCACCGCCAATACACTTGCTCTTGCGTTCCCTATTTTGGCCTGTCTTCCTTTTGTCGCGAGCTATGTGCAGGATGAAAATAACCATCTGACGAATTATATATCTATCCGCACTTCTGAGCGGACATATAAAACGATAAAATTCTTCATAACTGGTTTAACGGGCGGAGTCGCGGTGGCGATTGGACCGGTGGTTGGTTTTATGATTCTTTCTGTTTTAAGCTTCGTTTTTCAACTTCCTTTGGAAGGTGAGGGCCTGGAAACAGCTGAAATGTTCCATTCCATGGGTATTGCTTCCCCGCATCTCATGATCCTTTTGATCATCCTTACGATTTTTGGCTGCGGATTCACACTGGCATCATTTGGGCTTGGGTTATCTGTTTTTGTGAAAAACACTTATTTGGCAGTCTTGATGCCTTTCGTTTTTTATCTCATAACCAGTACAATTTTTATTGACATTAACCCTCTATTAAATGCACAAATTTTATACGATATTAATAAAACAGGTATGGGAAGTTGGCCGAGAGTTGCTTATGCCGCAATCCTGATCATTATCGGGGCAGTAAGTTTTTTTGGCGGTGGGAGAAAAATTGAATATACGAGATAAGATAGAGTTGCTGCGTACGATCGGCATACGGTCTGCACTGGCAGCTTTTGGTCTAATAATCGTCTTTACATCCAATCATTTATTTGATGTGTTGGAACTGTCCAAAAATGTGAATAGTTACGATCACTTCTTACAAGTATTTGGGTTTTTATCGATCTCATACTCGATTGTACCCATATTTTTAATGGTATTGTTAGTTTACTTTTCGAAAATGCAGATAAGACCCTATATTAGTTTGCGCTATGGAAGCACGACAGCATGGGTTTCATCTGAAATGATGCTGATCGGATTGCTGAGTGTTGCCACTGTGCTGGCGTTCGTTTGTATCTGTTTTTTGCAGTCTTTTCTCACCCTTGGCTTTAAAGGTGGTTGGAGCGAACACGCGAAAAATTATTATGAGTACTTTGAGGTGTTTTTAAATCTCCATCATCCGGTTCAATACATCATCGTTACGGTCATTTGTACGGCATTCCTTCTTTTTGTGTTAGGTTTGATTTTTTTCATCTGTTTTCTGAAATTGAGGAACATCATAGCGTCATTGGTAATTGTCGTTCTCTGTTGGATGTTCAATAACTTAGTAACGATAGGGAAAATCGGAGTGCTTTCTCCCTGGTTGTTTACGGATCATGTAGATCTCTTCACTTACATGTATAGACATGAAATTTCTCAATCATCTTTTCCGTATCAAATAATAATCTACTGGTTGGTTTTAACTGGGGTGCTCATCGCTATTTGCATTCGCATAGCGAAAACGGAGGACTTGATATTCGGAAAGGAAAACGTTCATGGGTAATTTACTCCGATATCACTATCGTTTATTAATTTGCACTCCAACTCTTTTGGTGGTGCCGGCTGCATTTTTGCTGAATGCTGTGATTGCTGGCATTTCGAATGATTGGAAACTACCGTACAGCGGTCTGAAGTCCGTTGCTTTTCTGCTCTATTTGCCGACTAACCCGTCGTTTGATTTGGTCCGTTGGTTGCTAATATTGACTCCCTATTTATTAATAACGGGCCTGTATCTTCATGATGAATTTACGGGACGTTTCGTTAATGTGTCCATTCAATCCAAGAGGTCAACTTTATGGTTGGATTCCTTTTTGATCGTAATGACCTTATTTATTACTGTTGGAACAATACTGGGGTTCTGTATTAATATGATGGCCGGATTTTTAATCAATGATGGCGGAGAAGCGGTTTGGATGGAAGGCTCAATGTTTGAAAAAGTGAATGCAGTCAATTTATTAGTAAGAGAGTTTATTCTAATGAATGGATCTGCAATGATTGCTGTGCTGACAAATATCTTATTGACACTGCTGTTTAGAAATATGGGCGTAGCCACACTTCTTACTGTGACCAGTATCATTGTCTCATTTGCAGTTGCCCGATTAGCACCCCCTCTCATCCCTTGGCTGCCAATCAATATGGGGTTGACTGCCTTCAATGAAATTCAGCCTTTTTCTCTTTTCCATGGAACAACAGTGAGTGTTGCAATGATTGTAATCTTGATCGCATTGATCCGATTAGTATTCCGATATCGGCTGGAAAGTTTATTTATTGAAGGACTTAAGCAGGAAGGGTGAAGTGTGCCAATGATCATTGAAATCAATCATGTTACGAAGACTGTAAAGGGCAGTGATTTATTGAAAGATATCGACTTGAGGATAACGAAACCGGGAGTCTATGGAGTGATCGGACGGAACGGCTCGGGGAAAAGCGTTCTATTTAAGACAATTGCAGGTCTGTTGCGACCAACGACGGGAGAAGTGAAAGTTTTCGGCGAGAAAGTAGGCAATGGCAGGTTCCCTAAACACTTTGGTGCTTTATTTGATCTCCCGGGCTTTGTCCCGCGGTATACTGCTTTTAATAACCTAAAGCTTCTTGCCTCAATACGGGGGATAATCAGGACAGAGGATATACGGCAGGTGATCAGCAAAGTTGGATTGGACCCTGATGATCGGCGCCTGGTTAAAAAATATTCTTACGGCATGCGACAACGGCTGGGCATAGCGCAGGCCATCATGGAAAATCCAAGCCTTCTGATTTTGGACGAACCCATGAATGGCCTTGATGAAACAGGTGTGGAAGAAATTAGGGGAATGATCTTGGAGTTTAAAAAACAAGGCATGACCGTTCTCATTGCCAGTCATAACTCCGAGGATATCAAACTGCTGTGCGATCAAGTTTACCGAATGGATCAGGGCAAGCTAACACTTCATCAAACTGAGACAGTATCCTAAAGCAAATAGAAAGTAAAATGGTTGGGACAGCCCGTGCGTCGGATCGCAGGGGTTGTTTTTTGTTAAAAGGGCCGGGTGAGGGCGAGGTTGATCAGATAGATGGTGAGTGCCATCAGATTGAGACCGGGGGTCAGAGCTGGAAAAGATCATTAGCTTGTTGCTTTTCCCCTTCCATTCTCGTATAATTCGAATGTCGAAATAAACGGAAAATGAAGGAGCTCCCTCCAATGATGGCCTGGCTTAAAGACTGGAAAACCAAAATTTCGGGGTTCAGCCGCAACGTCCGGCTGTTCATGCTGGCTAATATCCTCATCCAGGTCGGGATAGGGGTGTTTTCCGTCATGTACAACTTGTATATCAAGGCGCTCGGCATGCCGGAGACGGTGAACGGGAACGTCATCTCGATGACCGCGCTCGCGACGGCGATCATCCTCGTTCCGGCCGGCCTGCTGAGTGACCGCTTCGGCCGGAAATGGCTGCTCATCGGCGGATCCGGACTCACGGTGCTGACCTTGTTTTATCGGTCGGTGGAAACGGCGGAAGGCACGCTCGTCGCCGCCGCGTTCGTCACAGGCCTGACTATGGCGTTTTTACAGGTGTCGGGCGTTCCGTTCCTTGCGGAGAACTCCAACGCCTCGGAGCGAGTCCATCTCTTCAGCATCTATTTCTCGCTCGTTACCGTGGCGGGCGTCATAGGAAGTCTTGGCGGCGGAGTGATTGCGGACCTGCTCGAGAAGACCTTCGGGCTGCCCGCGGTGGAATCGATCCGCTGGTCGCTCATTGCCGGCGCGGCAATCTTCACCGCCGGCATCGGGCCGCTGTTTTTTCTGTCTTCCGGAAAAGATTCAAAAGAAGACAAAGAGGCGACGCCCGCGAGGATCCCGGAGCCGCCTTCCGAGCAAGATCCGGCGGACGCCGCGCCCGGCCGGAATGCCCGCCTCATCTTCCATCTGGGCATTGCCAACCTGCTCATCGGCTTCGGTTCGGGACTCGTCATTCCGTATCTGAACCTCTATTTCGCGAACCGGTTCGGTGCCTCGAACGCCTACATCGGGCTGATCCTGTCGCTCGGATCCGCCATGACGGCCGTCGCGATGATGATCGGCCCGGCGCTCGTCAAGCGCGTCGGCAAGGTTAAGGCGCTCATCTTCTTCCAGCTTGCGTCGATCCCGTTTCTGTTCCTCACCGCCTACACGATGTCGCTCGGCCTCGCCTCGCTCGGATTCCTCATGCGTCAGGCGCTCATGAATGCCGGCAACCCGATCCAGAGCGCCATCTCGATGGAGATTGTCCACGACAAATACAAAGGCCTCGCCAACTCCGTCAACCAGACCGTCTTCCAGGCCGGCTGGGCCGCCATGGGGCCCGTCTCCGCAGGACTTGTTGTGGCGTACGGATCTTATTGGGGATACGCATGGGCATTCTCGATCACGGGCGTGCTGTATGTCATTTCGTCGACTTACTATTATGTGGTGTTCGGCAGGAGGAAGCTGGCGGGGGAGTGATGGCTTGTGATGCTTTATTAAAAAACAAATAGAAGGGCAGGGGAAACAGTCCGTTCCCTTGCCCTTTAAATTATTCTCGTTAAGACAAAGAGGCCCACTAATACTCCGAGAATGAAAAGAAGGAGATAGTTGAACTTTTTTTTATTCGCCATATTGCAGATTCCTCCTATCGAATATTGACTTATCTGAAATATAAAATCCAGTGGAGCAAGTTTAGGATACTCAGGCGTTAAATTCAAGGAGTTTAACTAATGATTTAACACGGACGTGAAAATCGTCGGCAGTTTGGTAAAGGGCCGCGGCATGTTAGAATAGACTGAAAGATAAGACCCTGACGGAGAATACCATCAGAGTTTGGTTTTTGGCGGGGAAAAGCATGCAGAGAGTGTGGATTGATTATCGATGAATGCACAATCGGCTTTGGCGTTTCGTCTATTCGTTTATGCTTCTTTGATTTTCATAGTATTCCTTTTGCTGTTCCAGCCTGCTGTTTCGGCATCTGACCATAAGGATCTGGACGATCGATTGATGGATTATTTGAAGGAACACGAAGGGACTGCCGCAGGGGCAGCGGTGATCGTGATCCGCGAAGATGACGTCAACCGGAAGACGATCGGGTTTGCAGATCAGGAGAAGCAGATACGCGTCGACGAGGAGACCGTATTTGAATGGGGGTCCATCTCCAAGATTCTCGTTTGGATCAGTGTCTTTCAGCTGGCTGAGGCCGAGAAGATTGATCTGAATGAAGACGTCGCCCGCTATTTGCCGCCTGATTTCCAATCAAAAGAGTCGGATGACGAGCCGGTCACCATGACCCATCTGATGAATCATACGGCGGGGTTTGATGACAGTTACACGGATCTGATGGTGCTGGATCCGCCCGAAAAGGCGTCATTGAGAGAAGTGCTGGAAGCCGCGGATGTCCGGCAGGTGTTCCCGCCCGGCCAGATCGTCGCCTATTCAAATTACGGAACGGGCCTCGCTGCTTACATCGTTGAAGAAGTGAGCGGGCAGGATTACCGGGAGTATGTGCGGACTCATATTTTCGAACCTCTTCATATGACGAAAACCGCAATTGATCCTGAGCAAGATGACCACCCATGGGTGAAAAAGCAGAGGCGGAAGATCCAGGGTTATACAGAGGAGCGGCAGCTGATCGAGCCGAACCGGTATGTGATTCCGATATATCCGGCGGGAAGTGTCACGGGGGTCGCCGGGGATCTTCAAAAGCTGATGCAGGCGCTGCTCGGCGAAGACGGGAAGCCCCTGTTTACAAAGAAGGAGACGATGGATGCCCTGTTCCTGCCCTCTTTATATTACCCGGGTACAGACGTGCCCCGGATCGCAAACGGGCTGTTTTTCCTGCCGTCCGCAAGCGGATTAACTTTCGGGCACGGCGGGAATACTCTTGCGTTCAGTTCCTCCATTTACATGGACAGGGCGGAGGGCACGGGTGTGCTGGTCTTGACGAACATGGCAAATGAAACCAGCCTCACACTCGGCATCCCGGAACTTGTTTTCGGGCGAGAACGACCACAAGGCAGCGATATGACTTTGCAAAACGCATCAAAGTGGGGCGGTCTGTACGAGCCGGCCCGTGTGCCGCGCCACGGGTTCAGCAAATTTTACGGGCTGTTGCTCAGAAGCAAGGCAGAACCCGCCGGCGCTCACGGCTTAACGATGAATGGACTCCGATACACACAGACGGAACCGGGTGTGTTTGTAACCGAAGACGACTTCAGTGCGTTTGCGCTTGATGTCTATTCAGCCGGGCCTGAAGGGGAAAACCTCCTGTCTTCCGGGGTGTCCGACCTGCTCTACATTCCCTGGGCGCAGCATGTGCTTCAGTGGGCGGCTGTTGTCCTGGCGGGTGTTGCCTTCCTGTTTTCAGCGGGTTTTTTGATCTTCTCTCTTCTGAAGAGGAAGCCGGGGAACCCGCTCCTGCCGGTCCAGCATGGGTTGAACGTGCTGGCGGGACTCAATATCATTTGGATCGTCTACAAAACCGCATCCATGACGGCCTATGCCTCCATTCAGCCGTTTTTGGCTGCCAATTTGCTGTATGTGGCCGGTTCAGTGATCATCAGCAGCCTTCTGCTCATTCGACAAAAGGGGAAGCAGGGGAGGATGATCCGGCTTCTCAGTGTGGTCACGGCGGCCGTTCTCTGCAGCAACATTTTTTACTGGGAATTTTATCATTAACGAAAACAGCCTCCGCCGCCGGATCCCTTCCGGTGCGGGGGCTGTTCTGTCCAGGTCATTTCCGCATGTTCTGCGTGTCGGTCATGCGGTTCTGTTCGTCCGCGATGCGCTGCTTGTCCTGCATCTTTTCCTGTTCGCGCTTTTGCTGTTCGTCCAGCTGCTGCTTTTCGTCGGTGAACTGGACCGGTTTCTTGTCTGCCATCGGGATTCCTCCTTCCGGTGATACAGTGAGTATTCCCGGAAATGCGGCAGGCCAAACGGTTTAGTCGTAGACGTGGAAGGTCATGAGCTCGTGGATCATTTTTTTCACCTGATCTTCATCCGGCGGCGTGGCTCCGGTCCAGGCGATGGTACCGTCCTGTTTGTAGTCACCGGAATAGCGCGTGTTTTTGTAGAGAAATGAAAATGTCCAGCCGGGCAGCCGGCCGCCTTCGAACATCGGTTTGTACGTAAAGTGCTGCAGCATCTCTTTCATCTCCTTCATGATGGCCGTCCGCTCCGCATACTTATAAGAATAAATGCAACGAAAGGATGCGGCCGTGTTCACCGATCAGTTGCGCGAGGCGATAGAAGAAGAGTACAAAGGGTACCACTTCTATAAAACGATGGCCTCACTCACAAAAGATCCATATTGGCTTGATTTCATCCATCATGCGATGGAGGACGAAAAAAGCCATTATGAAATGTTCCAGCAGCTTCATTATATGCTGACGGGTTCATTCGTTCAAAGTCTCAGGAAGCCGGGGCCGTGCGACAGCCTGAAATCGTGCGCGAAGAAGGCCGTCCGCGACTCACTTGAAACGGCCGAGCTGTATAAAGTCATGTTGCTCCGTATTCCGATCCAGGAAGCGTATGAGCCGCTGTTTCTGGCGATGCATGACGAGACGGAGCATGCGATCCGGTTTTCAATGATGTACAACGCCCTGTAGCCTGTGGCGTTCCTTTTTCTGTTACCGGGGTTCGTCTGTTATACTATTGTCGAACCCTGAAGGAAAAAGGTGAAGCGATTGAATGCATTGCTGACGATTGCCTTGATGGCAGTGATCGGTGCGGCGATCGGGGGCGTAACGAACCACCTCGCGATCAAAATGTTGTTCCGGCCGCACGAGGCTAAATATATCGGGAACTGGCGCGTGCCGTTCACGCCGGGGCTCATCCCGAAGCGGCGCGACGAGCTGGCAACCCAGTTCGGCCGGATTGTTGTGGATTACCTGTTGACACCGGAAACGTTCCGCAATAAGCTGTTCACGCCTGTGATGCAGCACAAGGCGGAGTCTGCCATCCAGGGAATGATCGAAAAGCAGCTGTTCGGAGGAGACCGGACGATCGGCGGCTGGATCGAGATGGCCGGGATCCGCGGGGCGGATGAGAAGATCGAACAGGTCGTGCTCGGTCTCGTGGATTCGAAGTTTAATGAAGCAAAGGACCGGCTGCTCGACGGGACGGTCGGGGAGAAGCTTTCGTCACAGTGGATCGAGGAAGTGGAAGAACGCCTTCCGGGTGCCCGCCGCTACCTGATCGTTCGGGCGATGGACTATGTGTCTTCGGCAGAGGGCAAGTCGACGATCCGGAAGATGATCGACGATTTCCTTGAATCTAAGGGAACGTTCGGAAGCATGCTGCAGTCGATGTTCGGCGGCTCGGATAAGCTCGTCGGAAAAGTTCAGCGGGAAGGACTGAAGTTCCTCTCCGCACCGGGCACTGCCGAACTGCTTGACGACTTGATCGGACGTGAGTGGGAAAAGCTGAAAGATAGGCCGATGGACGAGCTGGCCGGCGGGTTTGACTGGGAAGGACTCCGGGCTTCGGTCCGCGGGTATGTGAAAAAGGAACTCGCGGCCGGCGAACGGCTCGACCGGACGATTGTTGACTATTGGCCGGGCGGAGCGGACTGGATCCGCACAAATGTGACGCCGGCACTGACGGCGTTCGCATTCCGCCAGGCGGAGCAGAAGATGGAAGAAGCGCTCCGCCGGCTGAAGATCGACCAGATGGTGAAGGAGCAGGTCGACTCCTTCCCGGTCGCAAAACTGGAAGACCTCGTGCTCGGCATTTCCCGTCGCGAGTTCAAGATGATCACCGTGCTCGGCGCGGTGCTCGGCGGACTGATCGGGATTGTGCAGGGGCTGCTCGTTTTCCTTATTAATTGATTGGAGTGGATAATATGACACTGAACATTTACAACGACATCAACAAGCTCGAGGCGACTTTCCGCCAGACCGACGAATACGCGGCGCTTTCCAAGGCGATCGCGGCGGTGAAGGTCGATGAGGAAGCCCGGAACCTGTTTGAAAGCTTCCGGAAAATCCAGATGGAGCTGCAGCAAAAGCAAATGGCCGGCGAGGATCTCAGCGGCGAAGAACTTGAATATGCCCAGAAAACGGCCCAGCTTGCCCAGCACAACCCGAAAATCGCCGCAATGCTGCAGGCGGAAATGCAGCTCAGCCGCATCGTCGAGGACATTAACCGCGTGCTCATGAAACCGGTGCAGGAGCTTTATGAGGGAATGGAATAAGGGATTGAAGGAAAACCGGCTGCGGCCGGTTTTTTTATGTGCGCCCAGCATGGGCGCAGTCTATAGGGTGCAAGTCCCGAGCTGTGAAGGCAGAAGT
>NZ_JBHLWY010000013.1:0-18063 GCF_042432615.1 Bhargavaea ullalensis
GAAGGACTGGCGGTTATCATAGGGCTTGAAGACAGGCGCCAACCGGCGTTTTGGACGTTTTTCCTCCGTCTTGTTCACCTCTGCCAAAATCTCCATTTCTGTGATATACTCTGTTGTAGCAGTCTTCGGATTGCACATAAAAAGATCGCTCCTTTGTGTGTGTTGTTGTGGTGACTCCATTCTACAAAAGGCAGCGGTCTTTTTCTATTTTTTTGAGAGAGATAAAAAACAAGAAAGGGGCTGTCACAGAAAGTCGTTTTTATCGACTTTCTGGACAGCCCCTTTTGCGTTCCGTTCAGACAGGATGCGTTGTTCAAGCTCCCGGACCCGCTCTTCTTCCTGGCGGGATTTTTTTCGGATCCACTGGAAGAACACGAATCCGAGTGCCATGAAGAGCAGCAGGGTCAACACGGCGGGGATGTAAAGCGTCTTGTCTTCGGGGAAATAAAGAAACGGCATCAGAAGCACCATTTCCATGTTCATTCACTTCCTTGCTCAGTTTCCGGCCGCGCGGGCCGGTACTGGATTACTTCTTCAGGATTTCAATCGACTCGATGACAACGTCCTCAGCCGGTTTATCTTGGGCACCGACCTTGACGGAAGCGATTTGGTCCACGACGTCCATGCCTTCGATCACCTGGCCGAACACGGTGTGGCGCTGGTCCAGCCAAGGCGTGCCGCCGTTTTGCTTGTACGCTTCGATGATGTCGGCCGGGAAGCCGGCGCCTTCGAGCTGCGAAACCATGTCAGCCGGCGTGTTTTTCATCTGGACGATGAAGAACTGGCTGCCGTTCGTGCCCGGCCCCGCGTTGGCCATCGACAAGGCGCCGCGGAGGTTGAACAGCTCCGGGGAAAACTCGTCTTCGAATGTCGAGCCGTAAATGCTTTCTCCGCCCATTCCGGTGCCGGTCGGATCTCCGCCCTGGATCATGAAGTCCTTGATGACCCTATGAAAGATGATGCCGTCATAGTAGCCGTTCTCTGCATGAGTGAGGAAGTTTTCAACCGTTTTCGGCGCCTGTTCGCGGAACAGCTTCACTTTGATGGGTCCGTGGTTTGTATGGATGACCGCGAGCGCTTCCTGCTCTGCGACTTCATTTGTCAATTGAGGGAACATGTAGATCTCTCCTTTTTTTCGCCGGCCGTCCGCAAAGACGGCACGGAACGTGTTTATCCTTCCAAGTGTACCATAGCGGAAAGCCGAAAACGATGGATAAGCCGTGACACTTTGTTCGTGTTACGAAATGCTTTATAATGGGCATACTAATGCAAAAAGGATGTTCGGACCATGTCAACGAAAAAACGTAATTTCATCATCATCCTGATCACGAACTTCCTTGTGTCCAGCACAATTACGATGATCATGCCGTTCCTGTCACTTTACATTGAAACGTTCGGGGACTTTTCAGATGCCTACGTCCAGCGCTGGGCCGGATTGATTTTTGGGGCCACTTTTGTGACCGCGTTCATCATGTCGCCGATCTGGGGACGGATTGCCGACCGGTACGGCTTCAAGCCGATCCTATTGATTAACGCTTTCGGCATTTCCGTCTTTATTTTCTTTATGGGATTTGTGGACAACGTCACCTCATTCTTCTTCCTTCGCTTGGCTATGGGAGTCGTCACCGGCTTTATACCGACTTCGCTCGCCTTCATAAGCGCACAGACTGAAAAAGGCGATGCGGGCCGGACGCTCGGAACCCTTCAGATGGGATCCGTTTCGGGGACGCTTTTCGGGCCGGTGTTCGGCGGACTGCTCGCGGACTCTGTAGGTTTTTCCTACGCTTTCATCATTTCTTCGGTCGCCATCTTCATCGCGGCCCTGATTGTCCTGTTCGGCATTCAGGAACAACGGAAAGAAAAGAAAGCGACGGATCATTCTTATGGCAGGACCACGATCATCCGCTCGATCATGAGCCACCGGCTGATGCTGAATGTCATGATCATCACGGCACTCATCCAGATCGGCAACTTCAGCATCCAGCCGCTGCTGTCCCTCTATGTCGCCGAACTGACCGGAGCCAAGGAAGTCGCATTTCTGGCGGGGCTGACTTTCAGTGCCGCCGGCATCGGAAATCTCCTGTTTGCCCGAAAATGGGGCCAGCTGGGGGATGACTATGGCTATGAGAAAGTGCTGTCCGTTCTTTTGATCCTGACGTTTATCTTCATCATTCCGCAGGCACTCGTCACTTCCCTCTGGCAACTCGTCGTGCTCCGTCTCCTGTTCGGCATAGCGGTCGGCGGACTGATTCCGATCACGACCGCCATCGTTCGGCGCGAAGCTCCTGTGGATATTCAGGGGGAAATGCTCGGCTACAACAACAGCTTCCGATTTTTCGGGAACATCATCGGCCCGACATTCGGCGGGATCGTCAGCGGGTTCATTGGCATCTCCTCCGTCTTCTATGTGACGGCGCTGCTGTTCCTCATCGCCGTCTGGTCCCTCTGGGTCACACGGAAAAAGCCTGTTCAGGATTTTGAGGAGGTTTTGGAGCATGAAGAACTGCTCCATTCTCATAACTGATCAAAGAAAACTGTACCGGATTGAGCCGGTGCAGTTTTTTTGTGTTTTTTAACGGCGGCAGTTAATCAGAAAAACCTTCCGGAGCACTTTTTCCGGCATTTTTTGTCTGTCTCGGCCGCAAACCGCCAATGTGCCCGGCAGGCAAATCAGCTGCCGGGACTAAGGCCAAAAAAAATCCGTTCTACATATATAGGAAGAGCGGCGGATCATTTCCTGAACTTTCGGTACTACCTCAGTTACAATCATGCAACCGCCCTTCACTTGCGTTATAATTAACCCTGTTACTTATCAACAGAATCGGTTTGAAAGGAGGATCCCACTTGGTATCCGTACTGCTGTTATTCGCGCCGGTTGCGGCTGCCCTGTTCGTGCCGATGCTGGCACGCCGGGTCAAAGCCATCCATACCGGCTGGTTCGTATTGGCGGTGCCGCTTCTGCTGTTCCTTTACTATCTGGGCTATCTGCCTTCTGTGAGCAGCGGAAACACCCATATTGCAGAATTGCCGTGGATTCCATCGTACGGCATATCATTCGTTTCATACATAGACGGATTGAGCTTGCTGTTTTCCCTGCTGATCACCGGCATCGGGGCGCTCGTCGTCCTTTACTCGATCTTTTATCTGGACAGAACGAAGGAGCGGCTCGGCAACTTTTACGTGTACCTGCTCATGTTCATGACCGCCATGCTAGGCGTCGTCCAATCTGATAATGTCATCGGACTTTATCTGTTCTGGGAACTGACTTCGATCTCCTCGTTCCTGCTGATCGGCTATTGGTACACGCGGGACCGCTCAAGATTTGGGGCACTGAAGTCCATGATGATCACCGTTTTCGGCGGACTCATGATGCTCGGGGGCTTCATCCTGCTTTACCTGATGGGCGGCACATTCTCGATCCGCGAACTGATCGCCATGTCGCCGGACCTCGTGCAGCATCCGCTGTTCGTGTGGTCACTCATCCTCGTGCTGCTCGGCGCCTTCACCAAGTCCGCTCAGTTCCCGTTCTACATCTGGCTTCCGGATGCAATGGAAGCGCCTACGCCGGTCAGTGCATATTTGCACTCGGCCACGATGGTCAAGGCGGGCCTTTACCTCGTTGCCCGCTTCACGCCGATCTACGCGGCGTCCGAGCTGTGGGTTTGGATCGTCACTTCCGTCGGCGTGCTGACCCTGTTCTGGGGTTCGTTCTTCGCAGTCAAGCAAACAGACCTCAAGGGAATTCTCGCTTTCTCGACCGTCAGCCAGCTTGGGCTGATCATGTCCCTGCTCGGTGCTGCGGGGGCTGCGTTCCACGTGGACGGCGCCGCGGAGACGCTGTTCAAGTTTGCAGGATTTGCAGCCATCTTCCACTTGTTCAACCATGCCGCATTCAAAGGCAGTCTCTTTATGATTGCAGGCATCGTCGACCATGAAACAGGCACCCGGGACATCCGCAAGCTCGGCGGACTGATGGCAATCATGCCGGTCTCCTTCACGATTGCGCTCATCGGCTCGCTGTCGATGGCGGGCCTTCCCCCATTCGGCGGCTTCCTGAGCAAAGAGCTGTTCCTCACCGGCATGCTCAGCCTTCGCCAGCTCGATCTGTTTGCGCCGGGTTCATGGGGAACCGTGCTGCTCGTCGTCGCCTGGATCGCCAGTGTGTTCACGTTCATCTACAGCCTGTACTTCGTCTTCCGGACGTTCACCGGCAAATACAAGCCGGACGAGCTGCCGAAAGAGCCGCATGAAGCGCCGGCCGGCATGCTCGTGTCGCCTGCCATCCTCGGCGCGATCGTCATCGCGATCTTTTTCATCCCGAACGTCATCGGGAAATGGATCGTCAAACCGGCGGTCGCGGCCGTGCAGCCGTTCCTGTTTGATTCGCCCGCGGCGGTCGATGTTCATGTGGCCGCCTGGCACGGTCTGACGCCGGAGCTGTCCATGACCATCGGAGTCGTGGCGGCCGGTCTCATTTTGTTCGGTCTGTTGCCGAAATGGCAGGGGCTTTACGGGCTTGCCCCTGAGGCACTGTCGCTGAACAAATTGTATGACGCTTCGATGTACCTGGCCGAAGGCGGTGCCAACCGGCTGTCCCGCACTTATATGGGCGGTCTCATCCGGAACTACCTGATTTACATGTTCACGGGCATCGTCATCCTCGTCATCGGTTCGATCGTTGCAAAGGATGCATTCGCCGTCAGTTTTGAAGGGCTTACACCGGTCGGCCCTGCCGAAATCGGGCTGATCCTCGTCCTGATTGCGGCGGCCACAACCACCCTGATCGCCCGCAAGCGGCTCACGGCGATCATTTCGCTCGGCGCAGTGGGCTACACCGTCGCCCTGCTGTTCGTCGTGTTCAAGGCACCGGATCTGGCCTTGACGCAGCTCGTCATCGAAACCGTATCGGTCGCGCTGTTCCTTCTTGCGTTTTATCATCTGCCAAAAATGAGCCGGCATGACGAAAAGCGCCAGTTCCGCATGGGCAACGCCATCGTCGCCGGCGCGGTCGGGCTCATGATGAGTCTGCTCGCAATGTCGTCGGTCTCCCAGCGGGCGCTGCCGTCGATTTCAGAATTCTATAAGGAAACCGTCCATTCGGAAGCCGGAGGCGGCAACATCGTCAACGTCATCCTCGTGGACTACCGTGGATTTGATACGCTGTTCGAGATCGCCGTCCTGTCGATCGCGGCAATCGGGATCATCGGCATGATCCGTCTCCGGCTGACCAGAAAGGGGGATGGCCATGAGAAACAGTGACGTCATCATCCAGACCACGACCAAAGTCGTGTTCTTCATGATCTTCCTGTTTTCGATCCATATTTTCTTCGCCGGGCATTACTCTCCCGGCGGCGGATTCGTCGGCGGCCTGCTGACTGCATCGGCGCTCGTCTTGCTGTTGCTGGCGTTTGACATCAAGACCGTGCGCAAGGCATTGCCGTTCAACTACACGTTCATCATCGCCATCGGGCTGCTGCTCGCACTCGGCACCGCCTCCATCTCCATCTTGTCCGGCGAGCCGTTCTTCACGCATGCGTTCGACGATTTCCGGCTGCCGCTGTTCGGGCTGACGTCCCTGCACACGGCCATGCTGTTCGACCTCGGCGTCTATCTTGTCGTAGTCGGGGCGACGATGACCATCATCTTATCGATTGGAAGTGATGACTAATGGAAATCATCATGTCGGTCATCATCGGGTTCCTTTTTGCGGGGGCCGTCTATCTGATGCTTTCGCGGAGCCTGCTCCGGGTCATCATCGGCACCGGCCTGCTGAGCCACGGCGCCCATCTGCTCATCCTGACGATGGGCGGGTTCGGCGGGGAGGCTCCGCCTGTCCTCGCCGACGGCGTCACGGATTTTGTCGATCCGCTTCCGCAGGCGCTGATCCTCACCGCCATCGTCATCAGCTTTGGCGTGACGGCGTTTTTCCTGGTCATGGCCTACCGCGCCTATCAGGAACTCAATACGGACAACATGAAACTGCTGAAAGGAAATGACGAATATGATTAACCTGCTGTTATTTCCGGTCCTGATTCCGTTCCTGACGGCGATGATCCTGATGTTCTTCCCGAAAAAGGTGGTCGCTCAGCGGACGGTGACAATCATCGGCCTTGCCGCCTCCGTCGCGGTTGCCGCCTGGCTGCTTCTCACAGTCATGCAGGACGGCATCCAGTCCGTCACGCTCGGCAGCTGGCCGGCACCGTTCGGGATCACGATGGTCTCCGATCCGCTGTCCGCCGCCCTTGTGCTGACGTCGAACATCATCACGCTGTTCATCGCCTGGTACAGCTTCCGCTCAATCGGCGAAGGACGGGAAAAGCACTTTTACTACCCGGCCATGATGTTCATGCTTACGGGCATCAACGGGGCCTTCACGACGGGCGATATTTTCAACATGTTCGTCTTCTTCGAAGTACTGCTGATGGCCTCCTATGTTCTGATCGTCCTCGGCGGCGAAAAGCGCCAGCTCCGGGAGTCGATCAAATACATACTCGTGAACGTCATTTCCTCGGCCTTCTTCGTCACGACGGTCGCGATGCTTTACTCGGTCGTCGGTACGCTGAACATGGCCGACATCTCGGCAAAGGTCTCCGAAATCGGCCAAAGCGGAATCTTGACGGTCATCGCCGTCATGCTGATCCTCGTTTTCGGACTGAAAGGCGCCATCTTCCCGCTTTACTTCTGGCTGCCGGGATCCTATGCGGCGCCTCCGGTTCCGGTACTCGCCCTGTTCGGTGCGCTGCTGACGAAAGTCGGCGTTTATTCGATCATGAGGACGGTCACGCTCCTGCTCCCGAATGATCCGGGGTTCACGCACGAGCTGCTCATGGTGCTGGCCATCCTCACGATCATCGCGGGATGCATCGGGGCGCTCGCTTATTTCGACCTGAAGCAGATCGTCATCTACAACATTATCATCGCCGTCGGGGTCATCCTGTTCGGCGTGGCCCAGATGAACACGGCGGGACTTGAAGGCGCCGTCTTCTATCTCGTCCATGACATGCTCATCAAGGCGGCCCTGTTCATGCTCATCGGCGTGATCATCGCAGTGACCGGCACGTCGAATCTCCGGGAGATGGGCGGCCTGATGAAATCTCATCCGGGCCTCGCCTGGACTTGGCTCATTGCCGCTTTCGGGCTGGCGGGCATCCCGCCCCTCAGCGGATTTTTCGGTAAGCTGCTCATTGTCCAGGGAGCCTTCGAGGCGGAAAACATGTGGGGCGGCGTCATCATCCTCGCATCCAGCCTCGTCGTTCTCCTGTCGGTCATCCGGATCTTCATCCATGCATTCTGGGGGGAGCCGCGCCCCGTACCCGGTGTTTCCCGCCGGGTGTACCGGAGCCTGTTCATCCCCGCAGCCGTCCTCACGGCGATCACGGTCTTCTACGGGGTCGGGACGGAGTGGCTCCGGCCGGTCATGACCGATGCGGCGGAAATCCTGCACGAGCCGTCGATCTACATCGACGCCGTGCTGAAGGAGTAGATGCATCGTGGCATTTCAAATTTTGCTGAATTTCACCATCGCCTTTTTGTGGATGTTCATCAGCGGCACTTTCACCGCCTCCACTTTCGTCATCGGCTGGCTGATCGGCATGCTGCTCATCATGATGACAAGGCGTTTCTTCCCCGGCCACCTGTACATCCGGCGGCTCTGGGCGGTCATCAAACTGACGCTGCTGTTCTTCAAAGAATTGATCATGGCGAACATCCAGGTGTTCATGCTCGTCATCCGGCCGAAGCTCGGCATCCGCCCCGCCATCTTCGCCTATCCGACGCAGCTGACGAACGACTGGGAGATCACGCTCCTGTCGAGCCTCATCACGCTGACGCCCGGAACGATCGTCATGAACGTGTCCGAAGACAAGAAGACCCTGTACGTCCATGCCATCGACGTGGATGACATCGACGATGCCGTCGTGTCCATCCGGGATTCGTTCGAAAAAGCCATCATGGAGGTGAGCCGACCATGAAAATCCTGTTTTGGATCGCTCTTGTCTTCATCGTGATCTCGATGGCGCTGTTCGTTTACCGGCTCATCAAAGGGCCGACTGCCCCTGACCGGGTGATTGCGCTTGACGCGGTCGGCGTTGCGCTCATCTCGATGATCGGCCTTCTGTCGGTGCTCGTCGGGACGAATTTCTACCTCGAAATCATCCTGCTGCTGGCCATCCTTTCGTTCATCGGGACAGTGGCCTTCTCCAAGTTCATCGAGAAAGGAGAGATCTTCGACCGTGGAAATTCTGATTGACATCCTCATTGCCGTCCCCCTGATCATCGGGGTCGTCTTCACAGTCGTGACGGCTGTCGGGCTGCTCCGTTTTCCCGACCCGTACACACGTGCCCACGCAGCGTCGAAAAGTGCCACCGTCGGGGTGCTCGGCATCCTGATCGCGGTCTTTCTCCATTTCTGGCTGGTCGAGGGACACTTCAACCCGAGAATTCTGCTCGGCATCGCTTTCCTGTTTATCACAGCGCCCGTCGGCGGCCACATGATGGCGCGGGCAGCCTATTTTGCCGGCGTCAAGCCGACGCCGCTCACCGTGAAGGACGAGCTGAAGGAAGAGATCGAGCGGCAGGCCGGGAAATAAATATTAAAAACGCTTCTGCACCGCGCAGAAGCGTTTTTTCATTTCACCAATAATACGGGTAGTATGGATAATATGGATAACCGCCGTAAGGATACCCGCCGTAATACGGGTAATAGCCTCCGTAGAAACCGCCGCGTCCGTATGGGAACAGGGTTGATCCCAGCAGCCCTCCGACGACTCCGCCCAGGAATGGACCGCCGAACCCGCTCCCGAAGCCGAATCCGCCGCGGTGTGAATAACCGTAACGAGGCATATTCATCCCCCTTTCACCGTTATCCTATGCCGGGCTTTTAACCGGGATTGGGCTGGGCGCTCAGTCTTCCTGCGCGTCCTCCGCCATGAAGTCGACGAGCGTGGCGAGCGTGCGCACCATGACGCCCGTCCCGCCTTTCGGACCGAGATCATGGGCGGATGATGCATCTGACGTTCCCGCGATGTCCAGATGGATCCAAGGTGTGTCTTCCGCAAATTCTCCGACGAACCCGCCGCCGAAAATCATATGGCCGTCGCTCCCCGGAGAGTTGTTCAAATCGGCCACGTCGCTTTTGCGGATCCGCTTTTTGTCACTTTCCGTCAGCGGCAGACGCCAGACGAACTCCCCTGTTTCGGCTGCTGCCTCGAGGAAAGTCTCAAAGAACGATTCATTGTTCGTCAGGGCGCCGGTCTTGTCATAGCCGAGCGCCGTGATGACCCCGCCCGTCAGCGTCGCCACATCAACGAGATAATCGGCACCGGACTGCCTGGCGTAAGTGACGGCATCCGCCAATACGAGCCGTCCTTCCGCATCGGTGTTAAGGATCTCGATTGTTTTGCCGCTGAGTGATGTGATGACGTCGTCCGGCTTGAACGCATCGCCGGAAATCATGTTGTCGGTTGACGCGATGACTGCAACGACGTTTTTCTTCGGGCGGAGATTCCCGATGATGCGCATGGCGCCGAGCACGGCCGCTGCTCCGCCCATATCGCCTTTCATGCCGACGATGCCGGTCTTCGTCTTCAGGGAGTAGCCGCCGGTGTCGAAGGTGATGCCCTTGCCGACAAGGCCGACGACATCCTCCCATTTATCTGTACCCTGGTATTTGAGCACGATGAGGCGCGGTTCCTCAACCGAGCCCTGGTTGACGGCGAGGAGCGCGCCCATGCCGAGCTCTTCCATTTCCTTTTTGCCGAGCACCTCCGCCTCAAAGCCGTACTGCTCTGCAAGCTCAATGGCATAATCCGCCATCGCACTTGCCGTCAGCATGTTGCCCGGCGTATTGACGAGATCCCGGGCCTCATTCACCGCATCGGCATAAATCCGGCCGTTGTTGAAGGCCGTCATCATCGACTCATCGTCAGAGTCCGACAACAGCGTCACTTCACGGAGTTCCGCCTGGCGTTCATTTGACCCCGTTTTATAGTCCTCAAACCGGTAGGAGCCGAGGGAGAGGCCTTCTGCGGCCGCCCAGGCCACATCGAGGTCTTCCAGGTCACCGAGCGCAAACGATTCGGCCCAGACCGCGGCGGTTTCCGCTTTCACTTTCCGCAGCTCTTTGCCTGCGGCGGCGAACACTTTGCGCAAATCATCCGCATCCAATTTTTTGTCATCTCCGAGTCCCGCAAACAGGACCCGCTTGAATCCCTGGTCGGATCCTGCCGGGATTTTCACAATCTCTCTCAGTTTGTTTGGCACATCCCCGTTGCGTAGCCATTCTGACAGCTGCCCGCCGAAGACGTCCTCGATCCGGCTCCACCCCGCCACGTGGTCGCTGTGTTTTGGCACGCCGACGATCAGGACATCAACATTGAAGCCGGCCAGCCGGTTTTCTCTCACTGCAACTTCCATTCTAAATCCCCTCCATCCGATTTCTTCCTCCATTATAACGGATCCCGGAGAAACGGTCAGTCCCGGGCGGCATTATGTTATAATCGGGGCAATCGCCCGTCCCCGAAAGGTTGTGCTGCCACAATGGAAATCTTTCAGAACGCACCCCTGTGGGTCGCCCTGTTCAGCATCTTTTTCGCCCAGTTCGTCAAAATCCCGATCCACTTTCTCATGACGCGGAAGCTTGACTGGTCCCTGTTCACCTCGACGGGCGGCATGCCGAGCTCCCACTCGGCCGCGGTCACCTCCCTGTCGACCGCGATCGGTTTTGAGCACGGAACCGACTCCTCCATCTTCGCGGTGGCCGTCATTTTCTCCGTCATCGTCATGTTCGATGCAACCGGCATCCGGTTTCAGGCCGGCCAGCAGGCAATCGTCATCAACCAGATGAGGGAGGATTTCAGGTCCTTCATCCAGACGACCCGCGACTGGCCGAAAAAAGACGGCCAGCAGAAGATCGAGGAACTCAAGACCCTGCTCGGCCACAAACCGAGCGAAGTGTATGCGGGCGCGCTGACCGGCATCCTCATCTCGGTGATTTTGTACACGGCGATTCTTTGATGATCAAACAGGAAAAGGCGTTTCGTCCCTTGTTGGGAGCGAAACGCCTTTTTTCAGAACATCTGATAGCCCTGCTTGCGCAGAATGATCATGGCCAAGCCGGCCAGGATGGCCCCTGCCATCCCCCCGGAGAGGATCATCACATCCGCCGCATGGAGTGCCATGAATTTGTCTCCGAGCCGGCTGAAGGCCATGCCGGGACTCGTAAAGTACTTTGTGAACGAGACATCGTCGATGATCAGAACGACGACGACCGGATAGACGATGGCCATGAGCCAGGTCATCCTGAGCAGCATATTGAGCAGAAAGCCGATCCCGAAGAACATGACGACGAACAGCAGGATCGAAAGGGTCACTTCTATGATGGATAAAGAACCGTTCAATGCAATAACCTCCGATTTTCCTTCCACCAGTTTACCCGAACCGAAATGGTCTTTCAACAGGACGGCCGGGGTTCACCGGATTGTCGGAATTTCGGCGGCAGGCTTATTTGCGGAAATAAAACTTATAGCTCGTATAGCCGAAAATGTCCCCCGGCCAGGCCCCGATCACTTCGGGCAGCCCTTCTTCAATGGCTTCTCCTGCGATTTCATGGATGAGCAGCGATGAATCATCGGATTCCGCCAGTTCGAACGGTGTCATCCAGCAGGCCTCCTCAATCTCCCGCTCCTGAGGAATCACCGGCTGTGCCGGCGCCACCGGACGCAGGAGAAAAATCGCCATGTTGTCGCTCACTTCCCCCCTGATCACGCCGGTCCTGAAGCCGGCCATGCCGGCGGCGGTCGTCCGGATCCCCGTCTCTTCCGCCACTTCCCGGACCGCCGCTTCATCCGCGCGCTCTCCCGGCTCGACGAACCCGGCAGGGAAGGACCACTTTCCTTTGAGGCCGCCGTACTTCTTTTTGACGACGAGCCATCTGCCCTCCCCGTCCATGACCAGGCCGGCTGCCCCGAGCCACACTTTGCCCCGGTCTTTCTTCATCACGCATCCCCCCTCTCCCAAACTATGGCCGTACTCCGGCATCCGATCACTTATCCCCTATAAAAAGGGGCTCGCGGAAAAGTCTATCCACAACAGAAAAAGCAAAAAGCAAGGACTCTGGTCGCTTTCCGCAGGCCAGCCGCCAAGCCTCCTCCGGCTCACAGCCGCAAGGGGTCTCGAACAACCGGCTATCCTGCAGGAGTCTCCCGACGTCCTTGCTTTTTACTGTCTAAAGGGGCCATTCAGTTCTTTCTGGCAGCCCCCTCTGATGAATCAGAAGAACTTGAATTTCCCTTTTTTGACGACGAGCGGAACGCCGCCGATCATGTACAGGGCACGGTTGTCGATCATCTTCTTCATGAAGCTGGCAGTCGTGCCTGTGACTTTCTTGCCGCCGAAAATATCGCCGATGGCATCATCTTCGCCGAGCGAGCAGACCGTCCCCTTGAGGTCCGGAACAAATTTGTGCGTCGGCTTGCCGTTTGCCAGGGCAATGATGTTTTCTGCCACGGTTACGCCCTGTTGCATGGCGATCTGGGCGGTCGGAGGATACGGGCGGCCCGCTTCCTCGTTCATGAGGAATGCGCAGTCGCCGACGATGAAGACGTCGTCGTAGCCTGGAGCGCGCATGTCTTCGCGGACAGCGACGCGGGCACGTTTGCTTTCGATCGGTGTTTCCTCGATGAGGCGGTTGCCCCGGACACCGGCGGCCCAAACGACCGTACCGGCTTTGATGAACTCAAACTGGTCGTCGCCCTTCTTGATCTTGACGCCTTCAGGAGTCGCTTCGACGACCGGCGTGCCGATCGAGAACTCGATGCCTTTTGACTCAAGCTGGGAAACGGCGTAGTCGACAAGTTCAGGATCAAAGCCCGGGAGTACCATCGGAGCGGCTTCCACGCAGATCACGCGGACTTTCTCCTTCGGAACATCGAATTCCTTGCAAAGCTCGGGCACGCGGTTGCCGAGCTCGCCGAGAAACTCGATGCCTGTGAAGCCGGCACCGCCGACGACGATCGTCAGGCGGCTGTCGTCTTTTTCCTCTTCAAGAGACCAAGTGGCGAACTGATACTCGATATGCTCGCGGATCTGGCGTGCCGCATTGACGTTCGCGATGCCGAGCGCATACGTATCGAGGCCCTGGATGCCGAACGTCTCACCTTCGAAGCCGAGGCCGATGACGAGATAGTCATAAGGAAACTCCCCTGCATCCGTCATGACGTTCTTGCCGTCGACGTCAATCGCCTCGACTGTCGCCTGGACGAATTTCACTTTGTTTTCATTAATGACGCCCTTGATATCGTAGCGCACGTCTTCCGGCGCGAGAGTCCCGGCGGAAGCCTCATGAAGCCACGTGGATTCGTAGTGATATGCGTTCTTGTTGATCAGGATGACGTTCATGTCGTCGGTTCCGATCTTTTTCTGCAGATTGACAACGGTCGCCAAACCACCATAGCCGGCGCCAAGCACCAAAACAGTAGGTCTTTTCACTTCAATCCAAACCACCTTTAACCAAGATTAATATATTTGGGACGGCGTGATGCCGCAGTTGTCACGGCACCCGCCGTTTTCGACAAAATCCATCACCTTTAGTTTAGTCCTTTATAAATATGAATTCAAGGGGACGGGCCAAAATAAAAAGACCGGAATTCCGGTCTTAGCAATCTCCCGGCGTTCCCGCCTTTGTTTTGGTTCTGAACGATGTTCCGCAGCCGCAGGAAGCGATGGCATTCGGGTTGTTGATCGTGAACCCGCCGCCCATCAGCGACTGTTTGTAATCGATTTTCGTGCCGGACAGGATGCCGGCGTCTTCTTTTGAAACGAGGATCTGCAGGCCGTGCTCTTCGAGAAGTTCATCGTCCTCATGGCGCTCTTTCGTGAAGCCGAGTCCGTATGTGAGTCCGCTGCAGCCGCCGCCGTTGACGCCGACACGCAGGAAAGAGCCCTCTTCTTCGTTATGGCGCATCATTTCCTTCACCTGGTAAGCCGCTGCTTCAGTCAGTTCCACCGTCAGTGTCATGCGTGCCTCACTCCTTTTCTTCCATCATACCAAGGCAAGGGCCGGTGTTCAACCGGCCCGCATCAGCCTGATTTTGCCTCTCCGCAGTATAAAAAAGGACCCGCATCGCGGATCCGGATGATCAGAAAACCTGTTCCACTTCAACGACACCCGGCACTTCTTCGAGCAGAGCGCGCTCAATGCCTGCTTTTAGTGTGATCGTTGAGCTCGGGCACGTGCCGCATGCGCCGAGAAGTCGGAGCTTCACGATGCCGTCCTCGACGTCAACGAGTTCGCAGTCGCCTCCGTCGCGGAGAAGGAACGGGCGCAGTTTATCCAGAACTTCCTGTACTCCATCCATCATCGATGTATCTGTCACTTCGATTCGACTCCTTTCACTGTTATCATTATAATAGGTACAAGGCGGAAAATCCATTAAGGAATCCGGAGGGGGATCATTTTGGATAAACAACATGTGAAAATTGAAGTTTACGGGGCGGATGTCATCTGTGCGAGCTGCGTGAATGCCCCGTCTTCCAAGGATACATATGAATGGCTCGAAGCGGCGATCACGAGAAAGTATCCCGGACAACCGTTCACGATCGACTATATCGACATCGAGGGGCCGGTTGCGGAAGGTGAGCAGGCGGACATCGCCGAAAAGGTCCGCAACGACGAGTTTTTCTACCCGCTCGTCCGGATCGGCGGCGAAGTGGTGGGCGAAGGCTATATCCAGCTGAAGCCGGTGTTTGCGGAGCTGGAAAAGAAAGGGTTTGTCCCGCCGTCCGAGTGACAGGCGGGCAACCCGGCATCTGTTGAAAAAGCGGCACGCCAGTTGGCGGCCGCTTTTAATGTGGCTGTTTCGGAGTCATTTATTCAGCCGTTGTGCCATTTGTACATCCACAGGATTCCCGACTTGAGCAGGCGCGCAATCCGGCCCGTGACGGTGCGGTCAGCGAGGAAGGCGAATCCTTTTTTCTTGCCGAGTGATCCGACAAAGCCCTGAAGTTTGATCTCCGGCATTTTCTCCGGCAGTTCTTCGCCGTTCCAGCGCATCATGAGCACTTTCACGATCTGCTCGCCCTGCTCTTCCGCCAGATAGGCGCTCGGCGCATGCGGGAGCGCGGCACAGTCGCCGACCACATATACATTCTCATTGCCGGGCACATTATGGTGTGGCGTCAGGACGACGCGGCCGCGGTCCGATTCAAGCCCGAGATTCCGGACCGTTTCCACAGGGCGGATTCCGGCAGTCCAGACAACCGCGTCGACTTCGATTGAGTTCTCATGATTGTAGAGCGTCGTCTGCTCCACTTTCGTGATGTTGGAGTTACTGATGACTTCCACTTCATGCTCGTCAAACCACTTTTGCACATAATTGCTGAGCCGTTCCGGGAAGTCGCGCAAAATCCGGGGTCCGCGGTCAAACAGCTTGATGCGCAGGTCCGGGCGGCTTTCCCTCAGTTCGCTGGCCAGTTCAATCCCGCTCAGGCCGGCGCCGACAATGCCGACTGTCGCTCCTTCCCCGAGATTGAGAAGATGGCGGTACGTGTCGCGGGATTTGCCGATCGTCTGGATGCTGTGCGTGTATTCCGACGCGCCCGGAACGTCGTGGTAATTGTCATCGCAGCCGAGGCCGATGACGAGATCATCATAATCGATCTGCTCGCCGTTTCCGAGAAAAATCCGCTTTTCCTCCAGATTGACGTCAACGATCTCCCCCGTGACGGCCTTCAGCCGCTCATGCTCAGGGAACGCGACGCGGACTTCGGCATCCGGCACGGTTCCTGCGGCAAGTGCATAAAATTCGGTCTTCAGGCTATGGAACGGCGTCCGATCCACGAGGATGATTTCCCGGTCCTCCGGAAGTTTCGGCAACAGACGGAGCAGGATCCGCATGTTTCCGTATCCTCCGCCGAGCAAGACTAGTTTTTTCATAAAAGAATTCTCCTTTTTGACTCATTTCCCGATTGTTCGTTACGATTCTCCATCGCCATTATATATGAATGTGAGAGCTTTCACAATAAGCCGTTCGATTGACTGGAAGACTAAAAAGGAGTACGATTTCCGGGTGAGAGAGGTGATTTTTGTGAATCCGATCGTCGAGTTCTGTATGAGCAACATGGCCTGCGGTTCACAGAAGACATTCGAGAGACTGGAACAGGACCCGAACCTCGATGTCCTGGAGTACGGCTGTCTCAGCTTCTGTTCCCAGTGCGCCGAATCGCTGTATGCGGTCGTGAACGGGGAGATTGTCGAAGGGGAAACGCCGGAAGAACTGAAAGAGAACATTTACCGGTTTATCGAGGAAAACCCGCTTTTCTAATAGATCAAAGAGAGCCGTGCAGTCAGTTGCTGACCGTACGGCTCTCTTTTCGTTCCCATTTATTTGCCCAGATAAGTGAGGGACACTTTCAGATTGGCGTTTTTCTCGCGGATCCGGTCGAGCAGATCCCGGTCAAGCGTGTCCGGCTTGCCCTGAATGGCATAGGTATAGAGGATCATCGTGCCGAGGTCGGCTGTTTCCACTTTGCGGAGTTCATGGCTCATCGTGAACTCGTCGAGCACGCCGTCCATGAGCCCCTCGTGGTTCATCGTCTCGGGAACGGTCACTTTGAGGATCTGCATGTGCTTGCCCTTTCCGTAGCCGGTCCGGTGCAGCAGATAAAACGCAAGGCTTGCGAAGACGGTGAGCACGATGGCGAGATCGAACCGGTAAAGGCCGGCCGTCATGCCGACGCACAGTCCGAAGAAGATATAAGAGATGTCTTTCGCATCCGTCACTTCGCTCCTGAACCGGATGAGCGAGAACACCGCGAACAGTCCGAACGCCACGCCCGCATTGTCGCTGACCACATTCATGACGACCGACACGATGACACTCATCATGATGATTGTATGGACAAATGCCTGAGAGTAACGCTCTCCCGAGAAAGTGCGCCGGTAAACGACCGTGATCAACAGGCTCAGGACGAATGAAATGACCATTGCGGCAATACTCAGGCCCACCGTCCCTCCCGTTTTGATATTTGGCTGCAGCATTGTTTCCAATAAGTCCATGTTCATCTTCCTCCTATGGTGATCAAGTCTTGTTGCGGCTGCCGGGCCAGCAGTTCATGGCTCAGGCAAAACTTCGATCCGCCCTTTGTCACACAACCCACTTCCTGCAGGATGCGCGCAAGCCAGAGCGGCACGCTGTTGTCCACTTTCACTTCGAGGACGGCGTAGCCCGGATCGATAAAATATTGTCCGTAAGAACCGTTTTCAAGCGACAGATCCGTCTTGCGGCATCTGAGATTAAAGTCGAACGTCACCCTCACCGACGGGTCGTCCACCTGGTGGAGCGCATGTCGGTCATAGCTGACGACCATTTCAGGCCGCAGTGCGTAAAGGGATTTGAACTGTCTGATCTCCTTCAGCACCTGTGTGTTGGAAACCTCGAAGTCCTCTGCCGGAAGAGCTTCCCCTTCTTTCAGATACCGGTACGCTTCCTGCAGCGGCATCGCTGTCCTTCGTTTGTGGACGATGGCGCCGTTTTTCTGCTTTGTCTCAAAAAACGCCTTGCCGTCCCGGCCCGGGATGTCATACACCCGGAGACGGAGCTTCTGCCGGAAACGCAGCCGGTTCTTGACTTCGTAATAAATCCGGCTTTCGTCGTTGTCGAAATACAAGGTGGAGACGGTATAGCGCCCGTTCTCCCCGTTTTTGTCCGGCCGAAGCCGGCCACCCGCACGGAGGACAAGCCGCCGGTATTGATCCACGGTGATCAAATACTTCAGCTCGCGTCTCGTGAAAATTTCAATGGCCATGAATCGTTCCTCCCGTCCGTTTCTCAATGTAAATAAAGGATAACCCACCATCATGAGGAACCGGTGAGACAAAGATTAGAAATTCATGAGTGCGTGCGGACAGGAGGGTTCGTGGAGGCGGGTTATGTCTGCGATGAGGAGAGTTGGGGCTTGTGTGAGGAGAATTGGATTGTCCATCCCCAAAAACGGAAAAGAGGCTGTCCGATAAGTCCCTAAAATGAAGAAGGAGGCGAAAAACAAATCGTTTTTCGCCTCCTTCTT
>NZ_JBHLWY010000014.1:0-30757 GCF_042432615.1 Bhargavaea ullalensis
AACTGTTACTTCTGCCTTCACAGCTCGGGACTTGCACCCTATAGACTGCGCCCATGCTGGGCGCACATCAAAAAAAGGCGGCCGGGGCCGCCTTTTCCATTTACTCATTCAGCCGGACGGATGACCGCACGGACCGGGCTGCCGTCTGCGCCGTGTATGGCGAGCGGGAGGGCGATGAATTCATAGTCGCCCGGCTGCACCTTTTCCAGCATCAGGTTCTCTATGATGCAGACGCCGGCTTCGCCAAGCGAATGGTGTGTCGCCAGTTCCTTGCTGTGGATGAGGTCGACGGACGGAATGTCGATGCCGAGCAGGATGATGCCTTTTTCCTTCAGCAACGGCCCGATGTCCGGCCGGAGTTCCGTGTAATCCTCGGGAAATGTCATCGGATCATTTCTCACGGACGTTTTCAGCAACAATCGCCGGGCACCGTCCAGATCGAAACGTTCCAGCTCTTCGCGTCCGACCGATGAAAACCGGGTCACATCCACCACGCGGGCCTTGCCGATGTAAACATCAGGGTTCATCTCATGAAGCTGTTTTCCGTTTTCGTCAAAGTGGAACGGCGCGTCCGCATGGGTTCCGATATGAAGGCTTGTCGTCATCCGGCCGATATTCGCGGAGCCGGTTTCTTCCTTTGTCGCAGACAAACCGAATTCAAACGGTGTGTCTCCCGGCCAGTTCGCCATGCCATTTTTCAACGGCTGCGTGATGTCCATCCAGTTGCCTTCCTTCATGATCTCTCCTCCTCAAAGCGTTGTGCGAAGATCCCACAGGTCCGGGAAAAAGCGGTGGTCGAGCACATTGCGCAAATAAGCGACGCCCGACGATCCGCCGGTGCCCGGGCGGAACCCGATGATGCGCTCCACCGTTTTCATGTGCCGGAACCGCCACTGCTGGAACCAGTCTTCCACATCCACCAGCTTTTCCGCCAGCTGATACAGCTCCCAGTACCGCCCGGTGTCCCGGTACACTTCCTCCCATGCAGCGGCGACAGACGGGTCTCCGTCGTAAACCCGGCAGAAGTCTCGGTCCAGCAGATCCGGGTTGATCGGGAATCCTTCACGCGCCAGTGCCCCGATCGCCGCGTCGTAAATGCCGGGGGCCCGGTATGCCTGCTCCAGCGCGCTGTGCAGGTCGGCGTCTTTTTCATAGATCTTCAAAATATAGTCAGACTTGTAGCCGAGGGCAAATTCAATCAGCCGGTACTGGTGGGACTGGAATCCGGACGCCCGCCCGAGCGAATCGCGGAATTCCAAATACTCGGCGGGCGTCATCGTCGACAGCACATCCCAGCCCTGGATGATCTGCGACTGGATTTTGGATACCCGGGCAAGCTTTTTGAATGCCGGCTGCAGATCGCCTGCGCCGATTTCTTCAATCGCCGCGGTCAGTTCGTGCAGCAGGAGCTTCATCCACAGCTCGCTCACCTGATGGATGATGATGAACAGCATTTCGTCATGATGGCCGGACAGCCTTTTCTGGGAATCCAGGATCCGGTCGAGGGACAGGTACTCTCCGTACGTCATTGATTCCCTGAAATCCGTATGGATCGACTTCTCGCCTTTCAGCGATTCTTTCAGCTCCGAAATCTTTTTTGGCATCGGGTTCCTCCCTTTGTTCACGCAATGATGCCTCGCTCGTTGTTGAATTTCTTATACTTCCCCTCATCCATGATCCCTTTTAAGATCGAGACCGCCCGGCGGACGTCTTCAAATGAGTTATAGAGCGCAACCGGCGCCAGCCGGATTCCTTTTGGGGCACGGAAGTCGGGGATGACTCCCTCCTCTTTCAAAGCCCGGCAGATGCGGGCGGCGTCGTCATGCTCCAGATACACATGTCCTCCCCGCCGATCATGGTCAACCGGGCTCGCGACCACCAAACCGGAATCCGGCAATTCTGCTTTAATCAATTCAATCAAATAATCGGTCAGCCGGAGCGACTTTTCCCGGATGTTTTCCAATCCGGCTTCTGCAAACAGCTCAAGGGAGCCGATCACCGGGGCGGCGCTCAGGATATTCGGCGTCCCGATCTGATAGGCGCCCGCATCCCCTGCGGGCGTCATGTCATGGTCCATGTCAAACTGTTTCGCCTTGTCCGAACCGAACCATCCGGCCAGACCGGGCGCCGTTCCGAAATGCCGGCGGTTCACGAACAGCCCTCCCGTTGAGCCCGGTCCGCCGTTCAGATGCTTGTACGTGCACCAGAACGCGAAATCGGTGTCCCACTCATGGAGACGGTGCGGAATGGCCCCGATCGAGTGGCAAAGATCGAATCCAATGAGAATGCCCCGTTCATGAGCGGCTGCCGTCAGCCGCTCCATGTCGAGAATCTGGCCGCTCCTGTATAAGACGCCCGGCAAGACGGCAATCGCCACCTCATCGGTCATTGCGCCGATGAGGTCTTCCTCCTCGAGTGTGTGGCCGTCACGGCTTTTCACCCGGATCAGCTGTTCTTCCGGCTTCATGCCCCGCAGGGCGATCTGGCTTTTGACCGCATACAAGTCACTTGGAAAGTTGAGTTCATCGGCCAGGATTTTCGTGCGTTTTCCCTCGGGCCGGTAAAAAGTGGCCAGCAGCTGATGCAGGTTGGCTGTGGTGGAGCCGGTCATGACCACTTCGCCGGGATCCGCCCCGACAAGCGTTGCACTCATTTCCCCGAGGCGCTCGGCCATGTAATACCAGGGATGACTGCCATCCATCCAGCCGTCGATGCCGAACTTCTTCCATGACTCCAGCAATTCATGGAGTGAGCTTTCCGCTCTCTTTGACAGCAGGCCGAGTGAATTCCCGTCCAGGTAGACCGTCTCCGGCCGGATGTAAAACTCATTGCGGTATCCCGCCAGTTTGTCCCGACTGTCCAGCGCTGCTGCATACTCCTCTGAAAGAAGCTTCATTTCCCCCGCCTCCGTTTCCTTTTTTTCTTCTGCTTCGAGCGTAAGGGAACTGCGAAATACATGCAAGCGCTTTCTTTTATTCATAGTGTTTGGCGCCATATAAATATTCTTGAATGTTACGAAAATTACCGTGTATTCAGTGACTTTTCATGTTAGAATGAGTCCATTCTATTTTCAGGCAAAGGTCGTGGATAAAATGCCAATTGCAAACGAAAAAACCCGGAAGGTCCATGTGGAGGATATCCTGATCGCCAACCAGATGCTGAAGGAAGTCGTGGTCCACACGCCGCTTCAGCTCAACAAGCGGCTTTCGGAAAAATACGGCTGCGATGTGTACATCAAGCGCGAAGATCTGCAGCACGTCCGTTCGTTCAAACTGCGCGGCGCGTTTTATAAAATCAAGTCTGTCGAGCAGGAAGCCCGGGAAAAAGGGATCGTCTGCGCAAGTGCCGGCAACCATGCGCAAGGAGTCGCCTTTGCCTGTGCCGAGCTCGGGATCGACGGCAAGATCTTCATGCCCCAGACCACGCCGAAGCAGAAAATCAATCAAGTGAGGATGTTCGGGCGCGACCAGGTGGAAATCATTCTGACCGGTGACACATTCGACGAATCGTCCGCAAGCGCGCTCGCTTACACGGAAGAGAACGGACGGCTGTTCATCCATCCGTTTGATGACCCCACCCTCATCGCGGGACAGGGCACGGTCGCGGTTGAAATCCTGAACGACATCGGCTCTCCCGTTGACTATGTGTTTGCCTCAATCGGCGGCGGCGGGCTCATGTCCGGACTGGCGACCTACATCAAGCATGTCTCCCCGGATACCCGCATGATCGGCGTTGAACCGGCGGGTGCCGCCAGCATGAAAGCCTCGCTGCAAAGCGGGGAAGTCGTCCGCCTGGAGTCGATCGACAAATTCGTCGACGGTGCTGCCGTGCAGCAGCCCGGCTCGCTCACCTATGAGATCTGCAGCCGGTATGTGGACGGGATCACCCCAGTGCCAGAGGGCAAGGTATGCACCGCGATCCTTGACCTGTACAATGAACACGCGATCATCGCAGAGCCTGCAGGTGCCCTTCCGATCGCAGCGCTCGACGCTCACAAGGAAGAGATCAGGGGAAAGACGGTCGTCTGCGTGGTCAGCGGGGGAAACAATGACATCGGCCGCATGCAGGAGATCAAAGAAAAGTCACTCATCCATGAAGGTCTCCTTTACTACTTCATCGTTGAATTTCCTCAGCGTGCCGGTGCGCTCCGCCAGTTTCTCGACAACGTGCTCGGACCCGATGACGACATCACGACGTTTGAGTATACGAAGAAAAACAACAAGGAAAACGGTCCCGGCCTCGTCGGGATTGAAGTGAAGCACAGGGAGGACTACGACGGGCTGATCCGCCGGATGTATGCGCTCGGCTTCCCGTTCAAGGAAGTGAACAAAGACAGCACGCTGTTCGGCCTGCTGATCTGAGGCGCGATTCCAACTGAAAAACAGGAGCACCGGCCGCATTGCGCGTCTCCCGGTGCTCCTGTTTTACATTTTGTCCGCTTCCAGCTTGTCCTTCACCATCACCATATCCTCTAGCAGCAGCCGGTACAGATTGGGGCGACGGCGGACAGCCAGCGGATGGTAGGCGACGGCGGTTTCGATGCCGCGGATCCGTTGCCAGCTCCCCCGCAGATTTTTCACTTCCGCATCGGGATTTCCGAAAAACGTCTGGACGGCGACGTTTCCCATGCAAAGGATGAGCTCCGGCTTCAAGTTTGTCAGCTGCTTGTCCAGATGCCGGTGCATGCAGATATCGCGGGTCCTCTCCTTGTCATATTTCCGGACGGGCCGCCTTTTGAGAATATAGGTCACGTAAAACGTCTTTTTGTCCAATCCGGCTTCATGGACGGCCCGCTGCAAAGCCTGCCGGGTTCCGCACACCATTGGATTCCCTTCCCGGTCTTCCCTCGCACCGGGATTGTCCAGAATGATCATGACGGGCGCTTTTGGATTGCCCTCTCCCCAGACCATCCGGGTGCCCTGAAGGTACAGCCCGCAGTCCCTGCAGTCCTGCTCCCCTGCCGGCACCGGGTCTTCCGGCCAGCTTTCGGGGCAAAATGGGTCCATTCCTGATCACCTTCCTTACCTGGAGGTTTCCCGTTTCCGGCATCTTTCAAGCCGGTCCGGCCTGTCTCTTTTCCGGACGGCCGCCGTTTATTGTTAAGATGGAGAAGGAGAAAAACATCGTATTTGAAGGAGCGTGCCCTCATGCCATCCGATACCCAGCAATGGATCCGCATCATTAATGCGAACGAAAACAACTTGAAAAACATTACGGCGGACATCCCGAAAAAGAAAATCACCGTCTTCACCGGCGTATCGGGATCCGGCAAGTCTTCACTATGCCATGACACGATTGCCGCCGAGTCCAGGCGTGAGCTGAACGAGACCTTTCCGAGCTTCGTCCAGCAGTACTTGCCGAAATACGGCCGGCCCCGCGTCGGCAGGATCGAAAACCTGCCGGTGACGATCGTGCTCGATCAGAAAAAACCCGCTTCCAACTCCCGGTCGACGGTCGGAACCTACACCGACATCTACGCGATGCTCCGGCTGCTGTATTCCCGTGTGGGGCGGCCGTTCATCGGATATTCAGACGCCTTTTCGTTTAACCATCCGTCGGGCATGTGTCCGCGTTGCGAAGGAATCGGCGAAGTGACCGACCTTGATGTCCACAAGCTCGTTGACTTTGACAAATCGCTCAATGATGAGGGCGTCATCAATTTCCCCGCCTTCACGACCGGCGCCTGGCGCTGGAAGAGGTACGCATACAGCGGGCTGTTCGACCTTGACAAGAAAATCCGTGATTATTCTCCGGAAGAGTTGGACCTCTTCCTTTACTCTCCGCAGATCAAGCTGGACAACCCGCCGGACAACTGGCCGAAATCCGCCAAGTTCGAAGGCATCGTCCCGCGGATGTACCGGAGCGTCATCACCCAGAAAGAAGGCAAGCGCCACCAGAAAATCCTCGATGAGATGGTGTCCACCTACCAATGTCCGGAATGCCGCGGGTCGAGGGTGAATGAAAAAGTGCGCAGCTGCAAGATCAACGGACTCAGCATCGCGGACTTTGCGGAACTGCCGATCACGGAAGCGGCGGAATTCGTCCGCTCCATCGAAGATCCCGTCGCACGGGACCTCAAAAAGGAACTGACGCTCCGGCTTTCCGCACTCGATGAAATCGGTCTCGGCTACCTTACGCTTGCCCGCGGCGTGAACACGCTGTCCGGCGGAGAAGCGCAGCGTACGAAAATCGCCAAATACATCAACTCCGCGCTGGCCGACATCGTCTATGTGTTTGACGAGCCGAGTGCGGGTCTCCACTACGCGGACATCGAACGGCTGAAGCGGTCCCTTCTGAAGCTGCGCGACCACGGCAATACGATTCTGATCGTCGAGCACCATCCGGAAGTGATCCGGCTCGCCGACCATATCATCGACATGGGGCCTCTTGCAGGTTCAGGAGGCGGCGAAGTGATGTACGCCGGCAGTTATGAAGGCCTGCTTGAGTCGGGCACGCTCACCGGAAAATCATTGAGCAAGATCGTTCCGGTGAATAAGAATCCGAGACAGGCCAAAGAGCGGTACCGTCTCCGTCACGCCACATTCCATAACCTGCAGGATGTGTCGGTGGATCTCCCGCTCGGCGTGCTCACCGTCGTGGCCGGCGCCGCCGGTTCCGGAAAAAGCTCGCTCATGGAACAGTTCCGCCAAGAGTGGAACGGACCTGTCATTTCGATCGGACAGAAATCCATCGGCACGACTTCCCGATCGACTCCGGCGACTTACCTGGACCTGTCCGATGAGATCCGGGCGTTGTTTGCCAAGGCAAACAACGTGGGTGCCGCACTGTTCAGCTTTAATTCGAAAGGGGCGTGCCCGGCATGCAACGGGAAAGGCGTGATCGTCACCGGCATGCACTTCATGGACCCGATCGAGACGGTATGCGAAGTGTGCGACGGAACCCGCTACGCGTCCGATGTCCTGCAATACAAGCTGGGAGGCCGGTCCATCGCCGAAGTGATGGGCATGTCGGTGGACGAAGCGGCCGCATTCTTTGCCGGCCAGCCGTTCAGCGGCCGGCTGGATGCGATGCAGAGGGTCGGCCTCGGCTACCTGCGGCTGAACCAGTCGATGACCACCTTGTCGGGCGGCGAACTCCAGCGCGTGAAGCTCGCCAGCCATTTGAATGAAAAAGGCACGCTGTTCATCATGGACGAACCGACGGAAGGACTCCACCCGGATGATATCCGGAAGCTGATGGTGCTGTTTGATCAACTGGTCGACGAAGGCAACAGCCTGTTCCTCATCGAACACCGGCTCGACGTCATCAAGCAGGCCGACTGGGTGATTGAACTTGGCCCGGGCGGCGGAACCGCCGGCGGCAGAGTGCTGTTCGAAGGAACGCCCGGCGACATGCTGGAAAGCCGCGAGTCCATCACCCGGCCGTATGTGGAGAAAAGCATGGAAGTGAGGTGAAACGGGGCACGGAGTCAATCTGTACGGCTCCGTCCGGAATGTGCACGATTCAGGACGGAATCCGTACGACTCACCAACAACAAAGGAGGACCGCACATGGACTTGGTATTGATCACAGGCCCTCAGGCAGTCGGGAAAATGACGGTCGGACGGGAATTGGAGCAACTGATCGATGCCCGGTTGCTGTTCAACCACCAGACGATTGACTTGTTCGCCCATTTTCTCGGTTATACAAAAGAGGCATTCCGGCTGTCCGATGAAACACGAAAAAACTTGTTCTGCGCATTTGTCCGCAATCCCGAAACCAATGTGACGGGCGGCATCATTTTGACGGTTGTCGTGGCATTCAATCAGGAAGGCGACCACCAGTTTTTAAAAGACGTGAGCGATGAATTCACTCATGCAGGCGGCAGCGTGTTTTTCATCGAGCTGGAAGCCGCGCTGGAGACGAGGCTGTCCCGGAACTCGATGGAAGACCGCCTGGAAGCGAAGCCGTCCAAGCGGAATCTGGAGTTTTCACGGAATGAGCTGCTGAGGAGCCATGAAAAGCACCGTCTGAATTCCCTTCCGGGAGAAGTGGAGAAAACATTGCCCGATGCCCATTATTTCCGGCTGGACAACAGCGGGATCACGGCGTGCGAAGCTGCATCGGCCATTGAACAATTCATCCGGACACACAAGAACTCCCGGCCATGAGGCTCCGGGAGTTCGTTGTTTATTTACATCAGTCCGACTGCATGTCCTTCCCGGTCGATGTCCATGTTCATGGCCGCCGGCTTTTTCGGCAGGCCGGGCATCGTCATGATGTCCCCTGTCAGGCAGACGATAAAACCGGCGCCGAGTTTCGGAATCAGTTCGCGAACCGTGATCGTGAAGCCTTCCGGACGCCCCATGATGCCCGGGTCATCCGTCAGCGAGTATTGGGTTTTCGCCATGCAGACCGGCAGGATGTCCCAGCCGCGCTTTTCGATGTCCTGCAGCTGCTTGAGCGCCTTGTCGGTGAACAGGACGCCGTCGCCGCCATACACTTTTTGAACGACCGCGCCGACCTTCTGCTCGAACGAGTCAAATTCATCGTACAGCTGGTGGAATTCATTTCCGGCTTCGATCTTCTCCAAAATCAGTCGGGCGACGTCTTTTCCGCCTTCGCCTCCTTTGGCCCAGACATCCGCGACCGCGGCAGCAATGCCCTGCTCCCGGCACCATTCCAAGACCGTCGCCAATTCCTCTTCCGTATCGGCGGTGAAGCGGTTGAGCGCCACGACCGGCTCGAGGCCGAACGCCCGGATGGTATCAATGTGTCGGGAGAGATTCGGGAGGCCCCGTTTCACGGCGTCCGAATCCGGAGAACCGAGTCCGTCTTTCGGAATCCCGCCATGCATCTTGAGCGCCCGCACCGTGGCGATGATCACGACCGCATCCGGCTTAAAATCCCCTTGTCGCGCCTTGATGTTCATAAACTTTTCAGCGCCCAGGTCTGCTCCGAAGCCCGCTTCGGTCACGACGATATCGGCGAGTTTTTTGGCGGTTTTTGTGGCGATCAATGAATTGCAGCCATGGGCGATATTGGCGAACGGACCGCCGTGGATAAGTGCCGGCGTCCCGCCGATTGTCTGGACGAGGTTCGGTTTGAATGCCTCCCTGAGCAGCAGGGTGAGCGCCCCTTCCGCACCGAGATCGCGCACCGTGACCGGCTCTTTGTCGAATGTGTACCCGATGACGATTCTGGACAGCCGCTCTTTCAGGTCATCCAGAGACTTCGCCAGGCAAAGCACGGCCATGACTTCAGATGCAACGGTGATGTCAAATCCGTCTTCCCTCGGGATGCCGCCGGACGGACCGCCGAGCCCGATCGTTACCCGCCGGAGTGCCCGGTCGTTCATGTCCAGCACGCGCTTCCAGGTGATCCGGCGCTGATCGATCCGGAGTTGATTGCCCTGGTGCAAATGGTTGTCGATCAGTGCGGCCAGCGCATTATTTGCGGTTGTGATGGCGTGAATATCGCCGGTGAAATGGAGATTGATCTCCTCCATCGGCAGCACTTGCGAATATCCGCCCCCCGCCGCTCCGCCTTTCATTCCCATGACCGGGCCGAGCGACGGTTCCCTGAGCGCCACCATCGTTTGTTCCCCCAGCAGCGAAAAAGCATCCGCCAGGCCGACGGTCACCGTTGACTTTCCTTCCCCGGCAGGCGTCGGGCTGATCGCCGTGACAAGGACGACCTTGCCCGACTCCTCTTTGTGAGGCAGCCGGGTGATGTCAATTTTCCCTTTGTATCTGCCGTACGGCTCCAGCGCCTCGTCCGGAATGCCGGCTTTCCGTGCGATTTCGCCAATCGGCCTCATTGCCGCGCTGTGGGCGATTTCCAGGTCGGTCAACGGAGTTGTCGTCGTGTTCATAGCCAATTCCCCCTCGGGTGGATTTCATCCTATCTAATAGTATAAACGTTTTGGAAAACCAATCCGCGCCCTCTTCTGACAATTTGGTGGCACGGCGACGGCCGGTTGCATTGTATAACAGAATGAGACTTTTGAAAGGATGAATGCCTTGGAAGCGCCTGTCAACATCGTCACCCATCCGATCCGGCTCGCCCGGCCCAAAGTGAACATCATTTATCCGCAGGTGACCGGTCTGGCAAACCCCGCCGCGCAGACGAAGATCAATCAGGCGATCATCAGCACGCTGTCCGGGCTTATGCACGAGCTGGGCTACGGCAATCAGAACCTCGTGGAAATGGCCGGTTATTTTGAAGTGAAGACGAACGAGCGCGGCCTGCTGAGCCTGATTCTCTCCGTTTACTCATTCACAGGCGGTGCCCACGGACTGACGCTGGCGAAGGGGCTGACGTTTGACATCCATACCGGCCGGCAATATCGTCTTTCCGAGCTGTTCAAGCCCGGCTCCAATTACAAACAGCTCATTTCCGGGCAAATTGAACGGCTGATCAAGGAATGGAACATGGACCTGCTGGAGCCGTTCGCCGGCATCTCGGATGATCAGGACTTTTATCTTGCCGACCATTCCCTGACCGTCTTTTTCCAGCTGTACGAACTCACTGCCTATGTGTACGGGTTTCCGTATTTCCCGATCCCGCTCAAATCGCTTGAATCTGTGATCAGCGATGACAGTCCGGTTGAAAAACTCATCGCCTTCTGACTGCGAAGTCAAAATGCGGCGCGGTACCAGTCGGCCGCTGCCCGGATTTCACTGGCTGTCAAGGCGTGGCCGTAGTTTTCCCAGTGAAGATGAACATCCGCTCCGGCGTTTTGCAGAAGCGACGCCAATTCCTCGGCCTCGCTTCTCGGACAGATCGGATCATTCGTGCCTGCACCGATAAAGACGGGGGCGGTTTGAGCCGGCAATGCCACATTGCGGAGCGGCACCATTGGATGGTGGAGAATCGCTCCTTTCAATGCGTCCCGGTAATGGAACAACAGGCTGGCGGCAATATTGGCTCCGTTGGAATATCCGATCGCGACGATGTTGCCGCGGTCAAACCCGTAACGGTCTGCGGCTTCCTGAAGAAACCCGTTCAGGCCACCGGTCCGCTTCACGAGGTCTTCCTCATCGAACACGCCTTCTGACAGACGCCTGAAAAAGCGCGGCATGCCGTTTTCCGTCACTTCTCCCCTGACGCTCAGAACTGCGGCATCCGGGTCAACCGTTTCGGCAATCGGCAGCAGATCTTCTTCCGTGCCGCCTGTGCCATGCAAGAGCAGCAACACCGGATGGCCTTCCTTTGCGGCTTTCTTGTATAGATGCTTCATTTTTATTCCTCCTGGTTTTTATCTCGAATTCAAGGTTCATTGTCTCACAGACTGGTTTCTTTATCACTCAAAATAAATTAAAAAATTTTTGAGTATAAATGTTTACCATATTAAACCCCGGGTATAATACTTGTACAAGGCGGAACAACGTGAGACGTTCCAGTCAATCATTTCAGGGAACCGATCACGGAGATTTGCACAGCCTTGGCGGGAAATTTGCTTCACTGACAGCCGCATGATCATCAGGCAATGTCCGCTCGAATCGGAACCGTCAGGAACCGGCTAGAGCCAAATCATCAAAGGATGATGCGTTTATGGACACCAGGAGGACAAAAGAAGACGGATAGAGCGATGTGATCCGTCAGGCAGAGGATGACCGGAGAAAGTTTCCGGACAAACGAAGCAATGGACTCAGGGGATGGTAGACAATGGACACCAGGAGGACAAAAGAAAACCCGCCATCTTGACAGGTGTGTTTTCAGGCAATGAACGACCGGAGTGATCCGGAAAGTCGGTGCAAGGACTCGGGAGATGGTGCCAATGGAAACCAGGAGGACGGCCGATCAGGAACATTGTCAGCAGTAAGTTTTTTGCAAAAGTGCACTTGAACGCCTGACTGCAGAGCGGTGGTCATTTGGATGACACCTCAGCCGGAAAGGCAAACGGCAGTTTGGCCGTGCAACTGTAAGGATGAAATTGCGGAAGCAAGATCGTCAGATGCAGTGAATGAAGCGAATTTTCCGTGTGCAGGAAGCCGCCCGATCATCAGATCGGGCGGCTTCTTCTTTTGTTTATTCAGCGCTGATCCAGAAAAGTGGAAGGCATGACGACCGCAACGACTTCCCCTGTTGCGCACACCTCTCCGTCCGCTTCGACTTCAATGTGGACCTTGAACTTTTTCGGATGAACCTCTTCCACCGTGCCGATCGCTTTCAAGAGCTTTCCGTGCGGCGTCGGCTTGAGGAAATCCACATGGAGAGAAGCCGTGACAAATCTTGGCGGATCTTCGCCATCCCCCGGTTCATGGCCGTTCTTGCGGTGCAGTGCCAGCGACGCGGAACCGGTGCCCGTGCAGTCAATGAGCGAAGCGATGACTCCGCCGTACACGAAGCCTGGCAACGCCAGTTCATCCGCAGCCGGGTCGTAGTAGGTGACGGTGTTGTCCCCATCCCAGCCGGTCCTGAAATGGTGCCCCTTCACATTCTGCCGGCCACACCCGTAGCACCATGCAAAATCATCCGGATACTCATCCTGGATGGCCTGTCCAACTTCAATTTGCATCATTTACCCCTCCTATTCAAAAAATCCCCCCATATCGTTTTCTTTCGACAGCGAAGCGCCGATTCCCTTTTAATTTTCTTGTCGAATGAAGCGGCGGGTGAATGTCGAGATTCGACGGGCGAATGTCGAGATCACGTCGCCGAATGTCGGGATACGCACCGCGAATGTCGGGATCACCGGTTACCGCGGGGGCCGGCGGGCGAATGTCGGGATACTCCGGCTGAATGTCGGGATCACGCCGCCGAATGTCGGGATACGCACCGCGAATGTCGGGATCACCGGTTGCCGCGGGCGCCGGCGGGCGAATGTCGGGATACTCCGGCTGAATGTCGGGACCACGTCCCCGAATGTCGTGATACGCGCCGCGAATGTCGGGATCACCGGTGTTGCCGCCGGCGCTCCCGTCAAAAACAAGGCGGCCGGGTTTCTGCCCGGCCGCCTGTGCTTCGCGACTTTATTCCGCTGATTTATTTTCTTTCACCCGGATCCGGTCCATGACGAAACGGCTTGCCGGCAGTGTCGGCATGCGGACCATGTTGATCGTCAGGTCCTGATCGGGCACTTCATACTCAAGCGACCCGGTGAGGTAGCGGACGCTTTCCTCTATAATGATGACAGTGACGGGTTCTCCGGGGCACCGGTGTCCGTGGTTCGGATCCCCGCCGCCCTGAGGGACAAAGTTAAAGCGGTCGTCCACAAAGTCATTGAACCGATCGGGATTGAATTGCTCGGGCTCGTCCCAGAGCCGCGGATCCCGGTTCACTCCGTGGAAATCCATCAGCACGGCGTCCCCTTCCTTGAACTCATAGCCGTCCCATTCAAAATCCTTCTTTGCAATGGCCCCGAGGAACGGCGTGAACGGATAAAATCGCCGCACTTCGTTGGCGAAGTTGTTCAGTTCCTTCTGAGTCTGCAGCTTGTCTTTCCACTCGGGGAAATCGTGCAGCGCCAGGCCGGCGAAGGAGACAAAGCGTGCGACCGCGACAGCCGGACGGATGACGTTCAGCAGCTCGATGGCCGCCATATGGAGATCGAGCAGTTCGCCGGATTCTCTGTGGAACGCCATCACATGGGCCGCCGACCCCTCTTCGGTCTGCAGCCGGCCTTCCCGGATGGCGAGAATCACTTCTTCCATCCAGTCCTCCGTCCGCACCCGCGCATCTTCCCCGACTTTATAACGCTTGCCAACGCCGCCGGCCGCATCGATCATGGCACCGATGTCGTACGCCCGGTTCCATGATTCCACATCTGTCAGCGGAACACCGGTCCAGCGGCACATCGCCCGGAGGATGAGCTCTTCGGATTCATCGAACAGTACGGCCTTTCCCTTGCGCTCCATCTCCCTGCCCTTTCGTTCCCACTCTTCCTTCACGATCGCCCTGAGCAGGCCGAGACGCTCATCCGTCATCAGCGACATGAACATCGCTTTTCTCACACGGTGTTTCTGTCCGTCCTTTGTCTGGACTCCCCCGACTCCGAACAACGTCTTCTGCACACGGATCGGCAGAGCTCCGGACCGCTTGAACTTCGTCTCGTCATAAAACAGCTCGGCTGCATCCCTGCCGGTCATGACGATCATCTTCTTGCCGAGCAGACGGGTTTCGAATATGTCCGTGTCTTTTTCGCTCATCCGCTTGCCGATGTAATTGTACCCTTCGGTCAACAAGTTGAATGTATGGTCAATCCCGCGTTCCTTCGGCATTTCCCTGGTCATGTCCACATCTCATCCTTTGCTTATTTTCTTCTTCCTTTATTCCCTGTTTCTGCACAGAGTAACATAGAGAAAAATCATTCTTTCAGAAAGTTTCCTATTGGCTTTCAATATAAGCCGGAATATTATACAATTAGTTCGACAATCGTAACATTAAGGGGGAAACCACATGTCCGCAACACCGCGTTCAGAAGTGAAGCTTGAAGAAACATGGAACCTCGAAGACTTGTTCAAAACGGCCGGAGACTATGAGGCCCGGGTCAAAGAAATCGAAGAAGGTGCAGCCGCTTTCGCCGAAAAGTACAAAGGGAAAGTGACAGACGGCCAAAACGCACTGAAAGCGCTCAAAGACTATGAAAAACTGTACGAACAGATCATCCCGGCCGGCACGTACGTCAGCCTCCTCCAGAGCGAGGACCAGACGAACAGCGAATCACAGATGCGCGCGGCGAAGTTCGGCTCCGTCATGGCCAAAATCGGCGCGACGCTCAGCTTCTTTGAAAGCGAGCTTTCGGAGCTGCCCGAAGAAGAACTGAAATCTGCGATGGACCAATCAGAGGAATTCCGCGTCTACCTCGCCGACGTCCTGCGCTTCAAGCCGCACCGCCTCCACCCGGAAGTCGAGAAGACGCTTGCCGCATTCGGATCGACATTCGATGCACCTTACGATCTGTACAATGTGACCAAGCTTGTCGACATCAATTTCCCTGACTTCCAGGCGGACGGAGAATCGTTCCCGAACAGCTACAACCTGTTTGAAGGCGAATGGGAGACGGACCCGGACACCGAAAAGCGCCGGGCGGCATTCAAGTCGTTCTACGGCAAGCTCGCCGACTACCAGCACACCACCGCCAAGACATATGACATGCATCTCCAGATCGAAAAGACGAACGCCGATCTGCGCGGTTTCCAGGACGTCTTTGAGTCGCTGCTGTTCAATCAGCAGGTGGACCGGGAACTGTACGACCGCCAGATCAACCTGATCATGTCGGAGCTGGCACCGCACATGCGCAAATATGCAAAACTTCTCCAAAAAGCCCACGGCATCGACCGGATGACCTTTGCGGACCTGAAAGTTCCGCTCGACCCGTCCTACGAGCCGAAGATCACCATCGAAGAATCAAAAAAATACATTTTCGAGGCGCTGTCCATCATGGGCGATGACTATTCGGAAATGCTGAAGCGCTCCTACGATGAGCGGTGGACAGACTTTGCACAGAACAAAGGCAAGTCGACAGGCGCTTTCTGCTCAAGCCCGTACGGTTCCCACCCGTACATCCTCATCTCTTGGACCGGCAGCATGGAAGATGTGTTCGTCCTCGCACATGAGCTTGGCCACGCAGGGCACTTCTACAATGCGCACAACCACCAGGGCGTGTTCAATGCCCGCCCTTCGCTCTACTTCATCGAGGCACCGTCCACGATGAACGAGATGCTCATGGCGAACCACCTTCTGAAAAATTCAGAGGACCCGCGTTTCAAGCGCTGGGTGATCGCGTCGATCGTGGCCCGGACGTATTACCACAACTTCGTCACGCACCTTCTCGAAGCTGCTTACCAGCGGAAAGTGTATGAGCGGATCGATGCGGGCGAGAATGTCAACGCCGGCATCCTGAATGACCTGAAGCGGAGTGTCCTTGAAGAGTTCTGGGGCGAGGATGTCACGATCGAGGAAGGCGCCGAGCTCACCTGGATGCGTCAGCCGCACTACTTTATGGGCCTGTATCCATACACATACAGCGCGGGCCTCACCGTTTCCACACAAGTGTCCAAGCGGATCCTTGAAGAAGGCGAGCCGGCCGTACAGGACTGGCTCAAAGTCCTCCGGTCCGGCGGCACCAAAACTCCGGTGGAACTCGCCAAGATGGCGGGCGTCGACATCACCACAGAACAGCCGCTCCGCGACACGATCGCCTACATCGGAAGCTTGATCGACGATCTCGAGAAGCTGACGCAGGAAATCGAATCGGCAGAAGTTAAATGATCGGTCCCCCCCTCCCTTTTCCGGGAGGGGATTTTTGATTGAACCGGCCGGATGAAGTATAATAGGTGTTTGTGGCTTGCCCCGTTTTGGGGGTGAAGCGGGTTGGGAGAGGGATAACTGAATAGCGGGTTTTACGATTGAACCACAATAAACTTTTTGACTTGAACGGGCACGGCACGACCGTCCGGCGCGAAGTGACGGCCGGACTGGTCGGATTTTTCACGATCGTGTATATCATCGCGGTCAACTCGTTCATCTTGTCGGAAGCGGGCATGCCGCTTGACGGCGCGGTCGTGGCGACGATCTTTACTTCATTTGCCGGCTGTCTGATCATGGGACTTTGGGCCAATGCGCCGATCCTGCTTGTGCCGGGCATGGGCATCAATGCGATGTTCACCTACACGCTCGTCGGCTCGATGGGCCTGAGCTGGCAGGAAGCCCTCGGGCTCGTGTTCGTGGCCGGCCTCCTGTTTTCGGTGATTGCGTTCACCGGCCTTGCCGGCGTCCTGAACCGGGCGATTCCGCAATCGCTGAAAGAAGCGATCACGGTCGGTCTCGGGTTGTTCCTGATCTTTATCGGCCTGGAAAAAGGCGGGCTGATCGAACGCGGTGCCAGCTCGATGATCGCCCTCGGGGATCTGTCTTCTCCGGCGGTCATCGCCACGGTGCTCACTTTTCTCATCGCGGTCATCCTGTTCCTCCGCAATGTGAGCGGCCATTTCCTTTGGAGCATTCTGGCAGGAACCGGTCTTGCCGCCCTGTTCGGCGTGATGCCCGGCAAATCCGGCTCCACTCCTTCCCTGTCTTCTTATGGGGAAGTGTTCGGGGCCCTTTCGCTTGGCGGATTCCTTTCTGCCGCATTTCTGGTCGGGACCTTTTCACTGACGATGGTCATCGTGTTTGAGAATATCGGTCTCGTGCAGGCTCATACAACGGCTGCCGGACATCCGGAAAAGGCCCGGAAAGCCTTTCAGGCAAACGCTGTTTCTGCGATGCTCTCCGGATTGTTCGGCTCGAGCCCGACCGTCTCCACCGCAGAGACCGGCGCGGCGATTGCCGCGGGCGGACGGACAGGATTGACGACAATCGTGACCGGATTCCTGTTTCTGGCATCGCTGCTGTTCCTTCCGTTCATCCATCTGATCCCCGACAATGCGATTGCGCCGATTCTTCTGATTATCGGCGGTCTGATGGTCCAGAACATCCGGAACATTGATCTGAGCGATTTGACGGAAGCCTTTCCGGCGATTTTCCTCATTGCGATGATTCCGTTCACGCAAAGCATCGCAGACGGGATTGCCGTCGGTTTCATTCTCTATCCGCTGCTGAAACTGGCAGACGGAAAAGCAAGGGACGTCGCCAAACCGCTCTATGTCATCGCCCTTTTGTTCCTCCTGAACTTCATTGCAGGAATTGCATAAACAATGAAAGCAGCGCCTCCAGGTTTTCCCGGAGGCGCTGCTGTTTTTTTCGCTTCCATCAATCAAATCGTTTTTTCCACCGGCTTTTTCTTCATCGCCGGAATACCCGGCACCGGCAAGTGCGGAACCGCCGCCGTTTCATCCTGCTCCGGCTCTCTGCCGAGCAGATAATAATCCGTTTCTTCCTTGCTGAGCGACAAGTACGATTTTCTCATGAACCCGTAGAACACGGTACCGGCAATCGCCCAGGCACCGAGCAGCAGATAAGACGGCATCGTGAGCGATGCGGGGGAAGCCGGGATGAGCAGCAGGGCAAGGAAGCCGATGCTCGAAACCATTCCGACCGCTGCAAGCGTCCGTTTTAGCAGCGGGCTGTCCCGGCCTTCCCGTTTTTTCTTCGTCAGGATTTTAAAGGCGGCAAAGCAGGCAAAGAAGTAGCCGATCGAAACGCCTGTCGAGCTCATGTCGACAATCCATGACAGCGCCGGCCGGCCGAGCCACATCGCCGGGAGCGTGACGAGCGTCACAAACCAGATTCCCCAGACCGGCACACCGCTTCCCTTGGCGGTCTTGCGGAACATGGACGGCAACGCGCGGGCACGCGCCATCGAAAACAGCAGCCGGCTCGACGACATGTAAAAACCGTTCAGGCCGGTGAAGATTCCCATGACGATGGCGACGGCCATGACGAACAGGCCGGTCTTGCCGAGCGCCGATGAGACGATCGCACCCGTTGCCCAGAGTTCGCCGCCGGTTCCCCCGTTGCCCGGAAATGTCCATGCCGTCAATCCGATCATGACCGCGTAAATCAGGAACGATGTCAGAAGAGATGCGACGATCAGGAATGTCGCCTTGCGCGGAGAAAAGTTGAACTCTTCGGCCGCCTGGGGCACATTGTCAAATCCGACATAAGCCCACGGCGCAATGGCGAGGATGAGCAGCACCGACACGACCGGTGACGTTTTCCCGCTGAACATGGCGCCCATATTGGCCAACGGCTCGTCCGCAATCCCAAATGTCACGGCCCCGAGGATGAAGACACCGCCCACGAGCAGGACGCTGAACCAGAACTGAAGCCTCCCGGAAACGCTGGCCCCTGTTGAATTCAGCAGGGCAAACGCAATCAGCAGTACGGAAGCGATGATCACTTCCGGCATGTAAATGTCCCAGCCGGCGATTGAATACAAATATCCCTGCTTCATGAATCCCGGCATGAGGTATTTCAGCAAAAGGGTGAAGGCGGAAGCATTCAGGGCAACGATCGAAATGTAACCGAGTGACAGGAACCAGCCGCAGATGAATGCCCACGTCTTCCCGGCTGCCAGGTACGCATACATGAATCCGCCGCCCGACACCGGATGTTCCTTGATCATGACACCGTAGCTGGAAGCGATCACCATCATGATGAGCGCTCCGAGCAGCAGCCCGAGAACGGCGCCAGCCGGTCCCGCTTCCCGGATCCAGTCGCCCGGCAGGATGAATGCCCCCCAGCCGACCGAAGAACCGAGCGCGATGGCGAAGACCCAGGACGGCTTGAGCGACTTCTCGAGCTTCCGTCTTCGGGGTTTCTTCCCTTTGTCAGATGATGTCTTGGTTTCTCTCATAGTTGCTCACTCCCTTGTTGTCTCCCTTCTTTCCCTATGTTGATATAATAAAAACCAAAAAACCCGGAAGTTTTCTTCCGGGTTTTCCCTTAATCTTGAAGATGATCTGCCCTGATTCCCATCGCATCGGCCATGAACGAGGCGAATCCTTCACCGTACCGATCCATGTTTTTCGTAAACCGTTCATCCTCCACATACATCCGGCCCAGCCCCCGGAATGCATCCGGGGAATAAATGTGGCCCATTCCGTTCAGGAAGTCATGCCACTCGCCGATTGCCTGCTGGACTTCTTCTGAATGCGGATCCTTCTTCCGCATGCCGGCAAGTTTTTGGAAGAGCCCGTCCATCTGTTGACCGAGTTGTTCACGGCCCTTCGCTCCAAGTGACTGCACCTTCTCATTGGCCCCGTCCACCGGTCCGTCCCCCCAGCGGCGGCGTGCTTCTTCTTCATACGGATTGTCGCCGAAGCCGAACCCCTCGAATTTCTCTTTTTCATTCATGTCCAGTTCTCCTTCCATGTTTTTAATCGTCTTGCCGATCGTTTCGATCATCAGGCCCAGCCGTTCCCGCTTTTCAATCAGCGCCTTTTGCTGGAGTCCGAGTGCCTGCCTGCGGTCAAAAGTCGGACTGTCCAGGATGTCGCCGATTTTCTGCAGCGAAAACCCGAGCTCCCGGAAAAACAAAATCTGCTGCAGCCGGTCAAGGTCTTCATCCGAATACAGCCGGTATCCCGCTTTGGTCTCGGATGCCGGCGAGAGCAGACCGATCCGGTCATAATGATGAAGCGTCCGGATGCTGACGCCTGCCAGATCCGCCACATCTTTCACTTTTCTTAGCATGCCGTCCTCCTTTCCCCCACGGATTCAGTATAGAGCCTGACGCAGCGTCAGGGTCAACAGTCAATCCACAACAAAACCGGGCCTCCTTCAGCCGCCCGGTTTGTCTTGGACGCCTCTGTAGACGTCCGCATATTTATCGTCAAACTGGTCCCGGATATATTTCAGTTCTTCATCCGTTGTGGACAGTCTCTTCGCTTTTCCGACCGTCCCTCTCTGCAGTTTCCATATTGCGTTGTGCGCTTTCACTGAATTCGTAAAGTCCCCGTCTTTCCATTTCCCCAAAATGTCGAGATAGAGATCGCCGTGCTCATAGTCACCGGACGAAACGGTGCCGATCATCTCATCAATCCGGTTTTGTGTGATCTGCAGAGCGCCCCATTTCTGCTTGGCCGCCACTTTCTGATGAGTCATCTGATGGATGTCCTGCATGAGCCGATCTTCAGACGGAGGCCGACTGTACAGGGGCGGATCTTTATCGCCCGCCGGCACGGGCAAGTCGGACGCTTCCTCCGGCCCGTTGCCATCAGAAGACAGGAAGTAGAAATATCCCCCCACAAAGGCGGCAATCAACAAAACCGGGAAACCGATCAGCCACCGCTTTCTCATCTTCTGCAATCCCCCACATCCTTTTTGATATTCTTTTTTTATCTCCCGCTTCCCCTCAAGCCGGCTGCCGATGCTCCCACTCTCTACTAGTATTTGCCGTTTACATACCAATTCCTCCTTTGAAGTCAGATTTGCCTGCCGGCTTGTTCTTCTCCCGTTCGGGTACAATACAATTAACACGCAGACCAATCGAAAGGATGAGCCTCCATGCAAGAACGCTGCTCCACTGAATTTAACTGGCTGATCAAGTCAAAATCCCCCTATCTGCTCCAGCACGCGCGCAATCCGGTGAATTGGCTGGAATGGTCGCCGGAGGCTTTTGAGCGGGCGAAAACCGAAAACAAGCCGGTGTTCGTTTCAATCGGCTACAGCACATGCCATTGGTGTCATGTCATGGAAGATGAGTCCTTCGAAGATCCGGAAGTGGCCGCACTGCTGAACGAATCTTTCATACCGGTGAAGGTGGACCGTGAAGAGCGGCCGGATATCGACGCGATTTACATGGATGCCTGCATGAAGCTGAAGGGACAGGGCGGATGGCCGCTGAATGCCTTCCTTACACCGGATCAAAAGCCGTTTTACATCGGTACGTACTTTCCGAAAGAAGGCAAGTACGGCCGTCCGGGCATGATGGATGTATTGCCCCAAATCCGGGAGATCTACCAGAATGAACCGGAGCGCGTGAAAGAGATCGGTGACCGGCTGACGGAAGCACTCGAAGTGAAATTCGAAAGTTCCGGTGACGGAGTTCCCGCAACGGTCCTTCATCAGGGATTCGGTCAGCTCGCCCGGCTGTTTGACGGCGTCCACGGCGGGTTTGGCGGCGCGCCAAAGTTCCCGTCCCCCCACCAGCTGCTGTACCTGCTGCGCTATTTTAATTGGCACGGAGAGCCGGCGGCGTTTGACATGGCCGACCGGACGCTCGATGCGATGGCGAGCGGTGGCGTCTACGATCAATTCGGTTCCGGCTTTGCTCGTTACTCGGTCGATGAATATTGGCTCGTTCCCCACTTTGAAAAGATGCTTTACGATCAGGCGATGCTCATGATGGCCTATACGGAGGCGTGGCAGCTTTCGGGCGATCCGAGATATGCAGGCATCGTTTCGGATCTGGCGGAATTCGTAAAGCGGGAGATGACCCATCCCGAAGGCGGTTTTTATTCCGCAATCGACGCGGACTCCGAGGGGGCGGAAGGCACTTATTACCTGTGGACCGATGAAGAGGTCCACGCGGTGCTGGAGGAGCGCGAGGCGGAGATCGTCTGCGCGGTGTATGACATCATGCCCGGCGGGAACTTTGAAGGGAAAAGCATTCCGAATATGGTCGGTCTGAATCTGGATGATGTGACCGCGGAGTTCGGTCTGACCGAGGAGGAAGTCGAGAACATCCTGTCAGAGTCGCTGCCGAAGCTGTTGGAAGCGCGCGGGGAACGTGTTTATCCGCACCTTGACGATAAAATCCTCACTTCCTGGAACGGGCTCATGATTGCTGCGCTGGCCAAGGCCGGCGCAGCGTTCGGAGACGGGGATCTCATTGAAATGGCGGAGCGCGCCGAACTGTTCCTTGAAGAACATCTTTGGAACGGTCATCAGCTGTTTGCCCGCTGGCGGGACGGCGAGCCGAAGTTCCATGCTTATCTGGATGACTATGCCTATCTCATCTGGGGCCTGATCGAATTGCATCAGGCGACCGGCGGGGAAAAGTATATCGGGCAGGCCGTCCGGCTGGCAGAGCTGCTCGAGGAGCGCTTTGCAGATGGCGCGGGAGGCTTTTACTTCACCGACAAGGAAGGCGAAAAGCTGCTTGTCCGGGAAAAGGACGTGCTGGACGGCGCCCTGCCGTCCGGAAACGGCGTGGCGGCCGTGCAACTGTGGCGGCTCGGCAAACTGACCGCCGACGAACGTTGGTCCAGGCGGTCCGAGTCCATCATCAATGAATTCTCCGGCGAAGCGACACAGTATCCGAACGGCACGTTGACACTCCTGACGGCCCGGATGGCCTTTGAGTCGGACGGCCGGGAAATCGTCGTTTCCGGAAGCAGCGGGCCGGACCGTGGGGAACTGCTCGCTTCGCTGCGCTCGGAATTCTTGCCGTTCGATGTCTGGGCAGAATCGTCCGAAGAAGGAAGCGGCTTGCTGGACGCCTTAACGGTCGGCAAGGCAGACCGGTCCTCTCCCCTGTCGGTGTTTATTTGCGAAAACCAGGTGTGCCATTCGCCAGTGAAGGGACTTGGACAAGCCGAAGAAGCACTCGGTCTAAAAGAATGAATCTGAAGCCGGAAGGAGGAGTTCCATGAAAGTCATTCTCCTCGGGGATACCCATATGCCGCGGATGGCGAAGCAGTTGCCTCCGCGTCTAACAGAAGAGCTAAGAGACGCAGACCGTATTTTGCATACCGGCGACTGGCAGACCGCTGATGTCGCGGAAGAACTGCAGAACTACGCACCCGTTGAAGGCGTTGCGGGCAATGTGGATCCGCCCGAACTGCTGGAGCGGTTCGGAAAAAAGAAAACCATTACGATTGACGGCATCCGGATCGGGCTTGTCCACGGAGACGGAAAAGGCAAAAACACCCCGCAGCGCGCGTTGGATGCGTTCAGGCCGGATCTGCCAAATTTCATCGTCTTTGGGCATTCGCATATCCCGCTGATCGAGGAGCGGAACGGGGTCCTCCTGTTCAACCCCGGCTCCCCGACGGACAAACGCCGCCAGCCCCGGTTTTCTTTCGGGGTGCTGGAAACCGCAGATGCGGATCCAATACCGAGGCACATCTTTTTTGACAGCGAGGCATAGAAAGACCGGCCGGAACAAATGGCTTCCGGCCGGTCTATTCGTATGTTGCACTGCACCCCGTCAACCACCGGGCGTCAGATGCCGGGTACAATTATAGAGCGTGCACAGATTGCACTCTTCCTGCAGTTCCACTTCGGTGACGGACGTATTGAGCAGCCGTTCCGTGTATTTCCGTCCAGGCGTGAGGGCGGACAGCATCCGGGCAATGAAGCCGCCGTGTGTGACGACGAGCACCCGCTCTTCCGGCTGCTTCCGGATGTCATCGAGAAACGCCATGCCCCTTGAAATCATATCTTCATCCGTTTCCATGCCATATTCGGCCGACCGGGTTCTCCAGTCTGCGCCCCACATTTGAACCCGCTCATCCTCCGTCGTGCCTTCGACTTTTCCTCCGCTCACTTCCATCAACCGGTCATCAAATCGCAGGTCGATGTCCGGCATCGCCCCGTGGATGATTTCTGCAGTCCGGCGTGCCCGGAGCAGGGGGCTGGCGTAGATGATCTGCCAGTTCTCTCCCGCCAGCCGCTCTCCGACAAGATGCGCTTCTTGGATTCCTTCTTCATCCAGCGGAATGTCCACGGTGCCCTGCCATCGCCGCTCCTTGTTCCAGGCGGTCACGCCGTGTCTGACAAAACCGATTTTTTTCATTTGGGTTCCTCCAACCTTTCTATGTCTTTCAGGCTGTCCACTACTTCTCGTCCGGCGCCTGTTTCTCCTGCCTGTTAAAAAGTAAAAGGAGAGCGATCCGCTCCCCCTCATGCTTCGTTCAGTTCATTCGGCTTTGCAAAGCGGCCTTTTCCCCTTGCCCCTTTAAGAGACAAGTCCGCCACAATCGGCAGATGATCGGATATGGATGTATCGATTACATCTGCCCGTGTGACCGTCTGGGAAAGGTCCGCGAATATGTAATCGATTTTCGAGTGCGGCACGGTCCATTTGCCGCTGTTCTCCTCGTATGAACGGGAGGGGAATGTCGGCAGCTGGCCTGCGCCCGACTTGCGGAACACTTCATTGAATCGCTCGTCCATCGCTGCGATGCCCGGATGATCGGGGGCTGCGTTGAAGTCACCCGTGACGATCGTCGGGAACAGAGACCGGCCCGTGAGCTTCAGCAGTCGGCTGATTCCGGTGCGCAGTGCCCCGTCGCTGAGGCTCATATGCGTGTTGTAGAAGTTCAGATAAGTGCCGCCGAGATCAATGAAGGTCTCAAGGATGCCTCTCGGTTCCGGATCTTCTCCTTCCGGGAGCACATCAGCAAGCGGATGATTCACTGCATATTTGATCGGAAACCGGCTCAGGACGGCATTGCCGTATTCTCCGATCGGCATTCCGTCTTTCAGGGACGGTTCCACGACGTTGGCCCCAAACCCGTATTGCATGCCGAGCATTTCCGCCAGGCGCGCAGCCTGGTCTTCAAAAGCACTGCGTGCGGAAAAATGCCGGTCCACTTCCTGCAGTCCGATGATGTCTGCGCCGGATGCCCTGATCACCTCGGCCGTCCTGGAAAGCTCCACCCGTCCGTCCATGCCCATTCCGTGCGCCATGTTAAAGGACATCACCCGGACCGTATCCGATGCTCTGTTTTCTGTGCAGTGTTGCCGGAAAGAATTCCCGGCCGGATCGCCATTCATCTTGATCTCTCCTTTAGGGTGCCTGCGGCATTTTGTTGTTCCTCACCCTGACTATAGCCGTGCAACATTTAGAGAGTTTAAACCTGCCGTTAATGATTGTAAAGTTGACTGCCGGACTGTCATCAATTCGTCAACCTTCCCCATTATTCTGAACCGAATACCGCTCTCTTATGTGGCAATAATGACTGTATCTTCAATTAAAGGAGAAAAAAATGAAGAACACCGATTTGCTGCAACCTGCTTTGTTTTTGCTGCTTTTGTGTTTTGGAGATGCCTTTTTCACTTGGCTAGGCGTAAGCGGCGGCATGATCGAGGAGGCGAATCCGCTCATGGACCGCCTGCTCGGCACTTCGGTCCCTGCCTTTTTCTTCGTCAAACTTTCGCTGCCCGCGGTTTTGATCGCCTTGTCCGGCCGCCTTGACGGATCAGCCTTGTTCAGGATTTCGCTCGGCGCCGCGCTGGCTGTGTACGTGTCCGTCTTCCTATTACATGCTGCCTGGATCGCAATGATGTAATTCAATCCCCCAATAACCGTCCGAAATCACCGACCAGATGCAACTCATGCATCGGGCGGGTCATCGCCACGTATAGCAGTTTCCGGTCGATCTCCCGCTCTTCAAACGGGAACTCGAACGCTGCCACGATGACCGCATCGAACTCAAGGCCTTTCGCCAGATGTCCCGGAACAACGAGTAGACGGTCCTGCTCCGGCTCCGACTGCTCGTCCAGCAACCGGACTTCGGTGCTTTCAACCGCCAGCATCCGGTGCATCTTTTTGGCTTCTTTCGCCGTCTTTGTGATCAGCGCCACGGAGCGGAATCCGCGCTGCCGAATATCTTCCGCTATCCCGAGAATCTGCATCGGATCAAACGACGCTGCCGCATGAAGCACAGGCGGCCGTCCGTGGCGGACGACCGGCTCCACGAGCGGCAGGTCCGGATTCATCTTCCTTAACATCCGGTTTGCCGTTTCCATGATTTCGATTGTCGTCCGGTAACTTTTCTGGAGAGTGCGATAAGCCGCGCGGGGGAATAATCCGAGGACCGGTTCCCAGTTTGTCACCGAGCGGTAGGAATGAATGCCCTGCGCCAGGTCCCCGACAATTGTGAACATGTCCGTGCCAAGCCCTTCCTTGAGCGCGGCAAACTGGAATGCACTGTAGTCCTGCGCCTCGTCGATGAACACCGCCCGCATTTTCCAGCGCTCATCCACCCCGTTCAGTTTGGAATGGAGGTAGTAAAGCGCCGCCAGGTCCTCGACTTCCCACCGTTCTTTTTCATGAGCTTTCAGAAAACGCTGCCGCTCCGGATCCGTCCACTCCGCCGCGGTCCTTTCGAGTGTCGACGAGTCGGAAAGCCAGTGGCGATACAAGGTCTTTATATTATATTTCCTGAAGCGCTTCATATAAGTTGAAACCGTCTTCTTTCCTTCCGTGCGGATGGACGGCAGCCGTTCGTCCCGCTCATCAATGAGCCGGGTCGTCTTTTCTTTCCGGCGGGCATCATCCCGGATGCCGAACAGCGCCTTGTCCAAGGCCTCATTGTACCTCTTTTCGAGAGTGCCAAGGATCTCTTTTAGCTTTCTGTTCACCTCGGTCTTCAAGATCGCCCGGATCCGTTCCAGGCGTTTTTGAAGCGGCAGATAAGAAAATTCTTTGATGAACAGACGCTGGAGGCGCTCTTTCCGGATGATCCGGTACTTCTCGATGAACACATCCTCAAACAGTTCCGCCGTTTCCCGCTCGATGATTTTGACGTACCGGTCCATCTGATTCCGGTATTGGAGCGACCCTTTCATCTTTGCGATTCCGGTCGCAGATCCGCTTCCTTCCCGGCCTTCCGCAAGCATTGCCAGCTTTTCGTCCGGATTGGACAGCTTCAGTTTCAGCCCGGTCGCACCGAGCACATAATCGGTGAACGTCGTCTGTTTGATCTTGCCTACGCCGAGCTCGGGCAGCACATCCGCAATATAGCCGATGAACAGCCGGCTCGGTGCCAGGATCATGAGCTTATCCGACGGGAAATCCGCTCCGAGCGTATAAAGAAAATACGAAATCCGGTGAAGGGCGATCGTCGTCTTGCCGCTCCCGGCAGCCCCCTGGACGATGATCGGTCGCTTGAGGTTGGCCCGGATGATGTCATTTTGCTCTTTCTGGATCGTCGAAACGATTTCCGTCAGCCGGACATCCGCTTTTCCGGCAAGCGCCTCCTGAAGAAGTTCGTCGTTTGTCGTCAGGTCGACATCCCGGATGCCCAGGAGCTCCCCCTCTTCAATCTTATACTGCCGCTTGGCGTATAAATGACCGGCATTTTCCTCGCCGTTCACATCGTATGTGACTTCTCCGAGCCGTCCGTCGTAATACACATTCGCAACCGGCGAACGCCAATCGACGATGATGGGCTCCTGGGTTTCCCGGTGAAACAGCGAAGTCTTGCCGATATAAAGAAGTTCCGCCGGCTCCTCCCCTTTTTTAAAATGAATCCGTGCAAAGTATGGACTTTGCCGGATCGCCTCCAGACCCTCCCGCTGCGTGGCGGCCATTTCAAAAAACCGCGCATTCGTCAGAACGTTGATGTAGCTCTGGCTTGAGTCGAGGTGTTCCGCATTCCCGATCGCCTGGCGGATGTTCTCCCTCGAAATCTCTTCTTCGCGCTGCGTTTCGCCGAGCAGCTTCTCCATGTACTCTTTCGTATAAGCCAGCCGCTCCGACTCCATCCCGTAATCCGGGTGATCTTCTGCCGACATTTAAGCTCCCCCTTTGCCCTGCCGAAAAAGCGTCAAAACAGAATAAGGATTTTACCATTGGCAAGGAAAGATTTCAACTGATCAGAAAAACGCGACAGCAAAAAGAGCCAACCACCGGAAACACCCGTGTTGGCTCTCATTCAGACAGCCTTGGCCATCCGGCTTTATTTTTTCTCAGATCCGACTTCCATCGCGATCACCATAACAATGATCATGACGATCATGAATGCCACGAGCATCAGAAGCATATGCGCTCATCTCCTTACCAGTTGATAAAGCCTTTGGACCCCGGAGGTGCGTCCTGTATCAGGTGGGTGATCGGGATTGCATAGGCAATGATGATCAGCGCAAGCGCGATGCCGATCCAGATCCACCAGTTTTCCAGCCACTTCGGTGTGGCCGAGGAATCGCTTTCCGCAATCGGGAATTCGGCATACAGATCATTTTCCAGAGAACGCGGTTCCACGAACCAGAGCCGCAGCACGATGACGATCAGGAGCATCGCCGAGAAAAACAAGATCGTTCCGCCGATTGCGATCGTCGCCGTGTTGGAGAAGAATCCGTCAAACCATCCGAGAACGGTTGGGTTGTCATTGTAGTGCGAGTACTGGGTTCTGCGCGGCGCACCGAGCAATCCGAGCACGTGCTGTGCGGACGACATGAGGATCATGCCGATTGACCAGGAAGCAATCTGGACATAAGCCAATTTTTTGGTCGTTTTGCCGAGCGTGCGGCCCGTCAGATACGGGATGAGCCAGAACGAAATCCCCATGAATGTCATCGCGACCGGCGTGCCGACCGTGATGTGGAAGTGTCCGACGACCCAGAGCGTATTGTGGATGAACTCGTTCAGCTGGAAGCTGGCGTTGATGATGCCGCCGGCTCCGCCCGGAATGAAGAACGCCATCGCGATGAAAATCGAGGTGAACCGGATATCGCTCCATGGCAGTTTGCCGATCCATCCGAAGAGTCCTTTGGCACCTTTTTGCCGCCCGGAAGTTTCAAAGACGGCAAACAGCGAGAACGCCGTCATGAGCGTCGGGATGACGACCATGAATGTGAGCGTGACCTGGAGGAACTTCCAGAAGTCAGACACACCCGGCTCGCCCAGCTGGTGGTGGAAGCCGACAGGGATCGAGAACAAGATGAACAGCAGGAATGACAGCCTGGCGAGCGAGTCACTGAAGACCTTCGTGCCGACAAGCTTCGGAATGACGAGATACCAGGCCATATAGGCAGGCAGCAGCCAGAAATAAACGAGCGGGTGACCGAAATACCAGAACAGCGAACGGCTCAGCTCGACGTTGATCGTATCGACGAATCCGAATGCCCAAGGAATGTACTGGAACAAGACGGCGGCGACAACGCCGAGGCAGCTGATGATCCAGAGCGCGAATGTCGCCATCGTCATGTACGCGAACAGCGGGCTCAGCACGCCCGGATTTTTCCGGCGCCATTGCATGTAGTGGCCGATGAGCGCAAAACTCATGATCCAGGTGCCGATGATGAGAAGCGCGAGATCAACGTAGAACCAGCCGCTTGCCTTCAGCGGCGCATAAAACGTATACAGGACGCTGGCACGGCCGGAAATGATTTCAATTGTCGCTCCGACCGTTCCGATCAAGGTTACAAAAAATCCGATCCAGGACCACAGGCGCACTTTCGGCCCGAAGGTCCCGAGTGATTTGCTCATGCCCGTAATCAGGAACCCATAGATGAAGAACGTGGTGTAAACAAGGGCGAGCAGCACGCCGTGCGCCGTCAGGACCTGGTAATAATCGAGCCAGGCCGGCAATTCCAGCCGGTCGTTCCGCATGAACACCTGGATGAGTCCGCAAAATGTGCCGATCAGGAAGGCAGTGTATGCCACGGCGATATTGCTTAAAGCGAGTTTTCGTTCAGAGTTTCCAATCATTCCTCAACCACCTCGATTTCCGTGTACATGAAATGGTGACCGGTTCCGCAATATTCATTGCAGAGAGTCAGATAAGTGCCCGGCTTTTCAAACGTGTAGCTTTTATGGCTGATCCGCCCCGGGACGACCATCATGTTCACTTTCGTGTTGGGAATCGTGAAGCTGTGGACAACGTCTTTGCTCGTGACGGTGAAGATGATTTCCTTGCCGGCAGGAACCTGGATTTCCGACGGCTCATATCCGTAGGTCATCGCCTTTATGACGACTTCATAGGTGTTGTCGTTGATCTTCCGGACACCCGGTTTATCAAACGGAGCCGTGGTGTCCACTTTTTCCGGGTCAATTATGTCCAGACCGCCGGCGGGAGTCTGGCCCTGTGCAAATGCCGTGACGCCGACAATTCCGAGGAAAACTAAAAGTGTAATGATGCCGAATGCCAGCCAGATTTTTTCAAATTTGTGGAGATGCATAGAGGTTCTCCTCCTTCCTTATAGCTTGACGTACATGCCGTAAATGATGGCCCACATCGCAATGATGATGAACCCGACGATGAACACGCTGATCAATGTCCCTCTCAAATCCGCGTCATGCGGGTTTTTATTTTTCTTCATCGTCAACCCTCCGTCCTGTTTTTCTATAGTTCTATCTTAAATTTGCCTATACCCTGACACTGTGATTTTTATCACACCTTTTTCAAAGAAATCAGTTTTTCTGTTGAAAAATAGACAAAAAATAAACCCGCCGGTTTTGTCGGGGGTTGAAAAGTCAATGGCAGAAGAAGAGACGCCGAATGTCGGGATTGCGGCGCCGATTGTCGGGATAGGCACCATGAATGTCGGGATACACGCTGTGAATGTCGGGATAGAAACCGTGGCGGGGCGAATCTCGGGATTGCGGCGCCGAATGTCGGGATAGGAACCGTGAATGTCGGGATACACGCTGTGAATGTCGGGATAGGAACCGTGGCGGGGCGAATGTCGGGATTGCGGCGCCGAATGTCGGGATAGGAACCGTGAATGTCGGGATACACGCTGTGAATGTCGG